>DATLSL010000153.1:0-14393 GCA_035534135.1 Rhodanobacteraceae bacterium | reverse complement strand
CCCGCTGACCACCGGCGACCGCCTGTGGGTTTCAAGCGACGCCCGCGCCGAACTGGAGATGGGCGGCGCCGAGATCCGCCTCGACGGTGACAGCGGCTTCAGCTTTCTCGACCTCGGCAACAACCACGCCCAGGTGCAGCTGACCCAGGGCACGCTCAATTTGCGCGTGCGCCGTCTGTATCAGGGGCAGAGCTACGAAATCGACACGCCTACGCTGGCGTTCGTCACCGACCACACCGGCGAGTTCCGCATCGACATCGGCCCCGGTGGCCACGGCACCCAGGTGACGGTCTATCGCGGTGAGGCGCAGGTCTATGGCCGCGACCAGGCCGAGCAGACGCTCTACGCGGGGCAGAGCTATCGCTTCGAGGACAGCTCGCTGGCCAGCGTCCAGACCTTCGGCGTGCCGCAGGAAGACAGCTTCGATCGCTGGTGCTTCACCCGCGACCGCCGGCTCGACCGCGCGCTGGCCGATCGCTATGTCCCCGAGGGCGTGATCGGTGCCGCCGATCTCGACGAGTACGGCAACTGGCAGAGCGTCGGCAACTACGGGACGGTGTGGTACCCACGCGACGTGCCGACGGGCTGGGCGCCCTACCGTGACGGCAACTGGGCGTATGTCGCGCCCTGGGGCTGGACCTGGGTGGACGATGCGCCGTGGGGCTTCGCGCCTTTCCACTACGGTCGCTGGGTATGGGCCGATGATGCCTGGGGCTGGCTGCCGGGGCCGCAGTTCGTGCGGCCATGCTACGCGCCGGCGCTGGTGGCATTCGTCGGCGGTGGTGGCTGGAGTGTCGGCGTCAGTATCGGAGGTCCGCCGATCGGCTGGTATCCGCTGGGGCCCGACGATATCTACCGGCCCTGGTATTACGGTGGCCCGCGCTACTTCCAGCAGGTCAACATCACCAATATCCGGATCGTCAATCAGACGGTCATCCAGCGGGTCAATCGTGACTACGAAGATTATCGCCACGGCCGTCCGCCGCATGCCGGCCCGGGCTTTGGGCACGGCGATCGGCCGATTCCGTCACGCGGGCTGACCGTAGTGCCGCACGACGTGTTCGTCGGCGCGCGGCCGGTGGCCGGCCACACGCTGGGCGGCGGTCGCCCGCTGAGCACGGCCGACCGCGGCTCGCTGCGGCAGATGTCGCCGCCGCGGCCGCTGCCGGTGAGCCTGATCGGCGCCGCGGGCCATCCCGCGCCGCGGGTGCCGCAGGGGTTGTTCGAGCGCCAGGTGCTGGCACATCGAGCGCCGCCTGCATTCCACGCCGGCTTGCCCATGGGCGGCACCTCCGCTGCGGGTCGCGGCGGCGCGCGCCCGGGTGAACCGGTCGCATTGCGGCCGCAAGATCATGTCGCGAGCAATGTGCGCGTGCTGGGCGGCCCGGTGATGGCCCATGCCGTGCGCCCGTCATCACCGGTCCGTGGCGAACCGGGCACGTTGCCGCAACCGCAGCGCCTGCAACCGATCGAGCGGATCACGGGGCGTCCGGGTGGCCCGTCGCCGCGCGACACCGCCCTGCCGGCGGGAGCAGTGCCGTCGGCACGCTGGGCACCGCATGCCTGGCAGTCGGGACGCATACAACAGCGAGCACCCAGTCAGATCAGCGGCAGGCCGTCAGCGCCACCCTCGCAGCAGCCTGCGGGCTATGGGCGTGCGGCGATGCAAGCGGATCGTCCTGCACCGTCACAATGGCGCGGCAATCCGTCGCCGAGTTACCGGCCGCAGGCGCGCGATGCGGCACCTCCGTCGGCACCGCGGTCCGGGTCGTCGTATCCGCGCGTGCCGGTTTACCGGCCGGCCTCAGGGAATATGGACAACGGGCGGCCGCCGTCGCCACGCCCGTCGCCGGCTTATCGGTCCGAACCGGCCTACGCTCGGCAACCGGCGTATCGGCCACAGCCGGCCTACCGTCCTGAACCGGCCTACGCCCCGCAGCCGGCGTATCGGCCACAGCCGGCTTACCGTCCCGAACCGGCCTACGCCCCGCCGCCGGCGTATCGACCGCAGCCGGCCTACCGTCCTGCGCCTGCGTCGCGCGCCGCGCCCGCGCGTTCCACAGCGCGGCCGGCCGAACATCACGGCGGTGGCGGCGTGCGCGACAACTGACGCGCACAGATCACCCGTTATTGATCCGGCCGTTGAACGGTGTGAACGGCCGGATCAACAGAGCAGCCCATGGATGGGCTGTTCGGCGAACAGTCGGACAGGATGCGCGACGGCTCGCATCCCGGATCAACAGGGCGTAGGCGACGGCGCGGGTGATCAGCGCGCGTTGATCAACCGCGCTGCGAGTCGTCGCCAGAAGCCAGCCCGCGGGGGCGGTGTTGCCTGGTGAGTCGGTTGGTCGGCAGCTGCCAACGGGATGCCGTCCGCAGGGGCAG
Source organism: Rhodanobacteraceae bacterium (assembly GCA_035534135.1). Lineage (GTDB taxonomy): Bacteria > Pseudomonadota > Gammaproteobacteria > Xanthomonadales > Rhodanobacteraceae > Metallibacterium. The sequence continues at coordinate 12,008 of DATLSL010000153.1, read as the reverse complement.
GTTCTGCGATGGCCAGAGTGGCGGTTCCTCCCGTGGGACCCTGCGCACTCGTTGCAGGCGCGTCGTCGAGATCAAGCCGCACTCCGCCGGCCGCCAGCCAGACGTCGGCACGCTGCCACTCCGATGCATCGTCACTGCGCACCTCGGCGCCGGGATTGACCTCGCCGGTATCCAGCGCATGCCGCAACCACGCCGAACTGACCGGACCGAACACGGCCACGCCGTTGCGCAGCAGCGCGCACGGACCGCCCGCGGAGAGTGCGACGGCTTCGATGCCGATCTGCCGCAGCACCTGTTGCTGGCGTTGCGCGGATTCCACCGTGGTCGCTTTCAGCGTCAGCGGCAGGCGCGGCTGCACGCGTGCGGCGAAATCCTCGCCGCTCATGTGCAGCAGTGCAGCGACGCGCGGCCACGCCGTCTCCGCGACGGTCCCCTCCAGCACGCGCCCGCTCAGTGTGACCGATTGACTCGCATCCACGGCACCCCCTTCGGTGCGCCCCGCACGCACCTGCTGGCTAGTGGTCCGCAACGGAGAAATCGAAAGCAGCTCACTCGGTCTGGCCGCGCCGGGCTGACCCCTCACTCGGCCCATAGCGACGGCTATGGGCCTCGCTTCGGAGCAGCGCCCAACACAGCCATCCCTTCGCGATCCCCCTTCCGCTTCATCCGTTACAGGCCACTAGAATAGTCCGATGCGGATCATCCTCAATGGTCAGCCCCGTGATTGCGCCGCCGGTGCCACCCTGGCCGCGCTGCTGGCTGTGACCGGCCATGCGCAGCGCCGGGTGGCGGTCGAGGTCAACCGCGAGATCGTGCCGCGTGGTCAGCACGCCCAACGCGTCCTTGCGGAAGGCGATCGCGTCGAGATCATCCACGCCGTCGGCGGCGGCTGACGCCGGCCAGCGGCATGGCGCGCACTCGCGTAGAATCGTCGGCGGAGTCGGCCGGGCAGTCGCGGCGCGCAAGCGGCGAGGAAAGTCCGGGCTCCGCAGGGCAGGGTGCCAGGTAACGCCTGGGCGGCGCGAGCCGACGGACAGTGCAACAGAAAACAGACCGCCGATGGCCCCGCAAGGGGATCAGGCAAGGGTGAAACGGTGCGGTAAGAGCGCACCGCGCGTGGGGACAACGCCACGCGGCACGGCAAACCCCACCTGGAGCAAGGCCAAATAGGGGAGCCATGACGTGGCCCGCGTCGCTCCCGGGTTGGCTGCTGGAGCCCGTCGGTGACGGCGGGCCTAGAGGAATGACTGTCTAGAACAGAACCCGGCTTACGGGCCGACTCCTCCTCTTCTGCCGCCCCTGTCGCCGCATTCGCGGTGGCAGGGACGGCCGCGGCGCCTGTGCAGATGAAAAGCCATCGCGTGCGTGATGTTCACATCCTGGCGGCGAAGCTCGTCCCGTGAGCGCCGTGGAACGGACCCCAGCCATGACTCCCTGCAGGCGCAGCGGGCGCCCGGTCGCGGGGCCGCGCGCTGACCGTGCGCCAGCATCAGCATGAGCCCGTCGGCCGCCGCGACCCTGGTTGCCGCGACGCTGCCGCTGCCCGGAGCGCAGTTGCGTTATCGGGCGGACTGGCTGCCGGCTGCCGAAGCCGACGCCCTGTTCGCCGCGCTGACGGCGACCATCCCCTGGGAGCGGCATCGTCTGCGTCTGTTCGGGCGCGAGATCGACGCGCCGCGACTGTCGTGCTGGATCGGCGATCCCGGTGCGGCCTATACCTATTCGCGTGTGTGCTTCGACCCGCGGCCGTGGCCGCCGGCGTTGGCGATCCTGCGCGCACGCCTGGAAATCGCCTGCAGCGCGTGCTTCAACAGCGTGCTGGCCAATCTCTACCGTGACGGCCGTGACTCGATGGGCTGGCACAGCGACGACGAGCCCGAACTGGGATCCGAGCCGCTGATCGCAAGCATCAGTCTGGGCGGTGTGCGCCGCTTCCGTTTGCGCGCGCGCGATGGCAGTGGCGCGGGTCTGTCGCTCGATCTCGCGCATGGCAGCCTGTTGCTGATGGCCGGCGCGACCCAGCGACTTTATCGTCACGATCTGCCAAAGACGCGCGCGACGATCGCGCCGCGGATCAACCTGACGTTCCGGTGCATTCGCCGCGCGCGCCCTTGAACGCATCGGGCGTCGGTTCGGCATCGCCGACCGGGCCAGTGATAAGACCACGCCGCGCCCCGAGAATGAGCGCGGCGCTGCTGTGGCTGGTCAGTCGCAGCGTGCCATTGCGCGTCGGCGCCGAGGCCGAGACCGAGGGCCTCGATCTGGCCCTGCACGATGAGCGCGGCTACAACCTCTGATCCGGAGTGCGTGGCGCGGCGATCTCACGCCTGCACAGCAGGCCGCGGCAGCGAGTCAGCGTGCAGCGACCGGAGGCGATGTCGCATTGGCGATCGTCCAGTCCACCACCTGCGGCGCCAGGCGGTCGCAGGCTGCGCCGAAGGCCGCGACCACCTGCGTCGCGTTGCGGCCGGCGGCGGCCTCCTCGATCGCGAAGGAACGCTGCGCCAGCAGCTGGCGGGTATGGTTGTCGAGCAGGCGCACGGTCAGCACGACGCGTACCCGCGCCTGTCCGCCGCTGACGAGCACACGAAAATCGTCGAGATCGCTGCTCAGCGTGTAGCGCGTCAGCGCGCCGACGCTGTCCGGCACCACGCGCGGCACGCGTCCGTCGGCGGCAAATGCGGCAACCAGGCGTTGCCGCAACAGCGTCGGTGGCGGCTCGGCCCAGCGTGCGCCCGCATACACCTGCACCAGATCCGGCTGCGGGCTGACCAGCAGCGCGCGACTGGCCAGCGGCCCGGACGCGGACGGCGTCGTCAGCGTCAGCGACCACGGCAGCGGTAGGGTTGTTGCCCTCTGCGTCGGAGCAGGCGTTGCGGGCAGCAGGAACACGTCTTCGTGGCCGGGCGGCGCGATCAGCGAGGCGCAGCCGCTCAGCAGCGTCACGAGCAGCAGGGGCAGGCGTTTCATCGCGGCTGGTACTCCTTGGGGGCATCGCGACCGAGCAGGTAGGCCGCGGGGGCGTGCTGCAGACGCTCGCTGAGCGCGTCGATGCTGCGCAGCGTCTCCTGCAGCTGGCGCAGCGTCGGGCCGAGTTCGGCCGCGCCCTGGCTGCCGGCGGCCAGGGCGCCGCGATTCTCCGCGATCAGCGACTGCAGCTGGGCGCTCATCTGCTGGAACGAGGCCAGGCTGGCGCGCGCGCTGTCGAGCGTGGCGCGGCCCTGGTCGTTGACCAGCGCGTCGGTACTGCCGGCGAGATGATTGATCTTGGTCAGCGCGTCGTTGAGCTTGGCACTGGAGGCGGCGAGCTGCACGATCGCCTGCTGCATCTGCGTGCGCTCGCCGGCGATCGCCGATGTGGTTTCATCGAGATGCTTGAGGGTGGCGCTGATGCGAGCCACGTTCTGCGCGGACAGCAGGGTTTCGATGCGCTGCAGGATCTCGTTGGCGCTGGTGGCGATGTCCGCGCTGGAATTGAGCAGCTTGGACAGTTCGGAGTTGTCGGCAATGATCACCGGCACGTGTTCGTCGTCACTGGAGAGCAGCGGCGGACTGTCGGGCGAGCCGCCGCTGAGCTGGATGAAGGCGATGCCGGTCAGGCCCAGCAGGCCGAGTCTGGCGTGGGTATCCCGCTTGACCGGCGTGTCCCCCTCGACCTGGATGCGCGCGATCACCTTGCGCGGATCGCGCGGGTCAAGCTTCAGCTCGGCGACCTGACCGACCTTGATGCCGTTGTATTGCACCATGCCGCCCTTGGACAGGCCGGTGACCGATTCGTTGAAGACCACGTCGTAGTAGCTGTAGGCGTGATCGACGCTGGACTTGCCCAGCCACAGCGCGAACAGCAGCCCGGCCAGCACCACCACCAGGGTGAAGGCACCGATCAGGACGTGATGCGCGCGGGTTTCCATCTCAGGCCTCCAGGGCGGCGTCGGCGTAGGCCGCGCCGGCGGTGCGGCCGCGCGGGCCGCGGAAATAATCCTGCACCCAGGGATGATCGTAGCGCTCGACGGTGGCCAGGTCGGCGATGACCAGCACGCGGCGGTCGGCCAGCACGGCGACGCGGTCGCAGACGGCGTGGATCGAATCGAGATCGTGGGTGTTCATGTAGACCGTCAGGCCCAGCGCGTCACGCAGCGTGCGCAGCAGACGGTCGAAACCGGCGGCGGTGATCGGATCCAGCCCCGAGGTCGGCTCGTCGAGAAACAGGATCTCGGGGTCCAGCGCCAGCGCACGTGCCAGCGCGGCGCGTTTGCGCATGCCTCCGGAGAGTTCGGAGGGATATTTGTCGCGCGCATCCTGAGGCAGTCCGGCCAGGGCGATCTTCAGCGTCGCCAACCGGCGCGCGTCGCGCAGGCCGAGTGCGGTGTGTTCCAGCAGCGGCACGCAAATGTTCTCGACCACGGTCATCGAGGAGAACAGCGCGCCGTCCTGGAACAGCACGCCGATGCGGCGCTCGACGGCAATCCGTCGCGTCGCGGAAACGGCGTACAGATCCTCGTCAAGCAGGTGGACGCGGCCGGCCTCGGGCCGGCGCAGGCCGATGATCGTGCGCAGCAGCACCGATTTACCGGTGCCGGAGCCGCCGACCACGCCGAGGATCACGCCGCGCGGCACGTCGAGATCGAGATGCTCGTGCACCACCTGCGTGCCGAAGCGCGTGGTCAGATCCTGCACCGTGACCACCGGCACGGCGTCGGGCGTGGCTGCGGCGGCCCTCGCGTTCACCAGCCCATCTCCATGAAGAACAGCGCGGCCAGCGCGTCGACCAGGATCACCACGAAGATCGCCTGCACCACACTGGACGTGGTGCGCTCGCCCACCGACTCGGCGCTGCCGGTGACCTTGAAGCCCTCGAGGCAGCCGATGATCGCGATCAGGAAGGCCAGCACCGGCGCCTTGCTCATGCCCACCCAGAAATAGCGCAACGGGGTGTCGGCATGGAACAACGACAGGAACATCGCCGGCGGGATGCCGATCGCCAGCACGCACACCAGCGCGCCACCGCCGATGCCGGCCAGCATGGCGACGAAGGTCAGCATCGGCAGGCCCAGCACCAGCGCCAGCACGCGCGGCAGCACCAGCACCTCGATCGGGTCCAGTCCCAGCGTGCGGATCGCGTCGATTTCCTCGTGCGCCTGCATCGCGCCGAGTTGGGCCGTGAACGCACTGGCGGTGCGCCCGGCCAGCAGGATCGCCGCCAGCAGCACGCCGAATTCGCGCAGAAACGCGAACGAGACCAGATCCACGGTGAACACGCTGGCGCCGTAGTCCTTGAGCACGGTCGCGCCGAGGAAGGCGATCACCGCACCGACCATGAACGACAGCAGCGACACGATCGGCAGCGCGTCCAGCGTCGTCTGCTGGATCTGTGTCACCAGCGCGGCGACGCGCCAGCGCCGCGGATGCAGCAGGCTGCGCGCGAGGGTTTCCAGGGTCAGACCGACGAAGCCGAGCAACAGGCGCGACTGGCACCAGATCGCCAGTACGGCGCGTCCGATCTGCGCCAGCAGGTCGATGAAGCCGTAATTGCTGGGCGTCGGCGGCGGATGCGCGAAGATGTCGTGCACCGCGCAGGCGACGGTGTCGAGCAGGGCGCGGCGCTCCGGGGCGAGGCCGGGCAGGGCATCCAGCATCGTGCGCAGTCGCTCCGGCCCCAGCAGCACGCTGAGCAGGCCGGCGCCGGCGGTGTCGAGTGCGCTCAAGCCGTCGAGGTCCAGCCGGGCCTGCGTGGGCAGCGCGGCCTTGACCGGCTGCATCGAGCGTTCGATCGCGGCGAAGTGCGGCAGCGTCCAGGCGCCCGTGATGCGCACCGTGGCGGTGCCATCCGATGCAGCAGACAGCTCGACGCGGCCTTGGGCGCCTGTCTGGTCCATGCGCACAAGGCTACCAGCTGGCCCGTTGCCATGACGTGCAGATGCGGCCGGCCCGTCGTCAGGCCGACGCCTGCAGGCGCGCTTGGTGACTACGCTCGCGCAGCGGATAATGCCAGCTTTGCCGTCGCGGACCCGCCCATGAGCAAGTGCACGATCCTCAACGCCACCCACCGCGCCCTGGGCGCGAAGATGGTCGACTTCGGCGGCTGGGACATGCCGCTCAACTACGGCTCGCAGATCGAAGAGCATCACGCCGTGCGTCGCGACGCCGGCATGTTCGACGTCTCGCACATGACCGTGGTCGATCTGCGTGGCGCCGCCGTGCGGCCGTTGCTGCGCCGGCTGGTCGCCAACAGCGTCGACAAGCTGAAGGTTTCGGGCAAGGCGCTGTACACCTGCATGCTCAATCCCGAGGGCGGGGTGATCGATGACCTGATCGTCTATTACCTCGGCGAGGACTTCTTCCGCATCGTGGTCAACGCCGCGACCCGCGACAAGGATCTGGTCTGGATCTCCGCGCAGGCGGCGGCGTTCGGCGTCAGCATCAGCGAGCGCCGCGATCTGGCGATGATCGCGGTACAGGGTCCGCAAGCCCGCGCCCGGGTGCTGGCGCTGCTCACACCCGCATCGCGCACGCGTGCCGAGGCGCTGGGCAAGTTCGCCGCCTGCGAGGGCGACGGCATGTTCATCGCCCGCACCGGCTATACCGGCGAAGACGGTTTCGAGATCATGGTGCCCGAGGCCGAGGCGGTGACGTTCTGGAACCGCCTGCGCGAGGCCGGGGTCGCTCCCGCCGGGCTGGGCGCGCGTGACACCCTGCGTCTCGAGGCCGGCATGAACCTCTACGGCCAGGACATGGATGAGACGGTCACGCCGTACGAGGCAGGGCTGGCCTGGACGGTGGCGCTGGACGCCGGCCGCGATTTCACCGGGCGCGCCATGCTCGAGGCGCAGCAGGCCGCCGGTGTGCTGCGGCAGCTGGTCGGTCTGGTGCTGGATGACAAGGGCGTGCTGCGCCACGGTCAGAAGGTGCTGACGGCACAAGGCGATGGCGAGATCCTTTCCGGCACATTCTCGCCGACGCTGGGCAAGGCGATCGCTTTTGCGCGTATCCCGGTCGGCGACCCGGGCGCGGTGCGCGTCGACATCCGTGGCCGCGAGCTGCCGGTGCGCATGGTCAAATATCCCTTCGTGCGCGACGGCCGGGCCTGCGCCGGCATCTGACCCCGCAGTCGCATGCGCCGCATTCACCCACGCGCTTGGTTAGAATGACCAGGCGACCTGCACAGGAATTGAAGTCATGAGCGAGATTCCCGGCGACCTCAAATTCATGAAGTCCCACGAGTGGGCCCGCGTCGAGGACGACGGCCTGATCCGCGTCGGCATTTCCGACCATGCCCAGAGCCTGCTCGGCGATCTCGTCTACGTCGAGCTGCCCACCGTCGGCGACAGCGTGCAGGCCGGCACTGCCAGCGCGGTGGTCGAGTCGGTCAAGGCGGCGTCGGACGTCTACGCGCCGGTGTCCGGCGAGGTGGTCGAGGTCAATGCCGCACTCGCGGACAAACCCGAGACGATCAACGAGGATGCCTACGGCGAAGGCTGGATCTTCGCCGTGCGCCCGTCCAACAAGGACGAACTCGAGGATCTGCTCGATCCCGACGCCTACGCCGAACTGCTCGACAGCGAAGAGCACTGAAAGCGGAAGTGGGGAGTAGGGAGAACAGGCTGACATCCGCAGCGAAGCGAAAGAGTGGGGCCACTGTCCGCCCACGAACGCCACGCTTGGGAAGATGTGGCCGGGGCGCGGCGCAGGGAGGTTTGGCGCCGATGGCCCCGGTCCCGCACCGTTGCTGGCCAGATCCTTCGGGCTGTGCCCTAAGGATGACAGCTTGTTTTTCTGTTCCTTGCCGCTAGCTTCCAACTCCCAACTCCCAACTCCCAACTCCCACTTCCGACTTCCGCGCCCATGCCGTTCATTCCGCACTCCGAAGCCGACGTCCGCGCGATGCTCAAGACCATCGGCGTCGCCGACATCGAGGATCTGTTCGACGAGATTCCCGCGGCTCTGCGCATCGATGCGCTCAAGCAGGTGCCGCCGGGCCTGTCGGAGATGGAGACCACGCGGTTGCTGAAGGAGCGCGCGGCGCAGGACGGCACGCCACTCAACTTCGCCGGCGCCGGTGCCTACGAGCACCACATCCCGGCGGCGGTGTGGCCGATCGTCACCCGCGGCGAGTTCTATTCCGCCTACACGCCCTATCAGGCGGAAGCCAGCCAGGGCACGCTGCAGCTGATCTACGAATACCAGTCGATGATGACCCGGCTGACCGGGCTCGATGTCAGCAATGCTTCGCTGTACGACGGGGCGACCGCCGTCGCCGAGGCCGTGCTGATGGCCGAGCGCTGCGCCAGGAAAGGCCCGCGTCGCGTGCTGGTGCCGGACAGCGTGCATCCGGCCTATCGCAAGACGTTGAAGACCATCGTCGGTCTGCAGGGCATCGAGGTGGTCGAGCTGGAGGTCGCAGCGCGTGGCGGCGCGCTCGATCCGGCAGAGCTCAAGACGCAGGACTTCGGCGCGTTCACCGCGCTGGTGATCCCGCAACCCAACTTCTTCGGCGTGCTCGAGGATGTCGATGCGCTGACCGACCGGGCCCACGCGCAGGGCGCGCTGGTGATCGCCGTGGTCAACCCGCTGGCGCTGGCGGTGCTGAAGGCGCCGGGCCAGTGGGGCGCGACCGGTGCCGACATCGCCTGTGGCGAAGGGCAGCCGCTGGGTGTGCCGCTCAGTTCCGGCGGCCCGTATTTCGGCATCCTCGCCTGCAAGCAGGAGTTCGTGCGGCAGATGCCGGGGCGCATCGTCGGCCGCACCACCGATGTCGACGGCCGCGAAGGTTTCGCGCTCACCCTGCAGGCGCGCGAGCAGCACATCCGCCGCGCCAAGGCCACTTCCAACATCTGCACCAACCAGGGCCTGCTGGTCACCGCGGCCACCATCCACATGGCGCTGCTGGGGCCGCAAGGGCTGCAGCGCGTCGCCGCGCATTCGATGCGCAACACGCGTGCGCTGCGCGATCGCCTGATCACGATTCCCGGCGTGCGCGCGCTGTTCACGCGGCCGTTCTTCCACGAGGTGGCGCTGGCCCTTCCGCAACCGGCAACCGCGGTCATCGAGCGCCTCGCACGCGACAACATTGTCGCCGGTGTCGCCCTCGGCGAAGACTATCCGCAGCTCGGCGATGCGCTGCTGGTCTGCGCAACCGAGACCAAAACGGCCGCCGATCTCGATCGTTTCGCCGCCGCGCTGGCCACCGCGCTGAACTGATTCCGGGCGTCCCCCGCGGCCCGAAACGGGCCGTCTCGTGCTCTCCGCAGTGGATTCGGCGTCGTCATCACGACAGGTGTGCGAGCGCTCGTACGCTCATATGCGAATGCGGCGGATCGCTTGTGCCGCAAGGCTTGCGGCGCTTTCAAATTGCACTTAATAAATGGCCATAAAGACATATAGACGTCTATTCTAATTGTTCGAGGGGCTATTCAGGGCGTCCGGCCGGCTTCCGCGGGGCGGCTGTTGCGGACAATCGCCCGGCGAATCGCCGCACAAAATCCATTGACACGTGTGAAAGACCGGAATAGCTTTTGCGCCCGAAAGCGCGCGATATAAAAAATCATGGCGACCAATCGATTCATCGATCCCTACATCGAGCACGGCAGCAAGGCGGGTGCGGTCCGCAAGGTCACCGTTTCCGTCCCGCTGCATGTGCTGCGTCTGCTCGCTGACGAGCGCACGCGTCGCCAAGTCAACAATCTTCGGCACGCCACGAACAGCGATTTGCTGTGTGAGGCGTTCCTGCACGCTTTTACTGGGCAACCACTGCCAACTGACGAGGAGCTGAGACGAACTATGGCTATGACCAAGAAAGCTGCAAAGAAACCCGCCGCCAAGAAACCGGCTGCGAAGAAGTCCACTGCAAAGAAGGCCATGAAGAAGACTGTCAAGGCCAAGGCCACCACTGCGCGCAAGACCGCAGCGGCGAAGAAGCCGGCCAGGAAGGCCGCAGCGAAGAAGCCGGCAGCCAAGAAAGCTGCCAAGTAGGACGCCTGCCAAGGCGACCGCTGCCAGGGTGGCTCGTGCCACCCTGGCATTCTCCAAGGTAAAAGCGCAAAACCAATAACAACTTGTTGCATTCCTGCTCGCTCTCCCTGCGACTGCCCAGCGCAGGGAGAGGCCTCGCCCAGCGAGGTGCGCCCCGCCCCGTGCGGGGCGTTTCATTTTGTGTCATCGGACTTTTTGCGATTGCCGGACACGACGGTTGCCGGTAACGTGACCATGATCGCGCCGTGGCGGGCTGATACCCGCCTGTCTCGAAGGGGAACAACGGGGGCGCGGTTTCCCTCATTCACACGACGGTTCCGGCCATGGCCCTGCATATCCGCTCGATCCGCCGCAGTCAGCGCGGCGCTACCACCACCACCACGATCGCCATCCTGGTCATCGTGATCCTGCTTGCCGCCGCGGCGTGGTTCCTGATTCTCAGGCCGCCGCAGCACGCAGTGACGGCGGCGGTGCAGGCGGCCAGGAAGCCGGTCGCGACCGTGGCAATGCCGGCGGTCAGCGCCAACCGTCTCGAGACGATGAGCGTCGATCAGCTGCTGGCGGAAGCGCGCAAGGCGCTGGCCGCGCAACGCCTGGTTGCACCGGCCGGTGACAACGCCGTGGAGTACTACGTCAGTGTGCTGGCCAAGGATCCGAAGAACCGCGACGCGCAGGGCGCGCTGCGCGAGATTTTCCCTTTTGCCGAGCCGGTCGTCGAGCAGGCGGTCAACCAGGGCAATCTGGACGAGGCCCAGCGTGAGATCGACCTGCTGGCCAAGGCCGACCCCAACAACTACACGCTGACCATCCTGCGCGCCAAGCTCGACGCGGCGCGCAAGCTGGCGTCCAGCGCCCAGCAGCAAAAGCAGCAGGCACTGGCCAAGCAGCAGGCGGCGCAACAGCAGCAGTTGCTCGCCGCGCAGCAGGCCGCGGCCGCCCGTCAGGCCGCGGAAACGGCGGCGAAGCCCGTGGCCGAGGCGCCTCATCCGGCGGCGGTTCCGGCCGCCGCCGCGCCAAAGCCGGTTGCCGCCGCACCCGCTGCAGCCGAGAATCGCGACGCACAGATCACCCGCATGGTGCCGCCGAAATATCCGTTGCAGGCGGCGCGCGACAATCAGCAAGGCTGGGTCGAAGTCGAGTTCACGGTCACTACCGACGGCAGGGTGTCCAATGCGCAGGTGGTCGATGCCCAACCGCGACGGGTCTTCGATCGTGCGGCGATCGAGGCCGTTTCCCGCTGGCAGTTCAAGCCGGCGCTGATCAACGGTACGCCGACCGCCGTGGTGCTCAAGCGCAAGCTGGAGTTCAAGCTGGGCGGCGGCTGATCGCGGGTCTCGTCGACCGGTCTTGGTGAGGCCGCACCGGACGATGGCCCGGTGCATGCACGGCGGGTACGACGAGGAAGCAAGCGCACGCCCGATGCAGGGATCGTGCTGCGCCGCGGATGGATGCGCGAGTCGTCAGTCGAGCAGTGCGTGGCGCAGTCGCGCCAGCGCCAGCAGGCCGGGATCCTGGCGGGCCGCTGACTCGATGCCGAGCAGAGCGTGGACGGCGCGCTCGTGGAGCGCAGCATCGAGGAAAACCGTCAGCAGTCCCGCGGTGTCCAGCAGTTGCAGCAGCGCCAGCGGCCGCACCGTGGCCGGTGACGCGGCGGCATCTCGCGCCGCCTGTTCGGCGTCCTGGCGCGCCTGCATCGAGCGCAGCGGGTAGCGCACACCCAGCGCAGGCAATCCGCGCACGTGGGGTATCCGATGCAGCAGGTCGCGTCGCGCCAGCCCGTCAAGCACGCGTTGCGGCAGCCGATGGATGCCCTGCGCGACTCGCTGCAGCGCCTGTGCCGGCGTCAGGCTGCGGGTGCCGAGACGCCGCAATGCCTCGGTCAGCAGGACATGCGCTGCGGGTACCGCGGACTCCGCCACCAGATCCTCATTCGCCGCGGGATGCAGGCGATCGAGCGCGATCAGATCGGTCAGCAGGGCGGCTGCGGTCAGACTCTGCACGCTGATGCCGCGCCGACGCATCACCAGCACGCCGCGTCG
>DATLSL010000152.1:0-8582 GCA_035534135.1 Rhodanobacteraceae bacterium | reverse complement strand
CGCCTTGTCGGCCCGCGGACACTCCAGCGCGTTGGAGCCGCCGGTACCGCGCTGGTCGAGCAGGACGATATTGCGATGCTGCAGCAGCGGCTCCAGTGCCGGCGCCACCTGCGGATAGCTGTCCACCGCCGACTGCCCCGGTCCGCCGGCGATGAACACCACCGGATCGGGCTCCGGCTGCGCCGCCTTGCTGCGGATCAGCGCCAGCCGCAGCGCGATCCGGCGGCCTCCCGGTGCGGCCCAGTTCTCCGGCACGCGAAACGGCGCGCACCAGGCTGCGGTGGTTGCGCCCGACAGCGGCTGCTTGAGATCGCAGGGCGTGAAGCGCAGCGTGCCGAGACGGTAACTCGGCGCAGCGGCGGCGCTGCCGGCCGTGCCGTGTTCGCGGGCGTGCTTGAACAGCCATTGGCCGCCGAGGATCAGCGCCGCGACCACCAGCATCAGCGCGACGCGCGTGCTTCGCTTCATGCCCACTCCCCCGACAACCGCATCCCGGCACGGCGTTGGCGGAGACTAGCGGTCCTCGCGTCGGGGGTTCAACTCACCGATGTCATACGTGCGCCGCAGCGCGCGCGGCGCAGTTCGCATCTGCAGGCAGGAATGACGGCCGGGATTCCGGGATCGGAAGTCGGGCTGCGACGAATGGCACTCGTTTTCAGCCTTTCCGAGTCCCGAGTCCCGGCTTCAAACACGCTTCCGCATCCGCAGCCAGATCGGACGGGCGCAGGAAGCGCGCCGCCAGGGTCGGCAGCACCAGCAGGTTGAGCGCGGTCGAGGTGATCAGGCCACCCAGGATCACCGCCGCCATCGGACCCTCGATCTCGTTGCCGGGTGCGCCGGCGGTGAACGCCAGCGGTGCCAGGCCCAGCGCGGTGACCAGCGCGGTCATCAGGATCGGCACCAGGCGCTCGGCGGCGCCGCGCTGCGCGGTCGCCGCGTTCCAGGCATAGCCTTCGCGCTGCACCAGCTCGCGGTAGTGGCCGATCAGCATCAGCGCATTGCGCACGCTGATGCCGAACAGGGTGACGAAGCCGACCAGCCCGCCCAGGCTCAGCGTGCCGCCAGTGAACAGCGCCACCGCCACGCCGCCCAGCAGCGCGAACGGCAGGTTGAGCAGTACCAGCAGCACCGGCCGGCGCCGGCGCAGGGCCAGGGTCAGCAGCAGCACCACGCCGGCGCCCGCCAGCGCGGTATGTGCCAGCAACTCATGCAGCGCGGTCGCGGCCGCCGCGGCATCGCCGGTGTAGACGGGATAGACGCCCGGCGGCCAGCGCACGTCCTGCGCGAGCGCCGTCTTGGCGCGCGCCACGAAAGCCGAGGCGGTCACGCCGCTGAGATTCACGGTCACGGTCTGCACGCGCAAGCCATCCTCGTGCAGGATCATGAATCGACCGTCGGTCATGCGCAGATCGGCCAGATCGGACAGCGGCAGCTCGCGACCGTCGGGCGCGGTGATCGGCAGCGCGCCGACCGTCGCCGGGTCGCGCCGCAGCGCGGGCGGCAGGATCACGCTGACGTCGAAGCGCTGGCTGCCCTGCAGCACCTGCCCCACCGTCGTGCCGGAGTAAGCCGTCTGCAGAGTGTCGAGCACGGTCGCCGGCGCGATGCCCCAGCGCGCCAGTGCCTGTGGGCGCAGCCGGATCGACAGCTGCGGCTCGCCCTGCGGCGCCTGCACGGTGACGTTGCGCGCGCCCTTGAGGCGGTTGAGCACCGCGGCCACCTCGGCGGCCTTGCGGTCGAGCACGTCGAGATCGTTGCCGTAGATGTCCACCGCCACCGGCGCGGTGAAACCGGACATGGTTTCGTGGATGCGCTCGGTCAGGAACGTGTTGACGCCGAAGCTGGCGCCGGTGAACCGTGTCAGTGCCTTGTGGATGGCGTCCTGTACGCGCTGCTGGCCGGGGCCGGACAGCGGATCGAGATCGACCTCGAACTCGTTGGCGAAGATCGGCGAGGGATCGGCGATGCGCGTGGCGCGGCCGGTGCGCTGCGCCACCGAACGGATGCCGGGGATCTGCAGCAGCGCGGCGGTGACGTGCTCACCCAGCGCCTGCGAGGCGTCCAGCGAGGCGCCGGGCGCGAGGCGCATGTGCACGATGTAGTGGCCCTCGCGCAGCTGCGGCAGGAACGAACCCTTGAGCAGCGGCAACGCGGCGAGGCCGGCGACACACAGCAGCGCCACCGCCAGCAAGACCGCGCGCGGGCGGTCCTCGATGCGCGCCAGCAGGCGCGTGTAGCGTTGCTTCAGCCGGGTCTGTACGCGCGGTTCGACCGTGTCGTGTTCGCGGCTCAGCAGCACGCAGGCCAGCGCCGGCGTCAGCGTCAGCGCCACGCCCAGCGAGGCCAGGATCGCGGCGATGTAGGCCAGCCCCAGCGGCGCGAACAAGCGCCCGGCCACGCCCGAAAGCGCCAGCACCGGGGTGAACACCAGGGCGACGATGAAGCTCGCGTAGACCACCGCGCCGCGCACTTCCAGAGCGGCGTCCAGCACCACCCGCGCGGTCGCCCGTGGTGCGGGGAACGCGCGGTTCTCGCGCAGGCGCCGGGCAATGTTCTCGACATCGATGATGGCGTCGTCCACCACCTCGCCGATGGCGATCGCCAGCCCGCCGAGGGTCATGGTGTTGAGGCCGAAACCGAGATGCTCCAGCACCACCACCGCGGCCAGCAGCGACAGCGGAATCGCCAGCGCCGAGATCAACGCCGCGCGCGCGTCGCGCATGAACAGGAACAGTACCGCCAGCACCAGCACCGCGCCGATCAGCAGCGCATCGCGCAGGTGCGTCAGTGCGGCGTCGATGAAGTTGCCCGGCCGGAACAGGGCCGGATAGAGCGCGACGCCCTGCGCCGCCAGCGCCGGCTTGAGCTGCGCCAGCCGGACGTCCAGCGCACGCGTCAGCTTCAGCGTATCGGCGCCGTACTGCTCGTCCACCACCAGCATCACGCCCGGCTTGCCCATGATCGATGCCGCGCCGACGGCAGGCGCGGCGCCGTCGCTGACGCTGGCGACGTCGGCCAGTCGCAGCACCTGGCCAGCGCGCGCGCGCAGTACGGTGGCGCCGATCGCCGCCGCCGTGCGCGGCACGCCGGTGGGTGTCAGCACGATGCGCTGCTCGGCGTTCTCGACAAAGCCGGCGCCCACACTCGCGGTGGCCTTGCGCGCCGCGGCGATCACCTCGGGAAACGACAGCCCGTAGCGCGCCAGCGCCGACGGATGCACCTGGATCTGGATCTGCTTCAGCGCGCCGCCGAACACGTTGACGTCGGACACGCCGGGCACCGCCAGGATCTGCGGCTTCAGCGTCCAGTCGGCCAGCGTGCGCAGCTGCATCGGCGTCAGCTTCGGTGAGGTGATGCCGACGGTCAGCACGATGCCGGCCGCGGATGACAGCGGCAGCAGCACCGGCGTCGCGACGCCGGCGGGCAGCTGGCTGGCGGTCGCTGCAAGACGCTCGGCCACGCTCTGGCGCACGCGCGCGAGATCGGCGCCGGCGTGGAAGGTCAGCGTGATCATCGACAGGCCCTGGATCGACTTCGAGCGCGTGCCGGCCAGCTCGCCGGCTCCACCCAGCGCGTTCTCCAGCGGCTGCGTCACCAGGGCCTCGACCTGCCCGGGCGAGAAGCCCGGCGCCTCGGTCTGCACGATCGCCTGCGGCGGCGCGAACTCGGGGAACACGTCCAGCCGCGCACGTCCGAACGCCAGCAGGCCATAGCCCGTGAACAGCACGGCCAGCGCGATCACCGCACCGCGATGACGCACGCTGAGCGCGAGAATCGTGTTCAGCACGCCACCGCGCACCGCCTCCGGCGCGCGCTCAGTCATCGTCACCGCCTCCGGACACCTTGGCGCCTGCGGGCGGCTTCAGTTCCTGCGACAGCAGCAGCTCGCCGCCGTGCACCACCACGCGCTGGCCGGGATGCAGGCCGGCGCTGACGAACCAGCCGGCGGCACCGTGCGCCGAGTCCGGCAACGGCAGACGGCGGAACGTACCGGGCGCGGTCTCGACGTAGACCCAGGGCTGACCGG
This sequence comes from Rhodanobacteraceae bacterium, assembly GCA_035534135.1. Classification (GTDB taxonomy): domain Bacteria; phylum Pseudomonadota; class Gammaproteobacteria; order Xanthomonadales; family Rhodanobacteraceae; genus Metallibacterium. The sequence goes on along the minus strand of DATLSL010000152.1, from coordinate 4,555 downwards.
CGTACCAGATCACCGCGGCCGCGGGTACGCGCACTCCGCTGCGCGTGGCACCGGGCACGGACAGGGTCGCTGCGAGACGCGCGCCGATGCGCAGCGCGCCGGCGCTCGCGGCGTTCACCGTGGCGCGGTAGTACCAGGTCGGTCCCTGCACCACCGCATCCGTCCGCGGCGCCGGACCGAGCAGGGTGGCGGACGTCGCGGCCGTTCCCGATGGCTGCAATGAAATCGTGTGCGGCGCCGGCACGCGCGTGTCCGGCGGCAGCGCCAGTTCGATCAAGGCCACGCGGCCATCGGCAAATCCGGCCAGCGCCTGTGGACCGCGCAGGGCCAGCGCGGTCAGCGCCGCCCCCCACTGCGCACGTGCCGCCGCGCGCGCGGCCGCGAATTGCGCGACCGCCGCGGTGCGGCGGGCGGCGGCGGCGGCCGCCTGCGCGCGCGCGGTCTGCACGTCGCGCAGCGCGGCGTTTTCGCCATGCCGATAAAGCGTTTCGAGCCGTGCGGCCTCGGCGCCGGCGGCGACGGCCTCGGCTCCGGCGGCAGCGGCCTGCGCGCGCGCGGCGGTGAGCTGGGCGGCGCTGGCCAGCAGCGGCGCGGGATCGCGCACACTGGCCAGGCCCGCGATCTGTGGCGCCTCGCGGATGGCCACCAGTGGCGCCAGCAGCACGCCGCTGGCGGCGAGATCGGCCGGCGCCACGCGCACGCCGGGCGGCGCGGCCCACGCAGGCGCGACCAGCAACACGGCCAGCAGCAAGGACACGCGCACAGGACGGCGCGAGCGAAAGCATTCAGCGGTCATGGACCTCTCCGGTCGGCGCGGGCACCGCGGTCGTGATGGATGTCGCCAGTGCGGCCGCGTCGGGCAGGTGCGAGGCCGGCCACAGCGGACGCTGCACGGCGTCTTCGAGCTGCGCGAGGCTGGCCAGGGCCGCGCCCTCGGCGTCGGCCGCCGCCAGTGCGGCCTGATCGGCAGCGGCACGGGCGGCCAGCGCGGCGGGCCGGTCGATCCGGCCCGCCGCGCGCTGCGCCTCGGCCTGCGCAGCACGCTGTCTTGCCGCCTGCGCGGCGACCGCGAGCTGGCGCCAGGCGGCGTAGCGCTGCGCGTACTCGGCGCGCGCGCCGTCGAGCTGATGCAGGATCTGCGATTGCCGCGCCAGCACCGCGGCGGCGGCCTCGTCGCGTGCGGTCGCGGCGGCGCGGATGCGCGCGCCGGCGCCGTGAAACAGCGGCAGTTGCGCGTCGATGCCCAGCGACCATTTGTGCGCGCCGCGGTCATAGATAGTGCCCGGAGCCACGGCCAGCGCCGGGTAACGCGTGCCGGCGGCTTCGCGCAGGCCGGCTTCGGCCACGCGGTAGCGCTGCAGCAGCGCGCGCAGATCGAGGCGGTTCCAGGCTGCGTCGTCGGCCAGCGCCGCAGGCGGCAATGCGGCCGGCGCCGGCGGCGCGTCGAGTCCCGGCCAGCCCAGCGCGATGCCAGCGAGCGCCGCGGCCGGCACGCCGATCGCCGCCGCCAGCGCCTGGCGCGCGGCAACGCGGTCGGCCTGGCGTGTGGCCAGTGTCGACTCGGCACGTGCGGCCGCCAGTTCGGCTGCCAGCAACTGGCCGCGATCGCCCTCGCCGAGGCGCAGGCGCTGCTGCGCGACGGCGACAAAATCACGCTCGGCCCGCGCGACGGCCTGCGCCAGGCGCACGCTGCGCCGTGCAAGCAGCAGACCACGCAGCGCCGCCAGCGCGTGGCTGCGCGTCTGCCACACCGCTTCGGCGTACTGGTCCTGCGCCGCCAGCGTCTCCGCCTGCCGCATCTCGCGCCGCGCCGCCGCCTCGCCCGGATGCAGCAGCGGCACCAGCAGGGCCAGCCCGACCGTCCACGGCGCGCGCCCCAGGCCGCCGGAGAAGACCTTCTCCGGGCTCAGCTGCAGGGTCGGATTGGTGCGCTGTGCGGCCAGCGTGGCGGCGGCCGCGGCATGCGCGGCGGTCGCGCGCGCCTGCGCCAGCTGCGGGTTGAAATACAGCGCGGCGACGGTGACGCGATCGGGTGTCCACGGTGCTGCGGGATCGGTCGCCAGTCCGAGTCGGCCGAACGCCGCAGCCAGACCCGGATCATCCAATCGCCGCGCGGACAGCGCCTGCGCCGAGGCGCGCGCATCCAACGGACGCGGCGGCGGCACGCTGGCGCAACCGGCCAGCACGACCGCGAGTGCCACGGACAATACGGAAGACTTCATGCCGCACAGGCTAGATCGCGACGCTTAGGGGTTACTTAGCAAGATCCAGGGGCGCCATGGATGCTGCGTTCTGCCCTGACAAACGCGCCACGCCGGCCCGCGGCAGGGCCGGATCCGCCGTTGCCGTGGTGATCCGCATGCGGTGAGGCATCACTTGACCAAGTCGAATCAAGTAATCAATATAATTGCTGATTACTTGATCGGATGCCGGCATGGCCTCGGTCTATCTTGATTACAACGCCACCACCCCGGTCGCACCGGAAGCCGTGGAAGCCATGCTGCCGTTCCTGCATGAGCATTTCGGCAATCCGTCGTCCGCTCACGCCTACGCGGATGCGCCGCACCGCGCCATGGCCGCAGCGCGCGAGGACACCGCCCGCCTGATCGGCGCGCGCGCAGCCGAAATCGTCTTTACCGGCAGCGCCACCGAGGCGAACAACCTGGCGATCCTCGGCGTGGCGCGGGCACTGGGGGACGCGCGCCGGCACGTCGTGATCTCCGCCGTCGAACACCCGGCGGTGAGCGAGCCCGCGCGTCGCCTGCAGGAGCTGGGCTGGTCGGTGACGGTCGTGCCGGTGGATGAATACAGCCGAGTCGCTCCCGGCGATGTCGCCGCCGCACTGCGGCCCGAGACCGGACTGGTGTCGGTGATGCACGCCAACAACGAGGTCGGCACGATCCAGCCCATCGCCGAGATCGCCGCCCTGGCCCATAGTCGCGGGGCGTTGATGCACACCGACGCTGCGCAGTCCGCCGGCAAGGTCGCGCTCGATGTCGATGCCCTCGGTGTCGACCTGCTGACCCTCGCCGGACACAAGTTCCATGCGCCCAAGGGCGTCGGCGCGTTGTACATACGCACCGGCACGCCGATCGCGGCGGTACTTGCGGGAGCGGGGCAGGAGCGCAGCCTGCGGCCAGCGACGGAGAACATCCCGCATATCGTCGCCCTGGGTGCTGCGGCACGCCTGGCGCGCGAACGCCTGCCGGAGACCATCATCCACCTGCGCGCGCTGCGCGACCGGCTGCATGCCCGCCTGTCGCAAGAGATCCCGGGGCTCGCCTTGAACGGCCACCCCGAGCAGCGCCTGCCGAACACTCTCAATGTGTCGTTCCCCGGGATTTCCGGTGCAGTTCTGCTGCAGCGGGTGGCAGACCGGGTCGCCGCCGCCACCGGTTCCGCCTGCCATGCCGGGGACGCTGCGCCCAGCGGGGTGCTGGAAGCGATGGGCCTTTCCAACGAGCGGGCGCTTGGCGCGGTGCGATTGTCGGTTGGGCACTACACCCGGGAAGCGGAGATCGACGTGGCCGCCGTGGCGTTGATCGCGGCATGGCGCGAACTGACGGTCACGGAGCACGGCTGATGGACAACCGCGCATTCAAGGATCAGATCTACGAACAGTTCGGGCGCCTGGGCAAGTCCCTGGCAAGCCCCAAGCGACTGGAAATGCTCGATGTGCTTTGCCAGGGGCCACGCACGGTGGAGTCGCTCGCCGCGGCCACCGGCCAGACCCTCGCCAACGCCTCGCAGCATCTCAAGGTGCTGCGCACGGCGCGCCTGGTGGAGGCGGAAAAACAGGGTCTGTACGTCACCTACCGGCTGGCCGGGACCGAGGTCTGCGATTTCTTTCTGGCCTTCCGCCATCTGGCCGAGTCGAGACTGGCCGAAATCGAGCGCATCACCCGGCTCTTTCTCGACGGCAAGAACGTTCTGGAAGCGGTGGATCAAGCCACCCTGCTCGGGCGCGTCCGGCGTGGTGAAGTCGTGGTGCTCGACGTGCGTCCCGAGCAGGAATACCGCAACGGACATATCCCCGGCGCGCTGTCGGTGCCGCTGGCCGAGCTGGAGCAACGGCTCGCCGAATTGCCGCGCGACCGGCAGGTGGTGGCCTATTGCCGCGGCCCGTATTGCGTCATGGCGGTCGAGGCGGTGGAAATCCTGCGACGCCACGGCCACAAGGCAGCGCGGCTCGAAATCGGCGTGCCCGACTGGCGGGCGCTGGGGCTGCCGCTGGAATCGCAACCGTGAATTCCATTTCATCAACGCAAGGGAAACTCCCATGAAACATCTATTCGTACTCAACGATGCGCCCTACGGCAGCGAGCGCAGCTACAACGCGCTGCGGCTCGCCCGGCAGATGCTCAAGACCGGCGGCGAGGAGGTGAAGCTGTTTCTGATCGGCGATGCGGTGGCCTGTGCCAAGGCCGGGCAGAAAGTGGCGCCGGGCTACTACAACATCGGCGACATGCTGGGCATGATCGTCCGCCACGGCGGCGAAGTCGGCGTCTGCGGCACCTGCATCGACGCCCGCGGCATCGCCGCCACGGAGCTGATC
>DATLSL010000151.1:0-9332 GCA_035534135.1 Rhodanobacteraceae bacterium | reverse complement strand
AGCTGCGCGGTGGATTCGCCGGCATCGACGGTCAGCTGCACCAGCCGGCGGGTGTCGGGGTGGATGGTCGATTCGCGCAGCTGCGCCGGGTTCATCTCGCCCAGGCCCTTGAAGCGCGTCACCGTGACCTGACCGCGGATCTTTTCGCGCTCGATGCGTTCCAGCAGCGCGCGCTTCTCGTCCTCGTCCAGGCAATAGAACATCTGCTTGCCGACATCGACGCGAAACAGCGGCGGCATCGCCACGAACACGTGGCCCTCGCGCACCAGCAGCGGGAAGTGGCGCAGGAACAGCGCGCACAGCAGGGTGGCGATGTGCAGGCCGTCGGAGTCGGCGTCGGCGAGGATCACCACCTTGCCGTAGCGCAGTCCGGAGAGATCGTCGCGCCCGGGATCGCAGCCGATGGCGACGGCGAGGTCGTGCACTTCCTGGCTGGCGAGCACGCCGCCGGACTCGACCTCCCAGGTGTTGAGGATCTTGCCGCGCAGCGGCAGGATCGCCTGGAAATCCTTGTCGCGCGCCTGCTTGGCCGAACCGCCGGCGGAATCGCCCTCGACCAGGAACAGCTCGGTGCGGGCGAGATCGGTGGCGGCGCAGTCGGCCAGCTTGCCGGGCAGGGCGGGGCCCTGGGTGATCTTCTTGCGCACCACCAGCTTGGCGGCCTTGAGCCGTGCGCTGGCGCGCTCGATCGCCAGCTGGGCGATGCGCTCACCCTCGGCCACGTGCTGGTTCAGCCACAGGCTGAAGGCGTCGTGGGCGACGCCCTCGACGAAGGCGGCGGCGTTGCGCGAGGACAGGCGCTCCTTGGTCTGGCCGGCGAACTGCGGATCCTGCAGCCTGACCGAAAGCACGAAGGCCAGCCGGTCCCAGACGTCTTCGGGGGCCAGCTTGAGGCCGCGCGGCAGCAGGTTGCGGATGTCGCAGAATTCGCGCAGCGCCTCGGTCAGGCCGCTGCGCAGGCCATTGACGTGGGTGCCGCCCTGCACGGTCGGAATCAGGTTGACGTAGCTCTCCTGGACCAGATCGCCGTCCGGCAGCCAGGCCAGGGCGAGGTCGAGGCCCTCGCTGGGGCGCGTCAGCTGATTGACGAACAACTCGCCGGGCAGGCATTCGGCGCCCTGCAGTTCGCTGCGCAGGTAATCGGCGAGACCGTCCTCGTAGCGCCACTCCTCGGTTTCGCCGCTGGCGGCGTCAGTCAGCTTGACGGTGAGCCCGGCGCACAGCACCGCCTTGGCGCGCAGCAGATGCTTGAGTTTCGGCAGCGCGATCTTCGGCGTATCGAAATATTTCGGGTTCGGCCAGAAGCGCAGGGTGGTGCCGGTCTGCTTTTTCGGCACGCTGCCGGTGACTTCCAGCGCACTGCTGCGATCGCCGTCGGCGAAGGTCATGCGATGGATCTGGCCGTCGCGGCGAATGGTCACCTCGACCTTCGATGACAGCGCGTTGACCACCGACACGCCGACGCCGTGCAGACCGCCGGCGAAGGCGTAGTGCTTGTTGGAGAACTTTCCGCCCGCATGCAGCCGGGTCATGATCAGCTCGAGGCCGGAGATGCCCTCGTCGGGATGGATGTCCACCGGCATGCCGCGGCCGTCGTCGCAGACCTCGGCGGAGCCGTCGGCGAAGATCGTCACTTCCACCCGGCTGGCGTGCCCGGCCAGCGCCTCGTCCACGGCGTTGTCGACCACCTCCTGCACCAGGTGATTGGGACGCGAGGTGTCGGTGTACATGCCGGGCCGGCGCTTGACCGGCTCCAGGCCCGACAGCACTTCGATATCGGCGGCGTTGTAGCGGCTGCTCATGCCTGCGAAGGGTTCCATGGCGAAGGCCGCGGAGCATGGGTGCGCGCGGCGGAGCGGTCAAGCCGACTGCATGCCTGCTGCGTCTCCGCGGAATGGGCTCGACTCAGCCCGCAAGCGGTGTGCAGCGTGCCTCCAGCCAGGCGCGGTCGGTGCCTTCGAGGCGCGGCGCGAGCGCGGCGCGGACGTCGGCGTGGTAGGCGTTGAGCCAGGCGCGCTCACTGGTGTCGAGCAGGTGCGGTTCCAGCGCGCGCGTATCGATGGGGCACAGCGTCAGCGTCTCGAAGCCGAGGAAGCGACCGAACTCGGATTCGCACGCCTCGCGCACGGCGACCAGATTCTCGTGGCGCACGCCGTGTCGTCCGGACCGGTACAGGCCCGGCTCGATCGAGCTGATCATGCCCGGTTCCAGTGCGACCAGCGCGCCGCCCGGCGCCGGTGGGCGGATGCCGTGCGGGCCCTCGTGGACGTTGAGAAAATAGCCGACCCCGTGGCCGGTGCCATGGCCGTAGTCGGCCGCGGCGGCCCACAGCGGCGCACGCGCCAGCGCGTCGAGCTGCGGCCCGCTGGCGCCGGCCGGGAATTGCGCACGACTGAGCGCGATCAGACCCTTGAGCACCCGGGTGAAGTCGGCGCGCTCCTCGGTAGTGGTCGGCCCCAGCGCCCAGACGCGGGTGATGTCGGTGGTGCCGCCGAGATACTGGCCGCCGGAATCGACCAGAAGCAGGCCGCGTGCTTCGAGCGTGGCGTGATGTGCGGGCGTGGCTCGGTAGTGCGGCAGCGCGCCATGCGCGGCATAGCCGGCGATGGTCGCGAAACTCGGTCCGGCGAAATCGGCCTCGCGTCCGCGCTCGCCGCTGACGATGGTGTCGACGTCGAGTTCGGTCAGGCGCTCGCCGTCGCGCACGCGCTGATCGATCTGGCGGAAGGCACGCACCAGCGCCGTGCCGTCGCGGCGCATCACTTCGCGCCAGTGATCAAGTTCACCCGCCGACTTGCGCGCCTTGAAGATCGTGGAGGGGTTGGCGCGCTCGATGCGACGGGTCGCCGTCGGAATCGTCTCGTCCAGCGCGGCGGCGACGCGCGCGGGATCGAGCAGCAACCGGGCGTCCGTGGGCAGTGCCGCCAGTGCCGGCGCGATGTCGGCGTAGTTCGCCAGCAGGATGCCCTCGACGGCCAGCTGCGCGGCGAGCGCGGCGTCGATTTTAGCGGCCGGCACGAATAGCGTTGCGTCGCCTTCGCTGAGCAGCAGATGCGCGACGAACACTGGGTTGTATTCGACATCGCTGCCGCGCAGCAGGGTCAGCCAGGCGATGTCGTCGAGGCTGCTGAGCAGATGATGCGTTGCCCCGGCCTCATGCATCGACGCTCGCACTGCGGCCAGCCGTTCGTCGCGGGAGGCGCAGGCAAAGGCGGCCGGGTGCGGACGGATCGGTGCGACCGGAAGCGTCGAGCGGTCGCTCCATATCTGCGCCGGCAGGTCGAGATCGAGACGCAGATCGATCCCTCGAGCGGCCAGCGCGGCGGTCAGCGTGCGCGCACCAGCCACGCTGATCGAGTCGCCGGCGACCGCGACGCTGGAGCGGGCGCCAAGATGCCCGCACAGCCAGTCCACATGCTCGGCCGCGTGCGGCACACTGAGACGCATCAGCGCGATGCCGCTGCCGCCCAGTTCGCGCTCGGCCTGCTCGAAGTAGCGGCTGTCGGTCCACAGGCCGGCGAAATCCGTGCTGACGATCAGGGTTCCGGCCGAGCCCGTGAAGCCCGACAGCCATTGCCGCGCCTGCCAGCGCGCCGGCAGGTATTCGGACAAGTGCGGATCGGCGGTCGGGACGATGCAGGCGGCGACGCCGGCGGCGCGCATCGCGGCGCGCAGGGCGGCGAGGCGTTGCGGAACGGTGCTGTGCATGGGTTTCCTCAGTGTGCGCTCGCGGGCGCCTTCACAAGCCGGTAAAGTATGACTTTCCAAGCGCGAGCCTGCTCCATGACCCCCCTGATCTTCGTCACCGGCGGCGTGGTGTCCTCGCTCGGCAAGGGCATCGCATCGGCTTCGCTGGCCGCGATCCTGGAGTCGCGCGGGCTCAGCGTCACCCTGATGAAGCTCGATCCCTACATCAACGTGGATCCGGGCACCATGAGTCCGTTCCAGCACGGCGAGGTCTACGTCACCGACGACGGCGCCGAGACCGACCTCGACCTCGGCCACTACGAGCGTTTCGTGCGCACCCGGCTGACCGGCAAGAACTCCGTCACCACCGGCAAGATCTACGAGAGCGTGATCCGCAAGGAGCGCCGCGGCGATTACCTCGGCGCGACCGTGCAGGTGATCCCGCACATCACCGACGAGATCAAGCACGCCATCGACGAGGCCACGCGCGGTTTCGACGTCGCCATGGTCGAGATCGGCGGCACCGTGGGCGACATCGAATCGCTGCCGTTCCTCGAGGCGATCCGCCAGCTGCGCATCGAGCGCGGCCCGGAAAAGTGCCTGTTCATGCACCTGACCCTGGTGCCGTACATCAAGGCCGCCGGCGAGATCAAGACCAAGCCGACCCAGCATTCGGTCAAGGAGCTGCGCTCGATCGGCATCCAGCCCGACATCCTGCTGTGCCGCTCCGAGCAGCCGCTGCCCGAAGGCGAGCGACGCAAGATCGCGCTGTTCACCAACGTGCCGGAGCCGGCCGTGATCAGCGCGGTCGACGTCGAGGTGATCTACCAGCTGCCGTTGTGGCTGCATCAGCAGGGGCTGGACCAGATCGTGGTCGATCGCCTGCGCCTCGACGCGCGCCCCGCCAACCTGGCCGAGTGGGAGGCCGCCGTCGCCGCCATGCAGCATCCGCGCGACGAGGTCACCATCGCCATCGTCGGCAAGTACGTCGAGCACAAGGACGCCTACAAGTCGCTGGGCGAAGCGCTGCGCCACGGCGGCATCAAGCAGTCCGCGCGCATCAACCTGCGCTGGGTCGACTCCGAGCAGATCGAGGCTGAAGGCAGCGAGGCCGCTCTGGGCGACGTCGATGCCATTCTGGTTCCGGGCGGTTTCGGCAAGCGCGGCTTCGAGGGCAAGGTGATGGCCGCGCGGCATGCGCGTGAGCGTGGCGTTCCCTACTTCGGGATCTGCTACGGCATGCACGCGGCGGTGGTGGATTTCGCCCGCCACGTCGCCGGCCTGGGGGGGGCCGATTCCACCGAAAACGACCGCCAGACCCCGCATCCGGTGATCGGTCTGGTCACCGAATGGACCACGACCGCCGGTGAGGTCGAGCGCCGCGACGAGGCGTCCGACCTCGGCGGCACCATGCGCCTCGGTGCGCAGGAGTGCCGCCTCAAGGCCGGCAGCCTGGCGCGCGAGCTGTACGGCCAGGACGTGATCCGCGAGCGCCATCGCCACCGTTACGAGTTCAACAACCGCTATCGGCAGGCGTTTGAGGATCTGGGCCTGGTGATCGCCGGCAAGTCGATGGACGACCTGCTGGTGGAGATGGTCGAACTGCCGATCGCGAAGCACCCCTGGTTCCTGGCCTGCCAATTCCATCCCGAGTTCACCTCGACGCCGCGCGACGGCCATCCGCTGTTCGCCGGCTTCGTGCGCGCCGCGCGCGAGTACAAGGCCGTCCGTCAGGGTGAGCGGCTGGCACGCGAGGTCGCGGCATGAAGCTGCATTTGCCGTTCCTGGTGCGGGGTCTTGGTCATTCCCTCACCGGGATGACGGCTGCCGATGCCATGCCTGCCTCGGATCGCAACGCATGAACCTCTGCGGATTTCAGGTTGGTCTTGAACACCCGCTGTTCCTGATCGCGGGGCCCTGCGTGATCGAATCGGAGCAGCTGGCGCTCGACACCGCGGGCCAGCTCAAGGAGATCACCGCGCGCCTCGGCGTGCCTTTCATCTACAAGTCGAGTTTCGACAAGGCCAACCGCACCTCGGCGTCCGGCCACCGCGGTCCCGGCCTGGAGCAGGGCCTGCGCATCCTCGCCGAAGTCAAACGCCAGATCGGCGTACCGGTGCTGACGGACGTGCACGAATACACGCCGCTGGCCGAGGTCGCCAGCGTGGTCGACGTACTGCAGACGCCGGCCTTCCTGTGCCGGCAGACCGACTTCATCCAGAACGTGGCCCGCGCCGGCAAGCCGGTCAACATCAAGAAGGGCCAGTTCCTCGCGCCCTGGGACATGCAGCACGTGGTCGCGAAGGCGCGCGCGGTCGGCAACACGCAGATCATGGTCTGCGAGCGCGGCGCCAGCTTCGGCTACAACAACCTGGTGTCGGACATGCGCAGCCTGGCGGTGATGCGCGCCACCGGCTGCCCGGTGGTGTTCGACGCCACCCATTCGGTGCAGCTGCCGGGTGGGCAGGGCGCGAAGTCCGGCGGTCAGCGCGAGTTCGTGCCGGTGCTGGCGCGCGCCGCGGTTGCGGTCGGCATCGCGGGCCTGTTCGCCGAGACCCATCCCGACCCCGACCATGCGCTCAGCGACGGCCCCAACGCGTGGCCATTGCCGAAGATGGCCGCGCTGCTGGAAACCTTGGTCGAGCTGGATCGTGCGGTCAAGCGCGGCGGCTTTATCGAGCAGTTTTCTTGAATCCGTTCGTGGTGAGCCTGTCGAACCATGAACGGATGCAACCGCTCATCTTTCAACGGAATTTCGACGCAGGCTTGAATCACGATCGATTGCGAGTACGCCAATGACCAAGATTGCAAGCATCCACGCACGCGAAATCCTCGACTCCCGCGGCAATCCCACCCTCGAGGCCGAGGTGACACTTGCCGATGGCGACTGTGGCCGTGCCGCGGTGCCCAGCGGCGCCTCCACCGGCACGCGCGAGGCGGTCGAACTGCGCGACGGCGACAAGTCGCGCTACGGCGGCAAGGGCGTGCGCAAGGCCGTCGCCCACGTCAACGGCGAGATCGCCAAGGCCCTGACCGGTTTCGATGCGGCGGATCAGGCCGGGCTCGACGCCCGCCTGATCGCGCTGGACGGCACGCCCAACAAGGCGCGCCTGGGCGCCAACGCGCTGCTCGGCGTATCGCTGGCGGCGGCGCGTGCGGTTGCCCTCTCACGCCGCCAGCCGTTGTGGCGCGCGCTGGCCGGCCCGCGCGACGTCGTGCTGCCGGTGCCGACGATGAACATCATCAACGGCGGCGCGCACGCCGACAACAACGTGGACATGCAGGAGTTCATGATCCTGCCGGTCGGCTTTGAAAGCTTTTCCGAGGCGCTGCGCGCCGGCGCCGAAATCTTCCACGCGCTCAAGGCCGTGCTGAAGGCGCGCGGCCTGAGCACGGCGGTTGGCGACGAGGGTGGGTTCGCCCCCGACCTCAAGTCCAACGAGGCAGCGATCGAGACCATCCTCGAGGCGATCGGCAAGACCGGCTATGCCGCCGGGCGCGACGTCTTCCTCGGGCTCGACGCCGCCGCCTCGGAGTTCCATGCCGATGGCCTGTACGACCTCGCTGGCGAAGGCCGCAAGCTCGACGCCGCGGGCATGGTCGAACTGTATTCCGGCTGGTGCGAACGCTATCCCATCATCAGCATCGAGGACGGCATGGCCGAAGCCGATCACGAGGGCTGGACGCAGCTCACGGCCACACTGGGTGCGCGCATACAGCTGGTCGGCGACGACAACTTCTGCACCAATCCGGCGATCTTCCGCGAGGGCATCGCCGCCGGCATCGCCAATGCCATCCTGATCAAGGTCAACCAGATCGGCACGCTGTCGGAAACCCTGGAGACGATCGCCATGGCCGAGCAGGCCGGCTATGCCGCGGTGGTTTCGCATCGCTCCGGCGAGACCGAGGACACCACCATCGCCGACATCGCGGTCGCGACCACGGCGACGCAGATCAAGACCGGCTCGCTGTGTCGCAGCGATCGCGTCGCCAAGTACAATCAATTGCTGCGCATCGAAGAAGAGCTGGGTGCCACCGCGCGCTATGCCGGGCGCGGCGCGTTCAAACGGCCGTTGCCCGGCTGACCGCGGCGCACGGGCTCGCCATGCTGCGCTGGATCGCCGTCGTCCTGCTGGTGCTGGTGGCCCTGCTGCAGCTGCGTCTGTGGACCGGCGCCGGCGGCATGCCCGCGGTCAGCCAGTTGCGCGCCCAGCTGACGGCGCAGCAGGCCGAGAATCTGCGTCTGCAGCAGCGCAACCAGACGCTCGGCGCCGAGGTCGAGGACCTCAAGCACGGCAATCAGGCCGTCGAGGCGCACGCGCGCTCGGAGCTGGGCCTGATCAAGCCGGGCGAAACGTTCTACCAGGTGGTCAATCCGGACCCGCGTGCCGCGTCGGTACCTGCCGCTGCCGCCAGTGCCCATGGCGGCTGACGCGCTGTGGTGCGTGGTGCCGGCGGCCGGGCGCGGCGCACGCTTTGGCGGCGAGGTGCCCAAGCAGTACGTCGATCTGCTCGGGCGGCCGCTGCTGCTGCACACGCTGGAGCGCCTGGCCGCGCATCCGCGCGTGGCTGGCCTGATGGTGGTGCTGGCGGCCGACGATCGTCACTGGCCGAGTCTGATCGCGATCGCAGGCAAGCCCGTGCTCACGGCCATCGGCGGCGCCGAGCGCGCGGATTCGGTGCTGGCCGGGTTGCGCGCCCTGCCGGACTCCGTCGCCGTGGATGAGGCCGTGCTGGTGCACGACGCTGCACGGCCGCTGCTGCGCGCCGAGGATCTCGATCAGCTGATCCGGCGCGGCGTGCCCCATGCCGGCGGCGCGCTGCTGGCGACGCCGGTGCGCGACACGCTCAAGCACGCTGGTGACGATGGCTGCGTCGCCGCGACCGTGCCGCGCGCCAGCCTGTGGCGGGCGCTGACGCCGCAGCTGGCGCGACGCGGCGATCTCGAGCACGCGCTGCAGGCCGCTGCGGCGCAAGGTGTTGCGGTCACCGACGAGGCGATGGCGCTGGAACGCATCGGCCTGCATCCGTTGCTGATCGAGGGCAGCGACGACAACCTCAAGATCACCACGCCCGCCGATCTGGCCTATGCCGCGTTCTGGTTGACCCGACAGCACGATCCGCAGGCATGATCATCGCCATCCGGGCGCATCAGCCGCTCGTGCAAGAGGTCTCAGCATGAACATCCGCATCGGCCAGGGCTTCGATGTCCACGCCTTCGGGCCCGGCGATCACCTGATGCTGGGCGGTCTGCGCATCGCCCACGACCATGGCGTGATCGCGCATTCCGACGGCGACGTGGTGATCCATGCGCTGTGCGACGCTCTGCTCGGCGCGCTGGCGCTGGGCGATATCGGCCGGCACTTCCCGCCCGGCAATGCGCGCTGGAGAGGTGTCGACAGCCGCGTCCTGCTGCGCCACGTCGCGGCGATGCTCGATGCCCGCGGCCATCGGCTGGGCAACGCCGACATCACGGTGGTTTGCGAGCGACCGAAGATCGCACCGCACGCCGTGGCGATGGCCGTCGGCCTGGCTGCGGATCTCGGATGCGACCCGGGCGCGCTCAGCATCAAGGCGACCACCAGCGAGACGCTGGGTTTCACCGGTCGCGGCGAGGGCATCGCCGCACTCGCGGTCGCGCTGAT
>DATLSL010000150.1:0-2978 GCA_035534135.1 Rhodanobacteraceae bacterium | reverse complement strand
GCCCGCGAAGGTGCCGGCCGGCGCCTGCACGCCCAGCGCATAGACGAAATTGGCACCGCCGCCGATGCCCACCAGATAGGGCCGCAGGTAGGTCGCCAGTTTCACGTGGCGCTGCATCCAGTGCGACAGCTCCTCGACGTGGCCAGCCGGATAGCTGCAGGTTTCCTTGAGCCCTTCGAGCGTGTGCAGATAGCGACCGAGATCGACCGTCAGCACCAGGCTGCCGGCGGCGGCGAGCTGGGTCGCGTAAACGCGCGTCGTCGCGTCGGGTCCGGCCGGCGGCGAGAACACGATCATCGCGCGCGTCGGCGCAGCGGCCGGGCGCGTCACCAGCACCGGCCCGAACAGGCCGTAGCGCACTACGCTGCTGGCGACCGCCGGAGCCGGTACGGATGGCGATGTCGCGGGTGTCGCGGCAAGCGCCGCCGGAGCGACGGTCAGGGCCAGCATCAGGACGAGCGGTCGCAACATGAAGAACTCCTCGCAGGGTTCAGGCGCGCATGAGTGGCCTGTAACGTAGAAATCGAAAGTAGCTCGCTCGGTCTGGCCGCGCTGGGCTGGTCCCTCACTCGGCCCATGGCAACCGCTATGGGCCTCGCTCCGGAACGGCGCCCAACACGCCCATTCTTTCGCGATCTCGCTTCCGCTTCATCCCTTACAGGCCACCAGCAGCGCCTCGATTTCGGCCGGCGCGCTGGGCACGCCGGAACTGAGTATGTCGGGGCCGTGCGCGGTCACCGCCACGTCGTCCTCGATGCGGATGCCGATGCCGCGGTAGCGCGCCGGCACGTCCTCGGCGTCGACCGGCACATACAGTCCCGGTTCGACCGTAACCACCATGCCGGGTTCCAGCAATCGCGATTCACCGTCGACGCGGTAATCACCGACGTCGTGCACGTCGAGGCCCAGCCAGTGTCCGGTCTTGTGCATGAAAAAGCGCTGATAGCTGCCGCTCTCGATGGCCGCGCCCGGGTCGCCCGGCAGCAGGCCGAGATCGCACAGACCGGTGGCGATCACCCGGACTGCGGCGTCGTGGCAGGCGCTCCACGGTCGCCCCGGACGCACCTCGGCGATCGCCGCCTGCTGCGCCGCCAGCACCACGTCGTAGAGCGCGCGCTGGGCGCGGCTATAGCGGCCGCCGACCGGCCAGGTGCGGGTGATGTCGGAGGCGTAGCACTGCCACTCGGCGCCGGCGTCGAGCAAAAGCAGGTCGCCGGCGGCCATGCGTGCGCGGTTGCTGGCGTAATGCAGCACGCAGGCGTTGGCGCCGGCGGCGACGATCGGCGGATACGACGGCACCGCGCCGCGCGCGTGCAGCACGCGCAGCAACTCGGCCTCGACCTCGTACTCGGCAGCGCCGGGCCGCGTCGCGCGCATCGCCGCGTGGTGCGCCTCGGCGGCGATATCGGCGGCGCGCCGCAGCGCTTTCAGTTCACCCGGCGATTTGTACAGGCGCTGTTCGTGCAGCAGGTGGCCGAGCGCCATCAGCTCCTTGGGCACGACGCCGCCGCCGCGCGCGGCGCGCAGGCGCCGCATCCAGGCCAGCAGACGGGCATCGAACTCGGGCTCGCGGCCGAAGTGGCAATACAGGCGCGTGCGGCCCTCCAGCATGCCGGGCAGGATGTCGTCGATGTCGTCGATCGGAAAGGCGTCATCCATGCCGTAGCTCGCCACCGCGCCCTCGGTGCCGACGCGCGGCCCGTGCCAGCGTTCCTGCTCGGCGTCGCGTTCGCGGCAGAACAGCACCATCTGGCCGTGGGCGCGGCCCGGCAGCAGGGCCAGCACGGCGTCGGTCTCGGCAAAGCCGCTGAGGTAGTGGAAGTCGGAATCCTGCCGGTACGGATAGGCGGCATCGGCATTGCGCATGCGCTCGGGCGCCGCGGCGACCACCACCGCGGCGTCGGTGCCGGCCATGCGCATCAGTTCGCGACGGCGGCGGGCGTATTCGCTGCGCGCGATCATCGGCTCAGTGCAGTGAATCGTCGCCGCGCGCCAGCGCGCCGAGTTCGGCATGCAGCAGCAGGGTTCCGACGCGCACGAACTCCAGCACTTCGGCCAGCGCGTTCTCGTCCTCCTCGTCGTCGTCGGCATAGTCGAAATGCGCGGCGGCGATGGCATCGAAATCGCCGAGGATCTCGCTGCCCTCCGCCGACAGCGCCACGTCGCCGGCGAGTCCGCCGAGGCCCAGGCCGCCGAGAAAGCCTCGGCACCAGTCGCGCAGCGCCTCGGCGCGCAGCGGCAGCGGCTGTTCGACATGCGGCAGCAGCGGCGCGAAGCCGAGGTCGGGATCGTCGAGCCGCGTCTGCGCCTGCTCGATCAGTTCCTCGAACACGTCGATCGCGGCGGCGTCGGCAGCGTGATCACCCGTGCTCTCGAGGCGCTCCAGCAGGCCCTCGGCCTGCGGCACGCCGCCCATGCTGAGATAACCGATCAGGCTGCCGTGCAGGTCGCTGGCGCCGGTGGCGCAGGCCAGCCGCGTCAGCACGGCGGCGAGTTCGGCATGGCTGGGCGAGGGACTCGACATCGACGGCTCCGCGAAGGCGACGGCAGTTTAGCAGTGCCATCGCGGTGCATCCGCGCAGGCAGCGCGGACGCACCATGCTGTCGCTGGCTGGTGACGGCGGGTTTGCCTACACTGCGGAGGGGATCCCTCTGGCCCACTCGATGCTGCAAGGTCCACGCTGCCGCTCACGCCTGTCCCGTCTGCTGGCAGCAGCGGCGCTGTGTCTGTCGCTGTGGGCCGGTGACGAGGCAGCGGCCGGTGCCTACACGCGCGACTACTACTTCGAGTCGATCGGCGCCGAAGCCGGCCTTGCGCAGCACACCGTGTACGCCATCCACCGCGATGCGCAGGGCTTCATGTGGTTCGGCACCAGCGGCGCTCTGCATCGCTGGGACGGTTATCGCCTGCGCCGCTACCAGCGCGACCCCACGCGTGCCGACAGCCTGCCCGGCATCGGCGCGCTGGCCATCGCCGA
>DATLSL010000149.1:0-11303 GCA_035534135.1 Rhodanobacteraceae bacterium | reverse complement strand
GCGCACACGCAGGCCCGGGCACCTTGGTGGTCGGCTTCGCGCCGGCGCTGGACTGACATCCGCGCGACCCGTCACTGCGTGCGCATCGGTGCGCGCTCCACGTGAATACGTATGCAAGCCCGTCGCCGCGCGCCGGCAGCGGCCTACCATCATCCTGCCGGTCGTCAGCGGGTGATCCCGGGCGGCGCGCGACGACGCGCGTCACCCGCTGCGCGTGATCGCGACCGGACGATCGTGGGGTCCGTAGCGGGAGGAGCTTGTGCGCCGACTACTTCATGGGTCCTGGGTCACGCTGGTTTTTGCGCTGGCCGGCTGCGGCGGCGGCGGTTCCGCCAGCCCGCCGCCCGCGCCGCCTGCCGCGCCCGTCATCGCCAGTTTCGCGGCCGCACCGGGCAGTCTGCCCGCCGCGGGTGGATCGGTCGCGCTCAACTGGCAGGCCAGCAACGCCAGCGGCTACACCCTGAGCGTGCAGCCTGCCACCGGCGTCACCGGCATGCCTTCCGGCGCGATCACCACTACCAGCGCGCAGGTCGGACTGCCGGCCGACAACGGCGCCAGCGCGCAGAGCTACGTCTTCACCCTGACCGCCAGCGGTGCCGCCGGCACCCTGGCCGCGACCGCGACCGCAATGGTCACCGTGGCTGCCGGCAGCGGTGCGCCGCAACCCCTGGCGTCGGTCAACTGGCCGGGATCGGTGATCTATTTCCTGATGCCCGACCGCTTCGACAATGGCGATCCGTCCAATGACAACGGCGGACCCGGCGACAACGAGCCGGCGCAGCCGCAAAACCCGATGGGCTGGTACGGCGGCGACTTCCAGGGCGTGATCGACCAGATCGGCGCGGGTTACTTCAGCCAACTGGGCGCGACCGCGATCTGGATGACGCCGGCCTATGTGCAGGGTCCGGCGCAGTCCGGCCCGAGCACCAACAACCCCAACAACTGGCAGAGCTTCCCTTATCACGGCTACGCGCCGTGGGACTTCACCCACGTCGATCCGCATTTCGGCTCGACGGCCACCCTGCAGACCCTGGTCAACGATGCGCACGCCCAGAGCATCGCGGTGATCCTCGGGCAGATCGTCAACGACGCCGGCATCGGCTATCCGGCCTATCAGCAGGAGGTCAACCAGATCGCCAGCGGCCAGCTGATCCTCAACAACAGCGCACAGGCGGTGCAGACCTTCCAGTTCCACCATTACGACCCCGCCACCAGTCAGTGCGAGCCCTATCTCGGCGCCTACAACCCCACCTGGGACTGCCCGTTGGACAGCCTGCCGGATTTCAATTCCGACAACACCTCGGTGCAGGCCATGCTGGATCAGGCCACGGCCGGCTGGCTGAGCACCTACGGGCTCGACGGCATGCGCCTCGACGCGGCGATGTATGTGCCCAACAGCTTCTGGTCGCAGTACTTCGCCACCTTGCATGCGCAGGGACTCGCGCCCCTGGCCTACGGCGAGATCTTCAGCGGCGCGCCGGATTTCGTCGGCAGCTACACGCAGCCCTCGGTGGGCTTCTCCAGCGCGCAGAACTACCCGCTCTACTTCGCCATCACCCAGTCGGGCCTGGTGCCAGGTCAGCCCAGCTACTACGGCTACAGCAACCTCGCCGCGGTCGACTACGCCGTGCAGCAGAACCTGAAGGATGACGCCCAGCCCGACCTGATGATCAACTTCATCGACAACCAGGACATGCCGCGCTTCACCAGCTTGCTGGCCAACAACGGCGTGGCCGCGAGCGACGTGCTGGCACGCTGGCAGATCGCCGAGGTGCTCAGCTTCACGCTGCCCGGCATCCCGATGATCTATTACGGCGACGAGGCCGGCATGACCGGCACCTGGGATCCCTATCAGGCGGTCGCCAACGGCACGCCCGCCGACAACATCCGCCTGCCGATGACGCTGTGGACCACGGCGCAGCGGCAAGCCGCGGGCGTGCAGGGCTACTACGCCTGGCTGCAGGCGCTGGCCGCCGTGCACAAGCAGCAGGGCGCCCTGCAGACCGGTGCCTATACACCGCTGTACGTGCCGGCGGCGAGCGATCCCGACGTCTATGCGTACGAACGCGGCAGCGGCGCCCAGGGCGTGCTGGTGGCGATCAATGCAACCGGCAGCGCGGTGACGCTGGCCCAGCTGCCCGGCCAGAGCGCCGGCATTCCGGTGGCCGGCGCCGGCGCCGGCACGACGACCAACCTGCTCGGCAGCAGCGCGTCGCCGCTGAACTTGACCGCCTGCGGCAGCGGCGTGTGCCTCAACGGCAGCCTGCCGGCGTGGAGCGCCTGGGTGCTGGCGCCACCCTGAGGCGCGCCGCGACCCAGGCGCGTCGACGCCGCGATCGACACGTGCGGCCGCGCGCGGTCGGGGGTCCGGGTGGGCACGCTGCACGGAGCGGCCATCGCCCCCGGCTACACTGCACGCATGCGTTTTCTCCTCTTGCTGCTGCTGGCCTACCTGCTGGGTTCGCTCTCGGGCAGCCTGATCCTCGGCCGCCTGCGCGGCGTCGACATCCGCACCCAGGGTTCCGGCAACGCCGGGGGCACCAACGCGCTGCGCACGCAGGGCTGGCGCTTCGCCCTGGGCGTGGTGCTGCTGGATGTCGGCAAGGGCGTGGCCGCAACCCTGCTGGCGCTGCATCTGGCCGCTACCGGGCTCACGCTGTCGCCCGCGGCGCAGGCGTTGGCGGCCGGATTCGCCGCCACGCTGGGGCACATCTTTCCGCTGTACTTCGGCTTCCGCGGCGGCAAGGGCGCGGCCACCCTGGCCGGCGTGGTCGGCGTGCTGCTGCCACTGGCGCTGGCACCGCTGCTCGCGCTGTGGCTGCTGGTGCTGCTGACCACCGGCTACGTCGGCGCGGCCACGGTCTGCGCCGGATTGGCGCTGCCGCTGATGGCCGCGCTGGCTGCGCCTGAAGCACGCGTCGCGTTTGCCGTCTTCGGCGTCGCCAGTGCCGTGCTGGTGCTGTGGACGCACCGCGGCAACCTGCGGCGGCTGCGCGCCGGCACCGAGCTGCGCTTCGAGCGCGCGCGACTGCTGGCGCGGCGGCCGGTGCGACGCCCGTGATGCGTGCCCGCAGTCTGCTGGCCGCGCTGGCGACGGGCATGCCGGTGTCCGGCACGGCGCTGGCGACGCAGCTCGGCATCAGCCGCGCGGCGGTGTGGAAGCAGATCGAACAGCTGCGCGCGCGCGGCCTGCCGGTCACGGCGCGCGCCGGACAGGGTTACGCATTGCCGTATCCGCTGGAACTGCTGGACGCCGACGCCATCCGCGCGGCGGCTGCGCCGGGGGCGATCATCGAGGTGCAGGCGTCGCTCGACTCCAGCTCCAGCGAGCTGCTGCGACGTGCGGACCATGCCGCAGACCTGACCTTCGTGTTCGCCGAGCTGCAGACCGCGGGCCGCGGTCGCCGCGGCCGCGTCTGGCTGGCACCGCCGGCGCTGAATCTGACCTTCTCGGTGCTCAAGCGCTTCGAGCGCGGCTTCGCCGCGCTGTCGGGACTGTCGCTGGCGGTTGGCGTCGCCGTGGCCGAAACCCTCGGCACGGCGGGCGTGCCGCGACTGGCGCTGAAGTGGCCCAATGACCTGCAGGCGGACGGGCGCAAGCTGGGCGGCATCCTGATCGAGCTGGGCGGCGAGTTTCTCGGTCCCTGCCACGCGGTGATCGGCATCGGTCTCAATCTGCGCCTGCCGCCAGCGCTGGCCGCGGCGGCCGGGCAACCGGTGACCGATCTCGCTGCGCTGTGCGGCGGCACGCCGCCCGCGCGCAATGCGCTGGCCGGGCAGCTGGCCGGCGCGCTGACGCAGGTGCTGGAGCAGTTCGCCGGGCACGGCTTCGCGCCGTTTGCCGCGCGCTACGCCGCACTCGATGCCTTGCGCGATCGCGATTTGACGGTCAGCGGCAATGGCGCCACGTTCGTCGCCGTCGGCGCCGGCGTCGATGCGCGCGGTGCACTGCGAGTACGCCGCGACGGCGGCGGCGTCGAGTACTTCGACAGCGCCGAGATCACGGTGCGCGTCGCATGAGACTGCTGCTCGATCTCGGCAACACGCGGCTGAAATGGGCGCTGCATGCCGCGGGCGAGTTCGACCATGCCGGCGCGCTGACCTGGGACACGCCCGGCTTCGACGCTGCGCTGGCCGCGGCCTGGCGCGATCTGCCCGCGATCGAATCGGCATGGGCGGCCACGGTGACCGATGTCGCACGCCGCGCCGCAGTGACCGCCGCGATCGCCGCGCGCTGGGAGCGCACGCCGCGCTGGGCCGTCGCCAGCGCCGCGGCCTGCGGTGTGCGCAATGCCTACGACGATCCCGCGCAACTGGGCGTGGACCGCTGGCTCAGCCTGATCGCCGCGCGCGTGGCGAACGACGCGCCGTGCGTGATCGCCGGCTGCGGCACCGCACTGACGCTGGATGCGCTGGCCGGCGACGGCCAGCATCTCGGCGGCCTGATCGCACCCGGCCCGGTCCTTATGCGGCACGCGCTGGACGCCACCGCGCCAGTGCTGCGCGAGGCCGGCGCCGGATGCGTGGTCGAGGTCGCGACCCGCACCGCCGACGCGCTGACCGGCGGCACCTGGCAGGCGACCGCGGCGCTGGTCGAACGCTTCAGCGCGCGCATGGCGCCGCGGCTGGGCGGCACGCCGCGACTGCTGCTGGCCGGCGGCGATGCGGCGCAGGTCGCGACGCTGCTGGAGATGCCCGCACGCGTGATCGCGGACCTGGTGCTGCGCGGACTGGCGGCCTACGCCGACGCGCCGCCTGCGGACGGCGCGCGCGGCTAAACTCGGACCATCATGCTGCTGCGCCTGACCTTCCTGCTGCTGCTCGCGCTCAACCTCGCGGTCGCGGGGTGGATCGCCTTCGGCGAACGCGCGCCGCCGCGGCCACCGGCGACCGATCCCGGCGTGACCGAGTTGCGCCTGCTCAGCGAACGGCCGCCACCGCCCGCGGCCAATCCCTCCGCCGAGCTGGCACAAGCGCCGCGCGCCGCGCAACCCGGCGACCGCTGCATGACGCTGGGCCCGTTCGATACCCAGGCCGACATGCGTGCCGCGCTGGACGTGCTCAATCCGCGCGTGCCGCGCATCCAGTACCGCGAGGAACAGGCTGCGACCGCGCGCGGCTGGTGGGTCTATCTGCCGGCGATGGTCACGCGCGAACAGGCGCTGTCGACCGCGCGCGCGCTGGCCGCCCGCGGCGTGCACGACTACTACGTGGTCACTGCCGGCGACCGCCAGAACACCATCTCGCTGGGCCTGTTCCGCGACCAGGCCAACGCCGAGCGGCGCCAATCGCAGATCGCGGCGCTGGGCTTCAAACCAACCCTCAGCCAGCGCGTCGAGCAGGTGCCGCAGTATTTCGTCGATTTCGTCGAACCGGCCACGCCCGGCTTTGACTGGCACCGCCTGGTGGCCAACGCCAGCACAATCGGCGAACACGCCAGCGCCTGTTTCTGATTGCCCCTGCCCGCGCGGACAGTTGCATGCACTGCGGCAGCTGCATCGGCGGCGACCGGTATCCGCGCCGCAGCAGCCACGCCGCCATCAAACGCGGTGCTGGCGCAGCTCGCCGCCGGCAAGGCGTGCTACCGGATTGTGCTCGACGCTGACTTCGACTGAGCGGCAACTTGCACGGCTGCTAGAATCCGGCGCCCGTGCCGGCATAGCTCAGTTGGTAGAGCAACCGCCTTGTAAGCGGTAGGTCGCCCGTTCGATTCGGGCTGCCGGCACCAGTCTCCAGCGACCGCGCTACGGCGCGCCCGAGGTCCGACCATGCCGTCCACGGACGAGTTCGACTACGAGGTGCGGCTTGCGGCGTTGACGCGCGTCTACGTCGCCGCGCTGCCGGACAAGCGGGCCGAACTGGAGCACCTGTGGGCAGCCTGTGCCGACGCTGCCGCGGACGAGGCGTGGCTGGCGCTGCGCACGTTGGCGCACCGGCTGAGCGGCTCGGCACCCAACTACGATTTCGAAGCACTCGGGGCTGCCGCGCGCGCGCTCGATGTGCGTCTCGGCGGCAAGTCGCCCAGCCGCGACCGCGCTCTGCTGGCACCGCTGGTGGCGGCGCTACGCGAGGCACTGGCAGCGGCGACGGGCACGGGATGAAGACAAGGTCGCGCTTGCGCTAGGCTTGGGGATTGCGCGAACCGGCTGCCGCCCGCGCCGCCGCTCTAACGAGGTGTCGATGAGAACCTTTCCACCTGTCACGCTGATCGGCGCTCCGACCGACATCGGCGCCGGCCACCGCGGCGCGTCGATGGGTCCCGAGGCCCTGCGCGTGGCCGGTCTGGCCACGGCGCTGGCCGCGCGCGGCCTGCAGGTCAGCGATCGCGGCAACCTCTCCGGCCCGGTCAACCCGTGGCTGCCGCCGCAGGACGGCTATCGCCACCTCGACGCGGTGGTGGCCTGGAACCGCATCGTGCTGGACGCGGTCGACGCCGAACTCGATGCGGGGCGGCTGCCGATCCTGCTCGGCGGCGATCACAGCCTTGCCATCGGCTCGATCACCGCGGTCGCGCGCCATTGCCGGGCGCGCGGCAAGCACCTGCGCGTGCTGTGGCTGGACGCGCACGCCGACTTCAACACCTCGACGATCACGCCCTCGGGCAACCTCCACGGCATGCCGGTGGCCTGCCTGTGCGGCAACGGGCCGCAAGCGCTGACCACACTAAGCGGCAGTGCGCCGACGCTGGACCCGGCGGCCATCCGCCAGATCGGCATCCGCTCGGTCGACCCCGGCGAGAAGCGGCTGGTGCATGACCTCGGCCTCGACATCTACGACATGCGCACGATCGACGAGATCGGCATGAAGCGGGTGCTGGAGCGCGCCCTCGCCGGCGTTGATGCCGACACCCACCTGCACGTCAGCTTCGATGTCGATTTCCTCGACCCCGAGATCGCTCCCGGCGTCGGCACCACGGTGCCGGGCGGGCCCAATTACCGTGAGGCGCAGCTGTGCATGGAGATGATCGCCGACAGCGGCCGGCTGGGCTCGCTCGACATCATGGAGCTCAATCCCGCGTTCGACACCCGCAACCGCACCGCCCAGCTGGCCGTGGACCTGGTCGAAAGCCTGTTCGGCAAGTCGACCCTGATGCGCGATTGAGATCGCGCGATTTTGTGACAGCGGCGACACAGGCGTAAACAAACGTGCCACAACCTCTCCAGCAACGCCGATCTGCACGGGAATTGCTTGATTCAGCGCGACAGTCGCCTTGGGGCGGCGTAGCGCAGCACACGAAGTGCGGCGATGGGACAGGGCGTGGAGCACACACCAGACCGTCTGGATCTCGAGGGCCATGCGCCGGGTTCGGCCGCCGGCGCGTGGGCGCGACGATTGCCGGCCAGCCTGCTGCTGCTGCCGTCGCTGGCCGCACTGGCGCTGTATCTGGCACCCAGTCCATTGAGTCCGGATTTCGGCTCGGAGCCGCTGTTGGGCTGGCTTAGCGCCAGTCTCGGCGTGCTGCTGCTGGGCGCCGCATTGCTGGCGGCGCGGCGCGTGCAGCGGCGGCTGACGCGTGCCGAGGGCCTGCTGGCCGCGCTGGCCGGAGAGCTGCGCGACGCGGTGTTCGCCAAGGATCTCGAAGGCCGCTACCTGCTGGCCAGCAGCGCCGCCGGCGATCTGCTCAAGACCACCCCGGCGGCGATGATCGGCCGCCGCGACGAGGATCTGGTCGACGCCGAAACCGCGCGCGGCTTCGCGGCGCACACGGCCGCCGCCCTCGACCGCCGTGGCGCGATGGTGTTCCGCGAACGCCTGCGCGGCAGCGATGGCCGCGAGCGCGAGTTCCTGATCAGCAAGCTGCCGTTGTACGACAGTCGCGGGCGCCTTTACGGCATTCTCGGCCTCGGCCGCGACGTCAGCGCCGAGCTGCTGGCGCGTCGCGTGCGCGAGCAGCGCGACAGCGAGTACCGCATGCTGTTCGAGCAGCACCCGCTGCCGCTGCTGGTGGTCGACAGCGAGACCCACGCGCTGCTGGCCGCCAACCCCGCCGCGCAGGCGGCCTACGGCTTCGGCCGCGACGAGATCATCGGCCTGCCGGCCAACGTGCTCGCTGCCGATCCCGAGGCCGATGGCGTGCTGGAGCGCGCGCGGCGTCATCGGCACAAGCTCGGCGACACCTTCGACGTCGAGGTGCACGCCACCGAGGCGCTCTACGGCGGTCGACCGGCGCGGGTGCTGGTGGTCTGCGCCAGCGGTGTCGAACAGATGCGCATGCGCGAACTCGAGGATCTGGCGCGCCGCTACCGCGACCTGTTCGACGCCGGCCTCGGCCTGGTCTGGACCCAGGACGTCGACGGCCGCCTGCTCAGCGTCAACGCCGCCATGGCCGGCGCGCTCGGCGTCGAGCCCGACGAGCTGGTCGGCCGGCGCCTGGTCGATCTGGTGCCGGAAGACGCCCAGGAAATGGTCGCGACCCAGCTCGATCGCCTGCGCCGCCAGCGCCGCGACGCCGGCGTGCTGCACTTCTCCGCACGCAACGGCGAGCGCCGCGTCTGGCAGTACCGCAGTCTGTACTACCCGGACGCCGATCCCAAGCCCTATGCGCTGGTCGCCGCACAGGACATCACCCTGCGCCAGGCGTACGAGACCCATCTGCGTGAGCAGTTGCTGCGCGATCCGCTGACGCAGTCGTACAACCGTCGTTATCTGGACGACTTCGCGACGCACGCACGACCCGACCAGGTCTGGGGTTGCGTGGTGGTCGATATCGACCGCTTCAAGCACTTCAACGACACCTACGGCCATCAGCGCGGCGACGAAATACTGGTGGATCTGGCGCGCTTCCTGCGCCGGCACTCGCGTCAGGGCGATGCGGTCGTGCGCCTCGGCGGCGACGAGTTCATGCTGCTGCTGCCCGAGACCAGCGGTGAGGTGTTGCGCGAGGTCGGCTCGCGCCTCGGTGCGGACGCGCTGAGCGAGATCGGCATCGGCTTTTCGGTGGGCGTGGCCCTGCGCGAGAGCGCGGAGACGCTGGAAGCAACCGTGCATCGTGCCGACCAGACCTTGCTGGCGCGCCGCGCCGCCGAGCGCGGCGGTTCCTCGCCGGCGAGCTGAGCATCCGCGTCACGGCATGCCGGACGGCGTGCTTGCAGCGCGATCGCCAGGCGAGCTCGCGTAACCCGGATGGAGGCCACAGGCCGCAATCCGGGACGCAGCGCCGCAATCGCAGCGCTGGATTCACGCGTTTTCAGTGCGGCGTGCAGAAACAGTACGCGTAGACGTTGGGCTTGCCGGCGCTGGCGTGGGCGAGCAGACCGAGATCGGCGCCGGCCTGCGGCGCCAGTGTGGCGACCCACGCCGGCAGGCGCACGCCGTGAGCGAGGGCGAACTGCACCATCGCGCTGTTGCTCATGTCGAGCAGGAAGCGGCTGAACGCGCCCGGCGGTTTTTCCATGTAGCGCACGCGGTAACGGTCGCCCAGCCTGGCGTCGGCGGCGGCGATGCGGATCGCCGCCTGCAGGCCGCCCAGCTGATCGACCAGCCCGCGCTTCAGGGCCTGCTGCCCGGTCCAGACGCGGCCCTGGGCGATGGCGTCGATGTCGGCGAAGCTCTTGCCGCGCGCCCTGGCGACGCCGCCGACGAAGTCGCGGTAGCCCTTGTCGATGCTGGCCTGGATCATCTGCCCGACCTGCGGATCCAGCGGCCGGGTGACGTCGAACGCGCCCGCCCACGGCGTGGTGCCGACGCCACCGGCGTGCACGCCGATCTTGGCGAGGGTGTCGGGGACGTTGAAGAACAGCCCGAAGATGCCGATCGAGCCGGTGATGGTGTCGGGTTCGGCGAGGATGCGGTTGGCGTCCATCGAGATCCAGTAGCCGCCGCTGGCGGCAACGTCGCCCATCGACACGATCACCGGCTTGCCGGCCGCACGCGTCAGCTGCACCTCGCGCCGGATCAGCTCGGCCGGAAACACCGCGCCGCCGGGCGAGTTGACGCGCAGCACCACGGCCTTGATGTTCTTGTCCTCGCGCGCTTCGCGGATCAGCCGTGCGGTGGCGACGCCGCCGATGGTGCCGGGCTGCTGGCGTCCGGGCACGATCTCGCCCTCGGCGACCACGACCGCGATGCCCGGTCCGCTGGCAGGCATGGTCACGGTACGCTTGGCCGCCGCCAGATACTGCGCGAAGCCGATGCCGCGAACGCCGTGACCCTCTTCGCCGGCAGGAATGCCGTCCTTGCGCAACTCGGCGACCAGCTCGCCGCGCGTCGCCAGGGCGTCGACCAGATGCTCGTTCAGCGCCATGCGGGCGAGGTCGCCGTTGGCCGCCGCGACCTGCTGCGGCATGGTGGCGATCTGCTGCGTCAGTACCGCCGGATCGATACGCCGCGCCTTGGCGACCTCGGCGATCCACTCGTTCCACAGGCCGCCCAGCCACGCGCTGTCGGCCTCCTGCGCGGCCGGCGACGGCCCGTTGAGGATGTAGGGCTCGGCCGCCGACTTGAACTGGCCGACGCGGAACAGGTGCACGACCACGCCGAGCTTGTCGAGCAGATCCTTGTAGTACAGCTGGTAGCTGCCCAGGCCGGTGATCATCAGGCTGCCCTGCGGATCCAGCAGCACGCGATCGGCGTGCACCGCCAGGTAGTACTGCAACTGATCGAAATCGGGCGCCCACACGATCACCTTCTTGCCGCTGGCGCGAAAGCGGTCGAGCGCCGTGCCGACCTCGCGCAGCGCGGCAAAGCCGCCGGCGGACAGGTCCTGCGGCTCGAGCAGGATCATCTTGATGCGCGGATCGGTGCGCGCGGCGTCGATCACCCGCAGCAGGTCGCGCAGCTGCACCTGCCGGGTCTCGCCGCCGGACAGCGCGGCCAGCGCACGCGCAGCCGGATCGACGCTGAACTGCTCGACCAGGCGGCCCTCGGGGCGCAACACCAGCACGCTGTCGGGCTGCACCACCGGCGCGCCCTTCATGGCGGCGACCACGATGATCGCGACGATGGCGAAGAAGACCAGATTCAGGAACGCGCGGCGGGTGAAGTCCAGTCCGCGCCAGAGCACGCCGAGAAAACCCAGAAACCCGTTGCGCCTGCCGTCTGCCATGTCGCGTTCCCCTGCTCGGACCGGGCGAGCCTAACCGAGCATGGCGCGGGCGTCATCCGCCAGTGGACCCTCTGAGCCTGCCCTGCGTGGGCGCGCAGGGCAGGCCCAGAGGATCCCGGGGTCATGCCTGACGGGATCGCCGTGCCAGCCGCGCAAAGCGCGTGAACAGCAGCAGCGCTGCCGCTGACAGCCCCGCGATCAGGCCCATCCAGATGCCGCGCGCGCCCAGCCCGCGGCCAAAGGCCAGCCATGCTCCGAC
>DATLSL010000148.1:0-3552 GCA_035534135.1 Rhodanobacteraceae bacterium | reverse complement strand
GCGGCATGAACGGGCTGGCGTTGCAGGTGCAGCAGGCGCTCGGCCGGGACCCGCATGCGGGCGATCTTTACGTCTTCAGAGGCGCCAGAGGCGACCTGATCAAAGTTCTCTGGCACGACGGCATCGGCCTGTCGCTGTACGCCAAGCGGCTGGAGACCGGCCGCTTCACCTGGCCGTCTCCGGCCGACGGCGTGGTGGCGATTTCGGCCGCGCAACTGGCCTACATGCTCGACGGAATCGACTGGCGGAACCCGCGCCACACATTCCGGCCTGCCGCGGCCGGATGAAGCAAGGATAAGCATTTTCCGCGCGCATGCGGCGGCAATTCGTGATTCGATTCGCGGCATGGCCGCCGATTCGGATGCCCTGCCCAACGACCTCGACGCGCTGAAGGCGGCGCTGCTGACCGAGCGCGCCCGGCGCCGCGAGGCAACGGCGCGGGCGCTGGCGATCGAGGCGGAACTGGCCATCGCACGGGCGCGCGCCTCCGACGACCAGGCGCTGATCGCGCAGCAGCAATGGCAGATCGCCAAGCTCCGGCACCAGTTGTATGGCCAGCGCTCGGAACGCGGCGTGCGGCTGCTCGAGCAGATGGAACTCGGGCTCGAGGAGTTGGAGAGTGCGGCGACCGAGGACGAGATCGCCGCCGAACAGGTCGCCGCGCGCACCACGACGGTGGCGGCGTTCACGCGCAGGCGCCCGGCGCGCCAGCCCTTTCCGGCGCATCTGCCGCGCGAACGCGTGGTCGAACCCGCCCCCGCCGCCTGCCAGTGCTGCGGCGGCACGCGGCTGCGCAAGCTGGGCGAGGATGTCACCGAGACGCTGGAGGTGGTGCCGCGACGCTGGAAGGTGATCCAGCACGTGCGCGAGAAGTTCTCCTGCCGCGACTGCGAGAAGGTCAGCCAGACCCCGGCGCCGTTCCACGTCGTCAACCGGGGCTGGGCGGGGCCAAGCCTGCTGGCGATGGTGCTGTTCGAGAAGTATGGCCAGCACCAGCCGCTGAACCGCCAGGCCGACCGCTACGCCCGCGAGGGCGTGCCGCTGAGCCTGTCCACCCTGGCCGACCAGGTCGGTGCCTGCTGCGCGGTGCTGGCGCCGCTGCTGGGGCGGCTGGAGGCGCATGTGCTGGCCGCCGCGCGCCTGCATGCCGACGATACCCCCGTGCCGGTGCTGGCCCGCGGCAAGACCGACACCGGCCGATTATGGACCTATGTGCGCGATGACCGCCCGTTCGGCGGCCCGGCGCCTCCGGCGGCGCTGTTCCACTACTCGCGCGACCGCGGCGGGGCGCATCCGCAGGCACATCTGGCGTCCTATGCCGGGCTGCTCCAGGCCGACGCCTATGGCGGCTTCGGCAAGCTCTACGCGCCCGACCGGCAGCCGGGGCCGATCCTGGAGGCGGCCTGCTGGGTGCATGCCCGCCGCCCGTTCTTCGTGCTGGCGGATGTCGAGGAAGCGGCGCGGCGCACCGCGCACGGCAAGGCGCCCGGCGTGATCTCGCCGATCGCCGTGGAAGCGGTGCGGCGCATCGACGCGCTGTTCGAGATCGAGCGCGCCATCAACGGCAAGAGCCCCGACCACCGCCGCGCCGTGCGCCAGGAGATCAGCGCGCCCCTGGTCGCCGATCTGGAGCGATGGCTGCGCGAGCAACGTGCCCGGCTGTCGCGCGCCAACGATCTCGCCCGGGCGATGGACTACATGCTCAGGCGCTGGACGGCGTTCACCCGCTTCCTGGAGGACGGCCGCGTCTGCCTGTCCAACAACGCGGCCGAACGAGCGCTGCGCGGCATTGCCCTTGGCCGGAAGTCGTGGCTGTTCGCAGGCTCCGACCGCGGCGGGCAGCGCGCGGCGGCGATGTATTCACTGATCGTCACCGCCAAGCTGAACGAGATCGATCCGCAGGCGTGGCTCGCCGACGTGCTCGACCGGATCGCCGCCCACCCGGTCAGCAGGCTCAACGACCTGCTGCCGTGGAACTGGCAGCCGCAGGCCCACAGCCAAGCCGCCTGAAGAGGGCGGCCATCGCCGCGGTGTTCACCGAATGGATACCCAGAACCAGCACAAGGACTCCGGGGCCGATCCGCTCGACGTGGCAGCGGCCCTCGCGGTCATCCCCAACGCCAATCCCGTCGATTGGGAACACTGGAATCGCGTCGGCATGGCGACATGGGCCGCAACCGCCGGTTCCGAATCTGCTTTCGCCGCCTGGTGTGCCTAGTCGGAACATCACCCGACGCATGACGCTGCGGCGTGTCGGGAGCGGTGGACGCTTTATACCAGCGGCCCGATGCGCTGACTCGCTTGTGATGAGGAGCGGCTTGACGGCTTCTGATTCGCTGCTGTCATGGCGGTGGGAGGCCGGACATGGCGGTTGCGATCACACGGATGGCGTTGGATGCGGCTGGTCTGCGGGCGGCGGCGGCGCGCAGCAGGGACGCTGCGGCATCTCGGCGGATGCTGGCCTTGGCGCTTGTGCTGGAGGGGCACAGCCGCAGCGAGGCGGCCCGCAACGGCGGGATGGATCGGCAGACGCTGCGCGACTGGGTTCACCGCTACAACGAACGGGGCCTTGCGGGCCTAAAGAACCTGCCGAACCCGGGGGCGCCGCCACGCAAGCTGAGCAAGACGCAGGAGACGACGGTGGCCGAGTGGGTGCGGCAGGGTCCGACGCCGGAGCGGCACAAGGTGGTGCGCTGGCGGCTGATCGACCTGCGCGACGAGATCGCCCGGGCGTTCGGCGTGCAGATGCACGAGCGAACCGTCGGCAAGCTGATGGTGCGGCTGCGCTTCTCGCGCGTTTCCGCGCGTCCGCGGCATCCCGAGCAGGATGTCGCGGCGCAGGCGGCACACAAAAAAACTTCGCCGCTCTTGTCGCCGAGGTCATTCCCGAACACGCGCGCGGCAAGCCGATCGAACTCTGGTGGCAGGACGAAGCCAGGGTCGGCCAGCAAGGCAGCCTGACCTATCTCTGGGCCGACCGCGGCAGCCGTCCTCGTGCGCCGCGTGACCAGCGCTATCATTGGGCCTACCTGTTCGGCGCCGTCTGTCCCGCCCGCGGCGTCGGCGCAGCCCTCGTGCTGCCCTGCGTCAACACCGAGGCGATGAACCTGCATCTCGCCGAGATCAGCAGCCAAGTCACGCCCGGCGCGCACGCCATGCTGACACTCGACGGCGCAGGCTGGCATCAGAGCGGCGGCAAGTTGCGCGTCCCAGACAACATCAGCCTGCTGCCGTTGCCGCCCTATTCGCCGGAACTGAACCCGGTCGAGAACATCTGGCAGTTCCTGCGACAGAACTACCTCGCCAACCGCGTCTTCGACGCCTACGACGATATCGTCGACGCCTGCTGCACAGCGTGGAACCGGCTCATCGCTGACCCGTCGCGCATCACCTCCATCGCCACCCGCTCATGGGCACAAGCGGTCAGCGCGTAGGGCCGTTGGTATTACATCAGCCGCGATCATGCCCCCGGCGCCGGCAGCGTACGGCGTATGCCGCCGATCGACAGCAGCTTTCGCGCTGCCGCGCGGAGAATCAGAGTGCTACGGCGAA
>DATLSL010000147.1:0-3025 GCA_035534135.1 Rhodanobacteraceae bacterium | reverse complement strand
TGTCGCTGCTGTCGCCGGAGACCCTGCGCTGGGTGGCGCCGTTGCAGAGCCTGCGTGCGCTCGCCGAGGGCCAGCGAGGATTTTTCGTGCCGCGCCCGCTGCCCGGGCAGGGGCCCGACCAGGCCAGCGTGTACGACACCGCGCCGTTGCGCGCGACGCTGGAAGAGCTGGTGGACTTCGACCGCCTCAACAGCGGCGCGATGCGGGTGTCGGTGGGCGCGGTCAACGTGCGCACCGGCAACTTCGAGTACTTCGACAACGCCGAGCAGCGCCTCGGTCCCGAGCACTTCATGGCTTCGGGCGCGCTGCCGCCGGGGTTTGCCGCCGTGCGCATCGGCGACGAGTACTACTGGGACGGCGGCCTGGTCTCCAACACGCCGTTGATGCAGGTGCTGGGCGGTCACCCCACGGCGAACACGCTGGTGTTCCAGGTGGACCTGTGGAGTTCGCAGGGCGAGCTGCCGCGCAGCCTGCTCGACGTGCCGGGCCGCGTGAAGGACATCCAGTACTCCAGCCGCACCCGCGCGGTCACCGACCAGCTGCAGCGCGCGCACGATCAGCGGCAGGTCCTGCGCGACCTGCTGACCCGCATTCCGCCGGCGCTGCGCGCCGCCGACGTGCTGTGCCGTGAGGTCGAGGCGATGGCGCGCGACGTGCGCTACAACGTCGTCCAGCTGATCTATCGCGACAAGCCCTACGACGGCCAGGACAAGGACTACCAGTTCGGTCGTGCCAGCATGCGCGCGCACTGGGACGGCGGCGTGCAGGCGGTGCAGCGCACCCTGCGGCATGCGCACTGGCTGGATCTGCCGTCGGCCGAGCAGCCCTTCGTCACCCACGACGTGCACCGCGCAACGCCGGAATAGCCGGCGCCGATCCGCCCGCGCACGTGACGGCGTACCCGCCCGTCCCCCCGCGGTCGTGGCGGGATCGTGAACGCGCTACGCTTCAGCGACGCGTACCGCCGCCGATGCCGCGGCCGTCGCCGGGAGTGTGCATGGACGAACGGATCGGCCCGCTTGCGGTTCCCGCGCTGCTGGTGCTGACGCCCGAGGAGGCGGATGCGCTGACGCGCCACGCCCGCGCCTTGGTCGCGCGTGCGGCGGCCTGCGGTCAGGCCCACGTCGCCGCCCTGGCGCAGCAGGCCGAACTGGCACGGATACTGGTGGGCCGCGACCCGGCGCACCTTGCCGCGCAGTTTGCGGAGCACTATCGCGCCCTGCTGGGCACGGCGTACGACGGCGTCCGTCGCGAAGCCCTGCTTCAGCTGGGCGCACGCCACCAGCAGCTGGGCATCGACGACCGCTGGCTGGTGCTGACCAACACCCTGTTCATGCGCGACCTTCACGAGGGCATTCGCGATCTGGGTCTGGCCGCGGCCGATGCGATCGCGCTCCGTCGCGCCCTGGCCAAGCGCTGCCGCCTCGACCTGCACTGGATGCTCGAGGGCCACGCTGCCGCCGAGGCGGCCCGGCTGGCCACGCGCGAATCGTTTTATCGGGCGCTGGCCGAGGCCAACCGGCTGTTCGCGTCGTCGGCGCCGCAGGCACCGCTGCCCGCGGTCTACGCCCATCTCGTCGAGCTGCTGGTGGAGGCGCTGGACCTGCGGCTGGCGTGGCTGGGATTTGTCGATCCGGTCAGTCTCGGGATCGAGCCGCTGGCGATGGCGGGCGTGGCGACGCCGTATCTGCAGGGGATCGCGATCAGTGCCGACGGCACGCGCGCCCAGGGCCGCGGCCCTGCCGGAAGCTGCGTGCGGCTAGGTCAGCCGCAGGTAGCCGATGCCGAAAGCGACGTCGACTTTGCCGCCTGGCGCTCTCGCGCCCGGGTGCACGGCATCGGCGGTCTGGTGGCGGCGCCGCTGCGGCTGGCGGACGGCCGCCGCGGCGTGCTGGCGCTGTATCGCGCCTGCGGGCAGCGCTTTCCCGACGACATCGCCGCGCTCGCAGCGCGTCTGGCCGATGATCTCGCGGCCTTTCTCGATCGCCGCAGCGAAAACGTGGCGCTGGAGCGCCTGCGCCGCTTCCAGGATGCGCTCGAGCACCTGCAGCAGGCGCTGCTGGCACGCCCCCAGCCGCGCGCGCTGTTCGAGAGCCTGGTCAGCATCCTGCAGTCGCATACCGACGCCTACGCCAGTTGGGTACATGTGCCCTACAACCCCAGTGGCCTGCGCGCGATCGCGGTCGGCGCGCGCGATGCAGCGATGGACACGATGATGCGCGCGCTGCTGCTGCCGCTGGATGTCGGCGCCGGGCTGCTGTCGAGTCTGCCGGGCGTGCGCGCGTTTCTGAGCGGCACTCCGGTGGTGGCGCGGATGGTCGATGACGCCTCACTGCAGTACGTTGCGGTCCAGCACGAGGTTGCGCGCAGCGTGGCGGTGGTGGGCGCGTGGCCGCTGTTCGGCGCCGATCCGGCGCGTCCGGTGGCGGTGTTCTCGGTCGCCGCGAGCGAGAGCGATTACTTCAACGCGCCGCTGCGGCGCCTGTTCGATCAGCTGGCCGCCGGCGTGCGCGTCGCGCTGCTGCAGCACGCCGATGATGTCGAACTGCGCCGGCTGAGCTACAGCGATGCGCTGACCGATCTGCCCAACCGCACGGCGTTCGAGACGCATGTGCGCGCGCAGTTGGCGCAGTCGCTGGGGCAGGGCGACACCCTGGCGGTGGGCATTCTCGATCTCGACGGCTTCAAGGTCTGGAACGATACCTACGGTCACGCCGCCGGCGACGTGCTGCTGACCACGGTGGCCGGGCGGCTGGCGCGCAGCGTGCGCGGTGGCGATCTGATTGCGCGGCTGGGTGGTGACGAGTTCGGGCTGGTGGTGCGCACCGCCGGAGCGGACGATCTCGCCGCGCTGTCGGCGCGCCTGCTGGCAGCGGTGATCGAAGGCGACCCCGAGCTGGAGCGTGTCTCCGGCAGTCTCGGCTGGGCCGTTGCCCCGCGCGGCGGTCGCGATTTCAGCGAGCTGCTGATGCATGCCGACGAGGCGATGTACGCGGCCAAGAGCGCCGGCCGCGCGACCTTTCGC
>DATLSL010000146.1:0-2216 GCA_035534135.1 Rhodanobacteraceae bacterium | reverse complement strand
AGCAGCGGCGCGATGCCGGACTCGCCCGGCGGGGTGTCGATCACCGTGGCCGCCGCCAGTGCCCGGCGCCGACCACTGGCGTTGGCGGCCTTGTCGATCGGCGCCAGGGCGCACAGCACGGTGCCCCGCCGGGCGTCGATCAGATCGACAACGCTCAGATCCCAGCGCGCATAGCGCAGGTGGATGTGCTGCAGGTGTCGGTAGCGCGCCGGAATCTCGTAGCGTCGACCCTCCAGGCTGACGGTGCCGTCACTGTGCCGCTGCCGGCGCGTCACCTCCCTGCGGAAGGCTCCACGGAGCGCCTGGCTGTCCGGGCACTCGCGCAGCACCGACGGCCCCTCGACGAAGCGGGCCAGGGGTGTCGTGTCGAGTTCGGCGTGCTGGCGGCGCTGGTACTCCTGTTCGACCCAGGCATGGGTGGCGCTGTTGAGCAGGTCCAGCGTCAGTTCACTGACCCCTTCAAGCA
This sequence comes from Rhodanobacteraceae bacterium, assembly GCA_035534135.1. Taxonomy (GTDB): domain Bacteria; phylum Pseudomonadota; class Gammaproteobacteria; order Xanthomonadales; family Rhodanobacteraceae; genus Metallibacterium. The sequence continues at coordinate 1,750 of DATLSL010000146.1, read as the reverse complement.
TCGCCATCAACCGCCCTTCCAGTTGCGCCCAGAACACCTCTTGCTTCCCATTCATTTGCGGCGAGTACGGCAACGTCGTCGTGTGCACGATGCCCAGGGCGTGCAGGCCAGCGGTAAACTCCTCGGCCACCATCGCCGCGCCGTTGTCGGTCATCAGGGACCGTGGCACTCCGCGGCGCTGCAGGGCCTGGCTGAAGCCATGCACCAGGCTCTGGGCGGTTTCGTCCAGGTACCACTGGACGTGGCAGGCCAGCCGCGAGCGGTCGTCGAGGATCGCCAGCGCCATCGGCGTGACGCGCGTGCCGGCGCGGGTGATGACCTGGCGCGAACCATGATGGAAGTCGAGGTGGAACAGTGCGCCGACGTGCTCCACCTCATAGCTGCGCGTCTCGCGCGACTGGCGGTGGACTTCGGCAGCGACCTGACCGGGTCGCAGCCGGCCGCGCGGCACCGCCTTGCGGAACAGCCCGTGTGCCGTCAGATAGCGGCGCACCGTGGTGTACGACGGCAGGGAGGCGTCGGGACCGAGCGCGGCGGCGACGTTGTCGTAGTGGAGCTGGCAGCTCCAGCCCGGGTGGTCGCGGTATTGCGTCGTCAGTGCCTCGATCACGGCGGTGGTCATGACGCGCTGGCGACCGACATCGGCGCGGATCGAGGTCTTGAGCGCGGCCACCGGATCCAGGCTGGCGCGTCGTGCCCGATAGAACCAGCGCTCGAGCGTCGAGATGCCGAAGGTCACCGGCAGACCGGTGGCCGGATGTCGCCAGGTCTTGCTGCTCAGCGCAGTGAGCGTGGCATGCAGTTCGCCCGCCGGCGGGGGTGCCGCCAACAACGGACCGATGATCGCAAAGCGCAGCCGCGCCCAGCGATCACGATCGTGTGGATCGTGTCGGGGTGCCATGGTGTCTCCCGGTAAGGCGGCGGCGGTCGCCACCGATGGGAGCGCAGCCTACAAACGGGCGGGAGCCCTGGCGATCTCAAAGTTCTGCGGGCCGGCTACCTGATCTCAGCGACCCTCGCTCACGGTGCTCACGGGCGCCACGAAGCGCAGCGCCTGGAGTAACTGCACGGCCGGGTCGGTGGTCGCGAACCGCGCCAGCAGACTGGCCGGCAAGGCCTCGGCGAGAGGCGGCATGAACCTGCCCGCCGCCACCTTCCAAAAGGGGGTCGCCAACAGGTCCCGATTCCACCAGACACGCCAGCGATCCAGCGTGGCACGCGCCACGCCAAGCACCTCGCACAGCTCACGCAGGGCGCGACCGGATACGGCGCAACGCATGACGGTGGCGAGCAGCATCACCGCGCCCAGGTAGACGCGCCGCCCGAGATAGAACACGGACGGCGGTGTGTGCCGGTGGCGGCAGCCGTCCAGATGGCAGCAGAAGCTGTGACGCCGATAGCTGACTTGGCGCAGTTCGCGGGGAATGCCACGCGGCTTGCGCGGGTAGCGGGCGCTGTGCAGCCGCCCTCCACAGAAGCAGCCAGCGGCGCGAACGCGCGCGGCACGTTCCTCGTCAGCTTCGGTCAGCAGGGTATGGAGCTTGGGGTCGTGCAGGAGGCTATGGCACACTTGAACGGTCTCCGTGATCGTGCGGCGGTTGTGGCGACAGCCCTCGGGGATTCGTCAAAATCCCCGAGGGCACCACACCTTGCCCCCATCAACCAATCCGATCAAGACACCCGGTCTGACCATCAAACAGACTGCTCGTGCTCACCAGGCGCATGATGCTTTTGCCCTGAGCTTTCGGGC
>DATLSL010000145.1:0-17751 GCA_035534135.1 Rhodanobacteraceae bacterium | reverse complement strand
CTGACTGGTCACGGTGTCGCCGGTCTGCTTGAGGATCTGCCTGATCACGCCGTCCACCGGCGAGGGTACTTCCAGCACGACTTTGTCGGTTTCGAGATCCACCAGGTTCTCGTCGCGTTTCACCGCGTCGCCCGGCTTTTTGTGCCAGGCGGCGATGGTGGCGTCGGATACGGATTCGGGCAGAACCGGAACTTTGACTTCGATGGCCATGGATGGCGTCCTTGAGGAGGGCGTGCGGTCAGTGCGTTCGGAATGCGGCGATCACTCGGCGGCGTGGTCGGCGGCGATCGGCGCCACCAGCGCCTGCTCGACCAGCGCGGCCTGTTCGACCTGATGCGTGCCGAGATGTCCGCAGGCCGGCGCCGGCGAGCGCGCACGACCGGCGTAGGACAGGCTGTGCTGGCTGGAAATGCAGGCTTGCAGATGATGACGGATCTGGAACCAGGCGCCCTGGTTCATCGGCTCCTCCTGGCACCAGACCACCTCCTTTGCAGCCGCATATTTCGCCAGCTCGTCGCGGACCTCGTCGCGGGGGAACGGATACAGCTGTTCGACACGCACCAGGGCGACGTCGGCGAGGGCGCGCTTGTCGGCCGCTTCCTGCAGATCGTAATAGACCTTGCCCGAGCACAGCACCACACGCCGGGCCTGCTTCGCGTTCTTGAGGCGCGCGTCACCGATCACCAGCTGGAAGCCGCCGCCGGCCAGGTCGTCCAGCGTCGACACCGCCAGCTTGTGGCGCAGCAGGGATTTCGGCGTCATCACGATCAGCGGCTTGCGACAGGGCCGCAGCATCTGCCGGCGGATCATGTGAAACGCCTGCGCCGGCGTGGTCGGCACGCAGACCTGCATGTTGTCGAGCGCGCACAACTGCAGATAGCGCTCCAGACGCGCCGAGGAATGTTCGGGACCCTGGCCCTCGTAGCCGTGCGGCAGGAACAGCGTCAGCGCGCACAAGCGCCCCCACTTGGCCTCGCCCGAACTGATGAACTGGTCGATCACCACCTGTGCGCCGTTTGCGAAATCGCCGAACTGGCCTTCCCAGATCACCAGCGTGTCGGGTTCGGCGGTGGCATAGCCATATTCGAACGCCATCACCGCTTCTTCCGACAGCAGCGAATCCACCACCGCAACCTCGGCGCCCTCGCGCACGCGCGCCAGCGGTATCACGGTGGTGTCGGTGGTCTGGTCATGCAGTACGGCGTGGCGATGGAAGAAGGTGCCGCGCGCCGAGTCCTGGCCGACCAGGCGCAAGCCGTAGCCGTCGCGGATCAGGCTGGCATAGGCCAGATTCTCGGCGAAGCCCCAATCCAGCGGCAGCTCGCCGGCCGCCATCTTGCGGCGGTCGTCGTAGATCCTGGCCACGCGCGGGTGCAGTTTGATGGCGCTGACGTCGAGGATGACGTCGAGCAGTGCGGTCAGGGTTTTGCGCTCGACGCCGGTTGCGGTGGGCGTATCCAGGCGGCCGCCCAGATAGCGGCTCCAATCCACCAGCAGGCCCTCGCGCGGATTGGCGACCAGGTCAGCGACCGGCTCACCGGCCTCGAGTTTGCTGCGGTAGCCGTCGACCATCGCCTGCGCGGCGGCGGCATCGAGCACACCGGCCGCGATCAGGCGCTGCGCGTAGAGTTCGCGTGCGGTCGGCCGGGCGCGGATCACTTGGTACATCAGCGGCTGCGTCGCGGCGGGCTCGTCCGCTTCGTTGTGGCCGAGACGGCGGTAGCAGACGAGATCGATCACCACGTCGCGCTTGAAGGTGCGGCGGAAGTCGCAGGCCATGCGCGTCACCAGCAGCACCGCCTCGGGGTCGTCGCTGTTCACATGGAAGACCGGCGCGTTGACCATCTTGGCGAGGTCGGTGCAGTACAGCGTCGAGCGCGCGTCGCGCGGGTCGGAAATGGTGAAGCCGATCTGGTTGTTGATGACGATGTGCAAGGTGCCGCCGATCGCGAAGCCGCGCGCCTGCGACATGTTCAGCAGTTCCATGCCGACGCCCTGACCGGCGAACGCGGCATCGCCGTGGATCAGCACCGCGACCACTTCGTTGCCGTCGTCGTGGCGGCGCGTCTGCCGCGCGCGTACCGAGCCGGCGACGACCGGATTGACGATCTCCAGGTGCGAGGGATTGAACGCCAGCGCCAGGTGCACCGCGCCGCCCGGCGTCGCAACGTCGGCGCTGAAACCGAGGTGGTACTTGACGTCGCCGGAGTGCGCCGGATCGTCGGGGTGGTCGAACTTGCCCTCGAATTCGTCGAACAGTTTGCTCGGCGCCTTGCCCAGCGTATTGACCAGCACGTTGAGGCGGCCACGATGTGCCATGCCGATCACGAACTCGCGCACGCCGGCCGTGCCACCGCGCCGGATCACCTCGTCGAGCAGCGGAATCAGGCTGTCGCCGCCTTCCAGCGCAAAGCGCTTCTGGCCGACGTAACGGGTGTGCAGGTAGCGTTCGAGTCCGTCGGCGGCGGTGAGTTTCTCCAGCACGCGGATCTGCTCATCGCGGCCGAGACCGGCGTGGCCGTCGGCCTGTTCCATACGTGTGTACAGCCAGCGCCGCTGTTCGGCATCGCTGATGTGCATGAACTCGGCGCCGATGCTGCCGGTATAGGTCGCCTTGAGGCGTGCGATCAGCTCCTCGAGCTTGAGGCGCGCGGCCGCGGCATAGGTGCCGGTGTCGTATTCGATGCCGAGATCGGCCGCGGACAGGCCGTGGAACGCCAGTTCGAGGTCGGGCGCCGGATGTTTGGCCGCGAGACCCAGAGGATCGAGGTCGGCGGCCAGATGGCCGCGCGAACGAAAGGCCGTCAGCAGCCGCAGCACGGCCGCCTGCTTGCGCGCATGGGCATCGTCGACGGGCGCCGCGGTGCGCGCGTGGCCGTTCAGGCGCTGCGCGGCCTCGATGCGGGCGATGACCTGCGCGTGCGGCACGTCGCCGGCTTCGCGGCCTTTCAGGGATTCGAAATAACGGCGCCATTGCGGCGCGACGGCCGTGGCGTCTGCCAGCCAGGTCTCGTAAAGCGCTTCGACATAGGCGGCGTTGCCGCCGGCGATCGGGGACGATTCGAAAAACTCGCGGATCAGATGGGCGCTCACGTCGTTACCGGGGACAGCATGGGCGCGCCACGCGCGTGCCCGGAAGCGGCATTCCAGCCATCGCGGCGGGAAAGCCTTTGAATTATAGCCGTTGCTTGCTGCGCCGCGACAATCGCGCGGTATCCGCGCGCACACCGCGATCGTGATGACCGCCGCGGTCAGAGCTCCAGCAGGCGCAGCGCCGCCGCGGGTTCGGAACGCTCCCAGACCTGCTCGAAGTAGCGCAGCAGCTGGGCCTGCCGGCCCGGGTCGCAGGTGCAGCCCTGGCCCTCGTAGCGGTTGCCCAGCGGGCGCAGCAGATAACCGCCAGCATCATTGAGCGCAAACGCTGCCGTGTACTGGCGGTCACTCTCCTCGAGCGGTACGCGCAGCCGGATCACGCTAGGCAGGCGCTGTGCCAGCGCGACCAGTCGGTGGCCGTCGCGCAGCGCGTTGAGGGGTTCTTGCACCAGCAGTCGCAGTTCGGCGCCACGGCCGCGCATGGCCAGCTGGCGCAGGGCCTGCAGCACCGGTTCGGCATCCAGCAGGCCGGGATCGAGTTCGCGGGTATAAAATGCCATCGTGTGCCGGGCATCGCCGAGCAGGGCCAGCACGGCAGCGATCGCCTCGTCGCGGCTGGTCGCCTCCAGCACGCGTGCGACCGGTCGCACGGGCGCGTTGCCGCGCTGCGCGGGCGGCGGCTCCGGCGTCGTCAACTCCAGCCGCATGCGCTGATGCGGAATACCGCATTCGTCGTAGGCCTCGCCGAAAGGTTCGAAGCCCTGGCGCGCGTAGAACGGCAGCGCCTGCACCTGCGAGTGCAGTACCGCTTCGGGCCAGCCCAGTGCGCGCGCCTGCTCGACCAGGCTGCGCAGCAGCGCCGCGCCGACGCCGCGGCCGCGCCACTCGCGCAACACCGCCATGCGGCCGATGGTGTGCTCGGGCGTCAGCCGGCCACAGCCGATGGCGCGTCCCGCCGCATCGCGCGCCAGCAGGTGCTGCGAAGGCGCGTCCAGCGCATCCCACTCGTCGCTTTCGGGGATCGCCTGCTCGACCACGAACACGGCCATGCGCACCGCCCTGAGGTCGGCCTGGTCGACCTCCCAGCGCGCGGGTTCGAGAAAGTAAGCGTCGTCGATCATCGATGCCCCCGCGGTCTTGGGCCGAAACGCAGATGGCCCTCGTTGAGCAGGTCGCGCAGGCACTGCCGGTCCGCGGCAGGCAGCGCCAGCGCAACGCCTGGCGGGATTGGGCCGCCGTCGCACAGGGCGATCGCCGTCGCGCGCGAACACGGCAGCGCCAGCCCGGCGACATACAGCGTCGCGGCGTGACCGTGGCGAGTCCACGCGCAGCGACTCCAAGGGTGGCGCAGCAGCGGTCGGCCGGTCTTCAGCGCGGCAGCGAAGGCGGCGCTCGTGGTCGGTCGCAGCGGCGGTGCGGCGATTTGCGCAGCGCGGTAACGCGTGATGAAGCGGCCGAACCAGTCGGCCAGCTGCGGCGAGGACAGCGCCGCGGCCAGCGCACCCAGCGCTTGGCGAACTCGCAGCAGTGCCGGGGCATCGATTTCGCCGGTGGTGCGTGCCGGTGCCAGATCGGGATCGGCGTAGCGTTGCGTTTCGGGCAGGTGCTCGACGAGATGCTCGGCGAGATCGAGCAGCAGTTCGGACTGTGCCGGCGCACGCATGCCGACCGAGAACGTCATGCAGTCACCCTCGGCGACGCCGTCATGGGCGATGCCGGGCGGCAGATAGAGCATGTCGCCCGGATGCAGCCGCCAGTCGTGGGTGGCTGTGAAGTCGGCGAGCATCTTCAGATCGACGTCCTCGCGCAGGGCCTGCGGAGCTACGGGGTCGAGGCTGATCCGCCAGCGGCGTACACCCAGACCCTGCAGCAGAAACACGTCGTACTGGTCGACATGCGGTCCCACGCCACCGCCGTCCGCGGCGTAGCTGACCATCACGTCGTCGATGCGCCAGCGCGGCAGAAAATCAAAGTCGTCGAGCAGGGCGGCGACATCGGCGTCCCATTTGTCGACGTCCTGGACCAGCAGGGTCCAGTGCGAGCGGGGCAGGCTGGCGAAGCGTGTCTCGGCAAACGGTCCGGTCTCCACGCGCCAGTGGTCGGCACGGCGGTCGTGCAGCACCAGCCGCGCGAGCACGCCATCTTCACAAGTCAGACCGGCAAGATCCTCGGGCGTCAGCGGCAGCTTGAAGCCGGCACCGGCACCGCGGATCAGCAACGGATGTTTCTGCCAGTACTCGCGCAGAAAGCGTGCCGGCGGCATGCCCAGCGGCTGGTCGCGCCGGGCGCGCACCTCCATCGCGAACGTGCGGCGGTGACGTGCTGTGTCGGTCATCGCACCATTCTACCGATGCCGTTTGTCAGGGAGGCCGCGCCGTCAGTCTGTGCATCAAATCGGCAGAGCGAAGCGAATCTCGAAACCCGATGGGTCGGCCAGGGTGAAGTCGCGCAGCCCGTAGGGGCGATCGCCGATGGCGACCACGATGGGCAGACCGAGCTCGTTGGCCCTCATCCAGATGGCATCGACGTCGTCGACCACGATCCGCAGGTTGGTCCAGCGCTTGCCTGTCGGTGCGTTGCGGTTCTGCGCCAGGAACAGACGGCAACCCCCGCGGTTCACGACCGCGAAGTCGCCGGTTCGGCGTTCGACGCAAAAATCGAGCGCCGTGTAGAACGCCAGAGCCCGGTCCAGGTCGGGGCCGACGATCTCGACCACGCCTTGAGCGGTGCGTTCCTCGATGGCGGGACAGGTCGGCATGGCGGACTGCTGTGCGGCGTCAGATCGTCTTCGCAAGCTCGGCCGCGAGGCCGGTATAGGTTCCCGGCGTCAACGCCAGCAGGCGCTGCTTCACAGCGTCCGGCAGTGCGAGGCCGGCGATGAAGGCTTGCATCGTCTCGCGGGTGATGCCTTGGCCGCGCGTCAGCGCTTTCAGTTGCTCGTAGGGCTCGGGCAGACCATGGCGGCGCATCACCGTCTGCACTGCCTCGGCCAGCACTTCCCAGCTGGCGTCGAGGTCGGCGGCGAGGCGCTGCGGTGCGACCTGCAGCTTGCCCAGTCCCTTCTGCAGCGATTCCAGGGCCACCAGGGTGTGGCCGAAGGCGGTGCCCAGGGCGCGCAGCACGGTGGAGTCGGTGAGGTCACGCTGCCAGCGGCTGATCGGCAGCTTGTCGGCGAAGTGGCCGAGCAGGGCGTTGGCGAGACCGAAGTTGCCCTCGGCGTTTTCGAAGTCGATCGGGTTGACCTTGTGCGGCATCGTCGAGGAGCCGACCTCGCCGGCCTGCAGGGTCTGCCGGAAATAGCCCAACGCGATGTAGCCCCAGAGGTCGCGGGCGAGATCGATCAGCACGGTGTTGGCGCGGCGCACCGCGTCGCAGTATTCGGCAATGCCATCATGCGGCTCGATCTGGGTGGTATAGGGGTTCCACTGCAGGCCCAGGTTCTCGACGAAGCCGCGCGCGAGTTCCTGCCAGTCGACCTCGGGGTAGGCGATGGCGTGCGCGTTGTAGTTGCCGACCGCACCGTTGAGCTTGCCGGGGATCCCGACGGCGGCCAGCTGCGCGCGCTGGTGCTGGAGCCGCGCCACGACATTGGCGAACTCCTTGCCCAGCGTGGTCGGCGAAGCGGTCTGACCATGCGTGCGCGACAGCATCGGCAGCTCCGCGTGCGCATGGGCGAGATCACGCAGATGACCGGTCACCGCGTCCAGCGCCGGCAGCAGCACTGTCGCGCGCGCGTCGCGCAGCATCAGCGCATAGGCCAGATTGTTGATGTCTTCGCTGGTGCAGGCGAAGTGCACGAACTCGCGCGCCCTGGCCAGCGCAGCCTCGTCGCCCATGCGCTCCTTGATGAAGTACTCGACCGCCTTGACGTCGTGGTTTGTGCCGCGCTCGATCGCCTTGATGCGCGCGCTGTCATCGACGCGAAACGATTCGCCGATGGCCAGCAGGGTCGTGCGCTGCGCGCTGGAAAAAGCCGGCAGCTCGTTGATCCCGGGATGGTCGGCCAGTGCCAGCAACCAGGCGATTTCGACCTGCACGCGGCGATGCATCAGACCGTGCTCGCTGAAAATCGGGCGCAGCGGTGCGGCCTTGGCCGCATAACGGCCGTCCAGCGGTGACAGGGCGACGAGGGCGGGGTGGTCCATGACGTCGGGAGGCTCCGGAAGAGCCGTCAATTCTACACCGGGGCTATAATTGCAGACTGTTCCTCAGCCTCCGACAAGGCCCCCGCGCATGAGCCAGTTCCGCATCGAGCACGACAGCATGGGCGAGCTGAAGGTACCCGCCGACGCGCTGTGGGGTGCGCAGACGCAGCGCGCCGTCGACAACTTTCCGATCTCGGGCCTGCGCATGCCGCGCGGGTTCATCCGCGCGCTGGGCCTGATCAAGTCGGCCGCGGCGCAGGCCAATGCCGATCTCGGTCAGTTGAAGAAGCCGCTGGCCAAGGCCATCCGCAAGGCGGCCGAGCGCGTCGCCGCCGGCGAGTTCGACGCGCACTTTCCGATCGACGTGTTCCAGACCGGCTCCGGCACCAGTTCCAACATGAACGCCAACGAGGTGATCGCGCATCTCGCGGCGCAGGCCGGCACCAAGGCCCATCCCAACGATCACGTCAACATGGGCCAGAGCTCCAACGACGTGATCCCGACCGCGATCCACGTCAGTGCCACGTTGGGCGCCAGCGAGGATCTGCTGCCGGCGCTGGCGCACCTGCGCAAGACCATCGAACGGCGCGCGCGGGAGCTGAAGAAGGTCGTCAAGACCGGGCGCACGCATCTGATGGACGCCATGCCGGTGACCTTCGGCCAGGAACTGTCGGGCTGGGCGGCGCAGATCCGTGCGGCCGAGGAGCGCATTGCCGACAGTCTCAAGCGTATGCGCCGGCTGCCGCAGGGTGGCACCGCGGTCGGCACCGGCATCAATGCCGACGCCAACTTCGGTCCGTGCGTCGCCGCCGAGCTGTCGCGCATGACCGGGGTGGAGTTCGAGTCGGCCGCCAACTATTTCGAGGGCATGTCGGCACAGGATTCGGCGGTCGAGCTGTCCGGCCAGCTCAAGGCGCTGGCCTGCGCGCTGATGAAGATCAGTAACGACCTGCGCTGGATGAACTCCGGACCCCTGGCCGGGCTGGGCGAGATCGAACTGCCGGCATTGCAGCCGGGCTCGTCGATCATGCCGGGCAAGGTCAACCCGGTGATCCCCGAGGCCATGGCGATGGTCTGCGCGCAGGTGATCGGCAACGACGCCGCGATCACCCTCGGCGGGCAGTCGGGCAGCTTCCAGCTCAACGTCATGTTGCCGCTGATCGCGCACAATCTGCTGCAGTCGCTGGAGCTGCTGGCCAACGCCGCGCGCCTGCTGGCCGATCGCGCCATCGCCGGGTTCAAGGTCAACAGCGCGCGCATTGACGAGGTACTGGGCAAAAACCCGATCCTGGTCACGGCGCTGAATCCGGTGATCGGTTACGAGAAGGGTGCCGCCACGGCGAAGAAAGCCTACAAGGAGAAGCGGCCGATCCTCGACGTCGCACTCGAGACCACCGGCCTGCCACGCAAGCAACTCGAGGCCCTGCTCGATCCGCTGGCCCTGACCCGCGGCGGTGTCCACGGCGGCGGCTCTTCCGGCGGCTGATGTCATTGCGCTGGCGGCGGGCGGCATCCGTCACCGGCATTCAAGAAGCGCCTCGGCCCGATCGCCGGCGACGTGACGGATGCTCCCAGCATCCGGCTCGTACCGCGGCTCCTGGATCCGGACGTGGCGCGGGTTGTCCCCCATGCAAACGGAGTTCCCCATGCACAAGCGGCTGCTTCTCCTGGTTCTGCTGGCTGCGGGCGGCGCAGTTCATGCCCAGGATGTCCTGATTCCCGGCCGCCAGCTGACCGCCGGCAAGGCCGATGCCCAGCTGGCGCAAATCGCGCGCGAGGCGGCGCGTGAGCACAAGGTGCTGGTGGTCAACGCGCCGAGCTACTGGCAGGCGCGCATCGCCAAGGCCATCCACGCTGCCGATCCGGCGGCCGACATCCGCTTCAACGACAGCTTTTTCGAGCATGTGCTGATCCGGCTGAGCGACCGCACCGCAGCGGCCGTGGCCGCGGCGCCCGCGCAGCCTCCGCATGCAGAGGTGCCGGTCATCCGTGCCGAACCGCCGCGTCGCGAAGTGCGGACACCGGAGATGCGCGTCGCCGTCCGCCCCGCCGCGCGTCCCGAACCCGCCGTCACCGTCGGGGCGGCAAGGCCGGCCACGCCCGCAGCGCACGACGTCATGCCCGCACCGGTCGCGGCAACGCCGCCGCCCGTTGTCCGCGCGCTGCCGGCGCAGCCAGCGGCACCGGTTGCCAGTGCAGCGCCGACCGCCGCATCTCCGGCGCGAGACTCGGCTGCGGTCGACGCAGCGCTGCGCCAGGAGATGCAGCAGGTCCTCAATGCCGGTCGTCCGGCCTTTGGCGATCTGCACGAATCACAGCTCGATCCCGGCGACGTGGTTTACGTCAACGCCGATCTGCGCGCCGTGGTGCGACGCGATGCGCTCGGGCAGGCAATGTACTGGCTGACCGGCAGTGTGAATCTGGATCGCGCACAGTATCGCCCTCTCGGGCAGGGGCGCTACGAGGTGATCGGCAACATCGATCCGACGGCGCCGCTGCAGCTGCGCCGCGGCAGCGACACGGTCGTGTTCGACAGCCAGCTACCGGCCGCAGCCAGCCCGGCGCGTGCTCGGTTGCAGCGCCTGTACGCCGGCGGCCAGGACGTCGATGCGCACCTCGGCGTGGCGGGTCTGCGCAGCGGCGATGTGCTGTACACCGGCACCGGCGCGGCGCTGGTCGTGCGCCAGGGCAGCTATGGCCGCAGCCGCTATTGGCTGGTGGGCCACCTTGACCTCGGCCAGACGGGACTGCAGCGCATGGGGTCCAATGCCTATCGGGTCATCGGCATCGTCAAATAAGCCGACGCAGGCTTGGCTGTGACGCGAAGGCCGCTGGTTCGCTCCAGCGGCCTTCCTGCTTGCGGCATGGCTTTCGGATTCAGAGATCGCTGTTGCGGCGGCGGAAACCGATCGCTGCGGCGATCATCGCGATGCCGATCGCGGCACCGATCCAGAGGCTGGGCATCGCATAGCCGCGACCCAGCAGGTCGAAGCCGAGTACGCCGTCACGCAGAGGGTCAAAGCTGCCTGGCTGCATCGCCATCAAATGACCGAACCAGCCGGGGAAGGTGCTGCCCAGCAGGCGCAACACGCCCATGTTCCACATCAGCGCGCCCGGTACGCTGGGCAGACCCATCAACCCGATCACGCCGTTGAGCACGCCGGCCGCCAGCGGCAGCAGTACGGCCCACAGGAAGGGCGCCGCGCGGACCGCCGCCGAGCACAGCAGCAGCCAGCCGACGGTGGGCAACGCCCACAACGCATTCAGCGGCAGGGCGATGATCAGCTTGACCAGCATGATCAGGGGATGCGAAGGCTGCCACAGCAGGGTGACCGGATTGCCGCCGTGCAACAGCGCGAACAGGCTGAGCAGGATCAGCACCGCGAAATACGCCACCAGCGCGATGACCATCGCAATCACCGGCGCCAGCACGATCGCGGTCGCCACCTTGGCCAGCACCGTGTCGCGGTCGGAAACCGGCAGCGACTTCCAGAACAGGATGCTGCGGTCCCTGCGCTCGTCGTAGAGCGCGCTGAGCAGATAGAAGAACAGCACGAAGGCCAGCACCATGGAGCCGATCCCGACGAAACTGATCATGCTGGCGTCGAGTGCGAGGCCGAATTGCGCGATCTGCCCGGCAGTGGGATGGCCGATCAGTTGACCCAGCGGTACGCCGACGTTGATCTGCGTATCCATGCCGCCGTGGGCGCGCAGCACAACCGCTCCGATCAGCAGGCCCACCAGGCTGACCAGCAGCAGCACGCCGCCGCTGACCACCTGAGCCCACAGCATGCCGCCGCGGCGCTCCCAGTATTCGCGCTTGACCAGCCAGGCGAACGTTTTCATGCGTAGGTCCCCTTCATGGTGGCGACGAACAGGTCGACGATCGCCGGCCGGCGGATCTCGCCCAGTGCCTCGAGCTGCGCGTGATCGACGCCGTCGAACAGGAAGATGCTCTTGCCGAAGACCTGGCGCTCATCGAGGGGCTTGAGTGCGCGGGCCGCCTCGGCGCGATCGGCGTTGACCAGCACCTCGGCGTAGCGTTCGCCGATCGCATCCATGCTGGCGTCGAGCACGATGCGGCCATCGCGGATGAACATCAGATCGGTGAGGATGTGCTCGACTTCCTCGACCTGGTGGGTGGTGACGAGGATGGTCTTCTCGGCATCGAAGTAGTCCTCGAGCAGGCTCTGATAGAACTGCTTGCGGTAGAGAATGTCGAGGCCCAGCGTCGGCTCGTCCAGCACCAGCAGGCGCGCGTCGATCGCCATCACCAGCGCCAGGTGCAGCTGCACGATCATGCCCTTGGACAGCTCGCGCACCTTCATCCGTGATTGCAGCTTGGTGCGCGCCAGGAACTGCTCGCAGCGGGCGCGGTTGAAGCGCGGATGCACGCCGCCGACGAAGTCCACGGCGTCGCCCACGCGCAGCCAGCGCGGCAGCACGGCGACGTCGGCGATGAAGCTGACCTGCTGCATCAGGCGATCGCGCTGGGTGCGCGGATCGAGCCCGAGCACGCTCAGGTCACCGTCGAAATCGGTGAGGCCGAGGACGGCTTTGAGCGCGGTGGTCTTGCCGGCGCCGTTGGGGCCGATCAGTCCGACGATGCGGCCGGGTTCGACCTTGAACGAGATGCCGTCCAGGGCGACGGTGTTGCGATAGCGTTTGCGCAGGCCGCGCGCTTCGATCAGGGCACTCATCGTGAGGACTCCTCGAGTTTTTCGGCTTCGCGCAGCAGGATCTTCAGATCCAGCCCCATGCGCTTGAGGCGCGCAAACAGCGGCGGCCATTCCTCGCGCAGGAAGCGCTCGCGCTCGGATTTCAGCAGCGCCTCGCGGGCGCCATCGACGACGTACATGCCCAACCCCCTGCGCTTTTCGACGAGATGTTCGTCCACCAGTTCCTGGTAGGCCTTGGATACGGTCAACGGGTTGATCTGGAAATCGGCCGCAACCTGGCGCACCGAGGGCAGCGGGTCGCCTTCTTGCAGGGCACCGTCCAGGATCATCGCCACCACGCGTTCGCGCAGTTGGCGGTAGATCGGAACGCTGTCGTTCCAGGTCACGGTCATGATCAGTCCTTCAACAGGGTCGGCAGCGAGGCACCGTAGGAATAGTAGGGCATGGTGATTGCGCTGCCGGCGTCCGCGCGGTTCGTGCCCGAGGCGCGATGTGCGGTTTCGGGTGCACTCGCCGGCAGCGTGCGGGCCTGGGAGCCAGCCCCGGGTGTCACCGGCGTGGCCTCGAAGCCGCTGCGCACGCCCGCCAGCAGGCTGGCGGTAATCATCACGGCTGCCAGTGCAGCGGCGAGCTTGAGCGGTTGCATGGTGGCGGCTCCGGATTCAGGCGGCAGCTGTCGCGACCAGGCCGTGATGCGGCGCCGTCATGGCGACCCCGACCGCAGGCACTGCCGCTGGCGTGCCGATCCGGGGCAGCAGTTGCTGCGGGCCGGCGAAGCCGGCACGGATGGCGGCCATCAAGGTCAGGGTGATCAGGATCGAGCCGAGCATCATCATCATCTTCTGCGTTTTCATGGCGGCCTCCTTGAGGGCGCTTTGGGTGAGTGGTGTTGTAGTAAACTATAACACCATATTTGCCACTGTCAAGCACGCACCTGCGCCGTTCGTCGGAAAGGGGAGCCGCTGCCCGGATGCGCAGCCAGTGAGCCGCACTGCAGGTTGCATGCGCCCCAACGCCGCGTGCGCGGATGCTCTTCGGCTGAACCGGGCGCGAAGGGCAGGGGATTCAGCGCGGCAGGTCGGAGCGGCCGCGCAGCAGGGCGTCGATGGCATGCGCGGCCTGGCGCCCCTCGCGGATCGCCCACACCACCAGCGATTGTCCACGGCGCACGTCGCCAGCGGCAAACACGCGCGGCACGTTGGTGAGATAGCCGCCAGCGGCCAAGGTGCTGGCGCATGCATTGCCGCGCGCGTCGCGCTCGATGCCGAAGGCTTCGAGCAGCGGCGCCTGCGGATGCACGAAGCCCAGCGCCAGCAGCACCAGATCGGCCTCGATCACGAAATCGCTGTGCGGTACTTCGTGCATGCGGCCGTCCTGCCACTCGACGCGGCAGGCGCGCAGGGCGCGCACACGCTGCGCGTCGGCCGCGGTGCCGGGCAGAAAGGCCCGGGTCGCCACCGCCCAGTCGCGCGCGCAGCCTTCCTCGTGGCTGCTCGAGATACGCAGCTTGATCGGCCAGTACGGCCATACCAGCGGCTTGTTCTCCTGCACCGGCGGCTGCGCCAGCAGCTCGAACTGGGTGATGCTGCGCGCACCCTGACGATTGCAGGTGCCGACACAGTCACTGCCGGTGTCGCCGCCGCCGATTACCACCACGCGTTTGCCGGCAGCCGTCAGTGATGCAGCGACGGTGTCGCCGGCATTGCGACGGTTCTGCAACGGCAGGAAATCCATCGCGAAGTGGATGCCATCCAGATCACGTCCGGGTAGCGGCAGATCGCGCGGCTGCTCGGCGCCCACCGCCAGCAGCACGGCGTCGTGTGCGGCAAGCAGAGCGGTCGCGCCGATCCGGTTCGCGTCACCGTCGCATGCGTCATCGGCACCGATCTCGACGCCGCAGCGGAACGCCACGCCCTCGGCCTCGAGTTGCGCGAGGCGGCGGTCGATGTGCGATTTCTCCAGCTTGAAATCGGGGATGCCGTAGCGCAGCAGACCACCGGCGCGTTCATGCTTCTCGAACACCGTCACCGTGTGCCCGGCACGCGCCAGTTGCTGCGCGGCGGCGAGTCCGGCCGGCCCCGAGCCGATGATGGCGACGCGCTGACCGCTGCGTGTCACTGGCGGCTGCGGCTGCACCCAGCCCTGCGCCCAACCCTTGTCGATGATCGCGTGCTCCAGCGCCTTGATGCCTACCGGCGCCTGCTGGATGCCCAGCGTGCACGCCGCTTCGCAGGGTGCGGGGCAGACGCGTCCGGTGAACTCGGGGAAGTTGTTGGTCGCGTGCAGCGTGTCCAGCGCTTCACGCCAGCGGTCACCCCAGATCAGGTCGTTGAAGTCCGGGATCAGGTTGTGTACCGGGCAGCCGCTGTTGCAGAACGGGATGCCGCAGTCCATGCAGCGCGCCGCCTGCGTACGCGCTAGCGTATCGGCGAGTGCAGGGGTGAACTCGTGCCAGTGCCGGATGCGTGTGGCCGGCGCCTCGGGCGACTCGTCCTGTCGGGGGTACTCGAGAAATCCGCTGATTTTGCCCATGGTGGCGTCTCTCAGCGAACCCGGTCGCGGCTGCCGACGCGGGCCCGTTCGATCCCGGTGGCGGCGGCGTGTCTGGCAGCAAGTTCGCCCAGTGCGCGCCGGTAGTCATGCGGAAACACCTTGACGAAGCGGCTGCGCGCGAGATTCCATTGCTCCAGTAGTTCGCGCGCGCGCAGGGAGCCGGTCCAGCGGTGGTGCGCCTCGAGCAGGCGCCGCAGCTGTACCTCGTCGCTCTCGCCGCCATGCCACAGCGCGCTCGCCGTCGCGTCCTGCTGTTCGGCAGCGGGCAGGACCTTTTCCAGGGCCACCATCGCGGTATTGCAGCGGTGCGCAAGCTGGCCGTCGCTGTCGTAGACATAGGCCACCCCGCCGCTCATGCCCGCGGCGAAGTTGCGCCCGGTCGCGCCCAACACCACCACGGTGCCGCCGGTCATGTACTCGCAGCCGTGATCGCCGCAGCCCTCGACCACCGCGACGGCGCCGGAGTTGCGCACCGCAAAGCGCTCGCCGGCGACGCCGCGGAAAAATGCCTCGCCCGCGGTGGCGCCATACAGCACGGTGTTGCCGACGATGATGTTGGCGCTCGCGTCACCGCGAAAATCGATGCTCGGACGCACCACCACGCGACCCCCGGAAAGGCCCTTGCCGGTGTAGTCGTTGGCATCGCCGATCAGATACAGGGTGATGCCATGCGCGAGAAACGCAGCGAAGCTCTGACCGCCGCTGCCCTCCATCTGGATGTGCAGGGTGTCGTCGGGCAGGCCCTCGCTGCCATGGCGCCGCACCACCTCGCCGGAAAGCATCGCGCCGACGCTGCGGTGCACGTTGCGCACGTCCTGGATGAAATGCACGCGCTCGCCGGTCTCCAGTGCCGGTCGCGCGCGTTCGATCAGCTTGCGGTCGAGCGCATGTTCGAGACCATGCTGCTGGGCCTCGACCTGGCGGATGGCGGCCCCGGGTGCCGCCGCGGGCACCGCGAACACGCGACTGAAGTCCAGCCCGTGCGCCTTCCAGTGATCGATGCCGGCGCGGGCCTCGAGCAGTTCGCTGCGCCCGACCAGATCCTCGAAGCGGCGCACGCCGAGCTCAGCCATCAGCGTGCGCGCCTCCTCGGCGACGAAGAAGAAGAAATTGATCACCTGCTCGGGCGTACCGCTGAACAGCTTGCGCAACTGCGGGTCCTGGGTGGCAATGCCGACCGGGCAGGTGTTGAGGTGGCACTTGCGCATCATGATGCAGCCGGCCGCTACCAGCGGCGCGGTGGCGAAACCGAACTCGTCGGCGCCCAGCAGCGCGGCGATCACCACGTCGCGGCCGGTGCGCAGCTGGCCGTCGACCTGCACGCGGATGCGACCGCGCAGGCCGTTGAGCACCAGCGTCTGCTGCGTTTCGGCCAGGCCTATCTCCCACGGCGTGCCGGCGTGCTTGATGCTGGACAGCGGCGAAGCGCCGGTGCCGCCGTCGTGGCCGGCGATCACCACGTGGTCGGCCTTGGCCTTGGCGACGCCCGCGGCGACGGTGCCGACCCCGACCTCGGATACCAGCTTGACGCTGATCGCCGCCTGCGGATTGACGTTCTTGAGGTCGTGGATGAGCTGGGCCAGATCCTCGATCGAGTAGATGTCATGGTGCGGCGGCGGCGAGATCAGCCCGACCCCGGGCACTGCGTGGCGCAGCCGACCGATGTATTCGCTGACCTTGCCGCCGGGCAATTGGCCGCCTTCGCCGGGCTTGGCACCCTGCGCCATCTTGATCTGGATCTGGTCGGCGCTGGCGAGGTATTCGGCGGTGACGCCGAAGCGCGCCGAGGCCACCTGCTTGATGCGCGAACGCAGCGAGTCGCCGGCGCGCAGCGGCTGATCGGCCACGATCGCCTCCGCGCCCAGCACCGAGGCCAGGGTGTCGCCCGCCTGCACGCCGGCGCCGCCGCGCATCTCGGCGCGGTAACGCGCGGGATCCTCGCCGCCCTCGCCGGTGTTGCTCCTGCCGCCGATGCGATTCATCGCAAGTGCCAGCGTAACGTGCGCCTCGGTCGAGATCGAGCCCAGCGACATCGCGCCGGTGGCGAAACGCTTGACGATCTCCGCGGCCGGTTCCACCTCGTCCAAGGGCACCGCAGTCGCGGCATCGCGGCGCAGTTCGATCAGCCCACGCAGGGTCAACAGGCGGCGCGACTGGTCGTTGATCAGCGCGGCATACTCGCGGTAGGTGGGTGCGTGGCCCGCGCGCACCGCGTGCTGCAGCCGCGCCACGGTGTCCGGCGTCCACAGATGCTGCTCGCCCTGCGCGCGCCAGGCGTAATCGCCGCCGAGGTCCAGCGCCGGCTGCGGTACCGGCGCCCAAGCCGCGCGATGCAGGCGCAGCGCCTCCTCGGCAATGGCGAACACATCGATGCCGCCGATCTGCGAGGCGGTGCCGGTGAAGTATTTGTCGACCAGCGCCTGCGACAGCCCGATCGCCTCGAAGATCTGCGCCCCGCAGTAGCTCATGTAGGTGGAGATGCCCATCTTGGACATCACCTTCTGCAGGCCCTTGCCGATCGCCTTGATGTAGTGGCGCAGCACCTGGCCGGGATTGATTTCGTCCGCCGGCGTGCCCCCGGACTCGCGCGCCAGCATCGCCACCGTGTGCAGTGCGAGGTAGGGGTGCACCGCCTCGGCACCGTAGCCGGCCAGCGCCGCGAAATCGTGCACCTCGCGCGCGCTGCCGGTTTCGACCACCAGCCCGGTCTGCGTGCGCAGGCCGTGCGCGATCAGGTGCTGGTGGATCGTGGAGAGCGCCAGCAGCGCCGGGATGGCCACGTGCGCGACATCCTGGCTGCGGTCGGAGACGATCAGGATGTTGTGACCACTGGCCAGTGCATCGACCGCCTCGGCGCACAGCGAGGCCAGGCGCGCCTCGATGCCTTCGGCGCCCCAGGCCGCCGGATAGCAGATGTCGATGGGGTAGCTGCAGAACTTGCCGTCGGTAATCTGCGCGATGTCCCGCAGGCGCGCCATGCCGGCGAAGTCGAGAATGGGCTGCGCCACCTCGAGGCGCAGCGGCGGATTGACCTGGTTGATGTCGAGCAGGTCCGGCTTGGGTCCGATGAACGACAGCAGCGACATCACCAGTTGCTCGCGGATCGGATCGATCGGCGGATTGGTGACCTGCGCGAACAGCTGGCGGAAGTAGTGATAGAGCGGCTTGCTGCGCGTCGAGAGCACCGCCAGCGGGGTGTCGTCGCCCATCGAGCCGACGGCTTCCTCGCCCTTCGCGGCCATCGGTGCCAGCAGCAGGCGCAGGTCTTCCTGGGTGTAGCC
>DATLSL010000144.1:0-5151 GCA_035534135.1 Rhodanobacteraceae bacterium | reverse complement strand
AGCAGAACCCGGACCTTACCGCCATTGTCGACTTCGAGCACGCTCGCCAGCGTGGTGCGCAGACGACCCAGCCGGACCTCGATGCGCACCCGAAAATACTGACTGCCGACGCCGAGCAGGGTCGGATCGACCGCCGCCGTCTGCAACGGCGGGCTGGCGAGAAACTGCTGCAGCGTGACAAACGGCTGCTTCGCACGCAGCGCGACCACCGCCTGCGCCTGCGCCGGACTCAGCCCCAGCGCGATCAACACGGGCTGCGGCGCGGTGTTGACGTTGATGGCGGTCGCGCCCGGCAACGCGGTGACCCAGGGCGCGATGCGCGCATAGACCGTTTGCGTGTAACCGCTGACGAGACGCAGGCTGGAGGCGCTCACAAACGGCTGATTGGCCGCACGGTAGGGCGGCGCCAAGCCGAGATAGGTGCCGTCCTCGGCGCCGGCGCTGCTGGCGGCCACGCTGTCGGGGTCGATCCAGTCGATCACCGGTGCGACCAGATCGGCCGGCAGCTGCTGCGTCGCCAGCAACGCGCGGTAGCGCGCAACCTCGGCCGCGACCGGCTGCGCGCCGGCGACCAGGATGTTGAGGTTGAAGCGGCCCTGCAGGTCCTCGATGCGCCCGGCGACCTCGGCGCCGCCGAATAATCGCGGCTGCTGCGGCTGCGCCCAGGGCTGGGTCAGATCGACCTCGCCGCCGTGCCGGCGCGCGTTGTCGGCCAGCGCCTGCGCGGCCCAGGCCTCCGCGCCCAGCGCGACGGCCCAGGCGCGGTCGAGGCCGATGCGGTCCTCGCTGCGGCGGATCGCGAGTGTCTGGTCCCAGGCCAGATAGGTCATCGTCGTCGCCGCGATGGCGACCACCAGCAGCGCGATCAGCAGCGCGACGCCGCGCTGGCGACGGGGCGCGTTCATGGCAGCACGAACAGCCATGTGACCGGCCCCGCCAGTCCGTCGACCCTGATCGTCACCCGCACCGCACGCGGCAGCAGCGGCGACTGCGGACCGGAGCCCGCCGGCGGCCAACTGGATTGTTCGTTGCCCTGCGCGTCGAGGTAGCGGAACTGCAGTGACTCGACGTGATCGAGCAGCGTGTCGGGCGGCGGCGCCTCGCCCGGTGCACGGTCCAGCACCGGCCACTGCAGCCGCAGCAGGCGCTGGCCGTCGAGGCTGTAGCGCACGCGGATGATTCCGCTGCGCCGCACACCGGCCGGGTCCGGATAACCGTCGCGTGACAGCGCCACGGTCGTGCCGTCGGGCGCACCGCGCAGCGCCGGCAGCGGGCCGCCCAGTTCGTCGCGCACCGGCCGCGGCGCGGCCTGGGTGAAGTCCGCCTGCAGCACCGCATAGGCGCGCTGCAGCGTGTGCAGCTGGCGGTAGTGCGTCTCGAGTTCGCCGCGCTGACGCAGCAGCGTATCGAGCCCGCCGTAGGCCAGCGCCGCCATCAGCGCGAAGATCGCCACCGCCACCAGCAGCTCGATCAGGGTGAAGCCGCATGCCTTGGCGGCACTGTCGCCAGCGCGGCTGAACGCCCCGAGGCTATGCCGAGGGGCCGGGACGAAACCGCGTGCGCTGTTCATGGCGGACCGCTCGCCGCCTGGCTGACCAGGGTGCGCAGCGTCGCCAGCGCGGGCCCCCGGGGCGTTGCGCGGACCTCTATCACCACCTCGCGCAGGTTGGGCACCGGAGCGCCCTGCACCTGTTGACGCCAGTACCAGTTGCGGCCAGCCATAAGGCTGTGCCCTTGCGTGCTGCCATCCGCCGGCCAGGCGCCGGCCAGATGCATCGCACCCAGCTGGTTCATCGCCACCCAGTCGGCCTCGGTGCGCCGCGACAGGGCGCGCGCGTTGTCCGCGGCCAGCGTGGTCAGCTGTACCGCCGCCGCCAGACCCAGCGCGACGATCAACAGCGCCACCATCACCTCGAGCAGAGTAAAGCCGTGTGCTTTGGCGGCATTGCCGCCAGCACGGCTGAACACGCCGAGGACGCGCCGAGGGGCCGGGACGAGGTCGCACATGCTCAGCACGCCGGGTCCGTCAGCGCGCATGCGCGGTCTCCAGCGTGATCTGGCCCAGCGCGCTGCCGGTCAGCCGTTCGCGCGTGCGCGCGCCGTCGCCCTCGCGCAGCTCCAGCACGAACGGCTCCATTTCCCCGCTGGCCAGCACGAACACCTGCGGATGCGTATGCGCCCGCGCGGCCAGCCGCACGTCCGCACCCTGCAGACGCAGCGTCAACACCAGGCCCGCGTCGAGCGTGCGCGGGCGCAGCAGGCGGTCGTCCAGCAGCGGTTGCCAGGCGCCGGCGGCGTCCAGCTCATAGCAGGTCCAGCCGTGCTGCCAGAAGCCGAACGCAAGATTGCGTCCCTGCATCGCGGCCTCCTCGCGCGCGCTGCGCAGCACGCCGGCCAGCTGTGTGGCGGCCAGTCGAGCGCGGTCGCGGCCACCGAACGACAGGCTGAGCATGGCCACGCTGGTCATCACCGCGATGATCATGATCACCACCATCATCTCGACCAGCGAAAACCCGGCGTCGCCCCGCGGCATGCGCGTGGGTCCGGCTGCAGCAGCGGCGCGTGTCACGATCACCGCGCGTCGCTACTTCAGGTTCCAGCTCTGGATGTCGTCCCGGGTTCCCGCCACGCCGTCGGGGCCGTCGGACCACAGGTCGTAGGGGCCATGCTGGCCGGGGCTGAGGTACTCGTAGGGATGCGCCCAGGGGTCGTCGGGCAGCGTGCGGATGTAGCCGTCGGCGCGCCAGTTGGGCGCCGGCGGATCGCCGGAAGGTTTTTTTACCAGCGCCTGCAGGCCCTGGTCGGTGGACGGATAGTGGCCATTGTCGAGCCGGTACATCGCCAGCGCCGAATCCAGCGCGCGGATGTCGGCCTTGGCCTTGGCCAGCCGCGCATCCTCGGCGCGGCCGATCACATTGGGCAGGATCAGTGTCGCCAGCACGGCGATGATCACCACCACCACCATGATCTCGATCAGGGTGAATCCGCGCACTTCTCTTCGCCGCCGCAAGGCTGTCATTTCGTATGGACCCCGGTTCACGCACTGCGCGAACGACACGGTTAGCATAGGCCAGCCCGATGCCCGGGCGAAATCGCGCAGCGCTGCCCACAGGGATCCGGAGACTCCGGGGGCGGGACGGCTCTGCGCCCACGGCAACACATCCTGGGGGAAGCTCGCCGATGCGCCATTTCTTTCGACCCGCGCTACTGCTGGCACTGACTGCACTGCTCGCCGCGGGTTCGCTGCACGCCATGAACAGTGCGCCTTCTGCCGCGGCGGTCGCCAAACTGGCGCCGCCGGTCGCCGCGATCGCGGCGGCCTCGGGCACGCCGCAGGCCCGCGCGATGATGACCCGCTCGCTGGCCGAACAGCGGCAGCCGAGCGGACCGGCTCCGCTGGCCGCGCGCTGGAACGGCAGTGGCCAGGTGCAGGTCTATCTCGACTTCGACCGCGCCGTCGGCGCACCCGCGGCGAGCGCGCTGATCGCATTGGGCGCAACCGGCATCCGCATCAGCAGCGAGCTCGGCGTGGTGCAGGCGTGGGTGCCGGCAACGACGCTGTATCAGCTGGCCGCCCTGCCGCAAGTCACCCGCATCACCCTGCCGCGCTATGCGGTATCGCGGCGCAACCTGCCGCCGGTCGGCGCGCAGCCGCGCAGCGGCTCGGTCACGACCCAGGGCGACCAGATTCTCGGCACGGCGCAATTCCGCCAGGCGACCGGCCTCAACGGATCCGGCATCTCGGTCGGGATCATTTCCGACGGCGCCGGCGACATCGCCCAGGATCAGGCCACCGGCGATCTGCCGACCAATCCAGCGCCTTACGTCGATGCCAAGCTGCCGGGCTCGGGTTTCGAGGGCACGGCGATGATGGAGATCGTCTACGACATGGCCCCGGGGGCCAAGCTCGGCTTCTGCGGGCCGGCGACCACGGTCGATTTCGTTACCTGCCTCAATGACTTTGCCGCCGGCACCGGCGGCTTCACGCCCACCATCGTCGCCGACGACCTCGGCTTCCCCGGCGTGGCCCTGTTTACCGACGGCGGCTTTGCCACCGCGGTGAAGAGCTTCGCCATCGCGCATCCCAATATCCGTCTGGTCAGCGCAGCGGGCAACGACGCACAGCAGTTCTGGGCGGGCACCTGGACCCCGACGCCGGTCAACGTCACCGTCAACGGCGTCAAATACACGCAGGCGCAGAACTTCGGCAACGCCGGCACGCCCAATACCAGCATGACGTTTCCGGTGGCCGCGGGCGACACGGTCACCTATCTGGTGCAGTGGGATGACACCTGGATTCCCAATCCCACCAGCAGCACGCCCAACGACCCCAACGACTACGACGTGTTCCTGACCGACACCAGCGGCAACGTGCTGGCCTGCAATCAGGGCATCAACCTGGGCGGTGCGGCCAGTCCGCCCTCGTCCACCAGCTGTGTGATCAGCGGCACGCCTGGACCCAACAACACCCCGGGCCCACAGCCGGTGCAGGGCAACCAGTACGTCAACAACGGCAGCAGCACGCAGCAGCTGCAGCTGCACATCTATTACGGCGCCGGCAATCCCGGACCGCATCTCAAGGTGATCGTGTACGCCAACAATCACAGCTTCGTGCTGGTTCCGAATACACCCGCCGGCAGCATCTACGGCCAGTCGGCACTGCCGGCGCCCTACGAGATCACCACCACCGCGATCGACGCCACCGGTGCCGCCAAGGGCAACGACACGATCGAGCCTTACGCCTCGCAGGGACCGATCTTCTTCTCGCAGCCCGCAACCGGCACCAGCACGCGACAGAAACCCGATTTCACGGCGGTGGACTGCGTCCTGGTGACCGGCGTCGGAGGATTCGGCACGGCCAACAGCGGCACACCGCCCAGTGCCACCTTCTGCGGCACCTCGGCCACCTCGGAAGCCGTGGCCGCGATGATGGCGCTGCTCGAGTCCGGATTCCCCGGCAAGGATCCCTACGCGATGCTGCAGGCCGGCGCCAAGGCGCTGACTAGCGCGGCCAGCAACGGCAGCGGCAACCCCAACGGCGTCTTCGGTTACGGCCTGGTCAACGCCTACCAGTCCGGCGTGGCCTTGTCCGCGCCGGTCGCCACGATCAGCACTCCGGCCGGCAACGTCAGCATTCAGACCGGGCAATCG
>DATLSL010000143.1:0-16181 GCA_035534135.1 Rhodanobacteraceae bacterium | reverse complement strand
ATCGGCCCGGCCGAGTTCGCCGCCGACACCGACGACATCGACCACTCGCATCCGCTGATGCTGCGCAAGTTGCACGTGGTCGGCGGCGTACCGCGCATGGACCGCTTCGCGCTGACCGAGGAGCGCAAGTATTCGCCGCAGGGGACACCCAGCCTCAGGGCCCTCCAGTTCGGCGAACTGGCGATGGCGCACGAGGACTGCGACACGGTGCCGATCCTGTGGCATTACGCCGACCGTTTCGCACTGTTCGATCGCGTGTTCCAGACCATCGCCGGGCCGTCCACGCCCGGCAACCTCAGCATCATCGCCGCGCAGACCGGCGTGACGCAGTGGGCGCGGCATCCGGGCGCGGCCTTCAAGGGCGACGGCGCCAGGGGCCCCGGCGTGCCGGTGGTCGACGATGCCGATCCGCTCTGGGGTTCGCCCTACGACCCCACGCCAGCGGCACAACGCATGCCGTACAACCCGCACGACACCGCCAAGACCGCCGCGCATCGCGACGAAGTGCAGGACAACCTCACCTTCGCCTCGCTGCCGCTGACGCTGCAGGGCGGCGACCTCGATCATGTCGCGCTGCAGGACACGCGGCCCGCGAGCGACCTCGCCGACGTGCGCGGCGACGTGCGCGCGATCAGCACGCGCGGCCAGCGCACGGTGGACTGGCGCTGGTATCAGGCGGGCTACGGCGCGCCGACGGCCGCCGGTGCCGACCCGGAAGATGCCGAGGGTCAGCATGCTTCGTACGTCACCCACCACAACGGCCCGCAGTACTTCGGCTACATCGCCAACAATCCGGCGCTGCGCGCACACCTGGCGGACCTGTCGCGGTTCTTCGGCGACCTGCGCGACGGCCGCCTGCCCGCCGCGGGCGGCGTGTTCTACATCAAGGGCGGCTACCGCAACGACTTCGGACTGAAACCCGCCGACCCCGATCCGCGCGTGCAGGCGCGCTTTCTCGGTGACGACGACCACCCGCAGTATTCCGATGCGCAGATCAGCGAGATCCTGGTCGCGCGCGCGATCAACGCGATCGCTGCCAGTCCCTACTGGAAGCACAGCGCGATCATCCTGACCTGGGACGACAGCGAGGGCGACTACGACCACGTGCCGCCGCCGCAGCGCGCGACGGGCCCCGACGGCCGCTGGCTGGGCAACGGCCCGCGCGTGCCGCTGCTGCTGATCTCGCCGTATGCCCGCGTGCACGCGGTGATCCACGCGCCCGGCAACACCGCCTCGGTGGTCAAGTTCGTCGATCGCGTGTTCGACCTGCCGCCGCTGGCGACGCTGCCCGACGAACTCGAGGGCCGCAAACTCGGCGAGCTGCATTTCCATCTGCACGGGCTGGGGCCGGAGGACGCGCTGACACCCGATGTGACCGATCTGCTGGGCGCCTTCGATCCGGCACGTCTGGCCGGCCGCGCCGCACCGCTGCCGGCGTCCTACGCGATGGTGCCAACCGCCTGGACCGAGCAGTTGCCCGGCGCGCTGGGGCTGGACTGCAAGGCGCTGGGCATCGTGCCGGTCGATCGCCAGCTCGGCATCCGGACCCCGTTGCCGCCGCAGTTCAATCCGCGGCCCAAGACCACACCGACGCGGTCCTCCGCGGCGCCGCGCTAAGCTGCCCGCACTCGATCCAGGGAGTCGCGTCATGAGCACCGAACTGACGTTCTTCCACGCCCCGCAATCGCGCTCGGCCGGCGTGCGCATCCTGCTTGAGGAGCTGGGCGCGCCCTACCGGCTGCACCTGCTCGACCTCAAGGCCGGCGAGCAGCGCCAGCCCGCCTACCTCGCGATCAATCCGATGGGCAAGGTGCCGGCGCTGCAGGACGGCGACGCGCTGATCACCGAGCAGGTGGCGATCTACATCTACCTCGCCGACCGCTATCCGCAGGCGGGCCTGGCGCCGGCCATCGGCGATCCGCTGCGCGGCCCGTGGCTACGCTGGATCGCCTACTACGGCTCCTGCTTCGAGCCGGCGGTGATCGATCGGTCGCTGCAGCGCGAGCCCGCGGCGCGCGCCACTTCGCCCTACGCCGACTACGACACCATGCTGCAGACGCTGACCGACCAGCTGGCGCGCGGACCGTGGCTGCTGGGCGAGCGCTACACCTCCGCCGACGTGCTGTGGGGCACCGCGCTGGGCTGGACCACGCAGTTCAAGCTGGTGCCGGAGCTGCCGCTGATCCGCGCCTACATCGACCGCGTCGGCGCTCGCCCGGCGGTACAGCGCGCGCGCGCCGCCGATGCGGCGCTGGTGGCAGCGCAGGGATGAAACCTCGCATCGCAGGCTCGCGCTGCGCGATGGCTTGGATACATGCGGGAGAGCAAGCCGGCGGCATGTAGTTCGAGCCGGCGCCCTCAGAAACCGTACTGCAGGAATCCGCCGTCCACCGGCAGCACCGCGCCGGTGATGTAGCCCGCCGCCGGCAGGCACAGGAAGGCCACCGCCGCGGCCACCTCGTCGGGCTCGCCGATGCGCCGCATCGGCGTGCGGTCGAGCACTTCCTCGAGGTAGTCGGGATCGGCCAGCGCCGACTCGGTGCGGCGGGTGCGGATGTACCACGGCGCGACCGCGTTGACGCGGATGCCGTCGACCGCCCACTCGCAGGCGAGGTTGCGCGTCAGCTGATGCAGCGCGGCCTTGCTGACGCCATAGGGCGATCCGGTACGCACGTGCGTCGCGCCGGATACCGAGCCGACGTTGACGATCGCCGCCGCGCCGTGTTCGCGCAGCGACGGGTAGGCCAGCCGGCACAGCGCGAAAGCGCTGACCAGGTTGGCCTCGAGCAGGTCGCGCAGCTCATCCTCGGCGTACTCCATCGTGGACTTGCTGAGGTTGGCGCCGACGTTGTTGACCAGCAGCGACAGCGGCGCGTCGAGGTCGGCGATCCAGTCGAACAGCTCCAGACGCGCCTCGTGCTGGACCAGATCGGCGGCGAACGCGCGCGGCGGCAGCGCCGGAAACTCCTCCGCCAGCTCGGCGCGCGCGTGCTCGAGATGGTCTTCGTCGCGCGCCACCATCAACACCTCGGCACCGAGCGCGGTCAGCTCGCGCGCGCAGGCGTAGCCGATGCCGCGGCTGGCGCCGGTGACCAGCGCGGTGCGCCCGTCCAGACGCCAGCGTGCGGTGTGTTCGTCCATCGCGCCACCTCCGCGAACGAGTGTAGCCGAGGCTTGCCGCCGCGTCGGCGCGGCGCCAGACTGGCCGTGGAGGTGACGTCCATGCGCATGCCTGTTTTCGTTTTTGCCGCGCTCACTGCGCTGCCCGTGGCCGGCTGCTCGCAGCCGCCGTCGACCACCGCCGCGACGCCGGCCGCCGCGGCGTCGACCGTGCGCGTCGCCACGCCGTGGGATGCGGACATGAAGGCGCTGGCCCGCGCCAAGTCGGTGCAGAATGTGGTCGATCGCCAGGCCGCGCAGCAGCGCCGGCAGATCGACGCCGAGTCGCACTGATCGCCACCGGCGTGCCGGCGCGGTTTGCTAGTGGCCCGTAACGGAAGAAGCGGAAGAGGGATCGCGAAGGGATGGACGTGTCGGGCGCGGCTGCGGAGCGAGGCCCATAGCCATCGCTATGGGCTGAGTGAGCAGCCCGCCCGGCGCGGCCAGTCCAAGCGAGCTGCTTTCGATTTTTCCGCTACGGGCCACTAACATCCACGCTCCGCGCGCCACCGCGCGCCTGCCCGCGAGCACCGCCATGGATGCCCTGATGCCTCTGCGCCGTGGCCGCAAGGCCATCGCCATCGAGACCGTCGATCGCGCCGGTCTCGGCGCCTGCCGCAAACGTCTCGGCGCGCGCGCCGCGCGCTGGCTGCAGGCGACCGGCTTCACCGCCGCAGCGGGTCAGGTCGCCCTGCTGCCCGCCGCCGACGGTTCCCTGCAACGGGTTCTGGCCGGCGTCGATCGCAGCGAGCCGCTGTGGGCGCTGGGCCATCTGGCCTCGACGCTGCCGCCGGGCACTTATGCGCTGGCCGCCGAAGGTGTGCTGGCGGATACGCGGCTGGCCGCGCTGGGATTTGCTCTGGGCGCCTACCACTACACCCGCTATAAGGCCGCGCGCCGCGCGCCGGCACGGCTGGCCGTGGACACGGCGCTGCATGCCGAACTGGCGCCGCTGCTGGAAGCGACGACGCACGTGCGCGATCTGGTCAACACGCCGACCGAGGACCTGGGCCCGGAGCAGCTGGCCGACGCGGTGCGCGAGGTCGCGCAGGCGCATGCGGCGACGGTGCGCGAATGGGTCGGCGAGGCGCTGCTCGAGGCCAATTTCCCGGCGATCCACGCCGTCGGCCGCGCCAGTCACCGCGCCCCACGCCTGATCGAACTGCACTGGGGCAAGCGCGAACATCCGCGGCTGGTGCTGGTCGGCAAGGGCGTGTGCTTCGACACCGGCGGTCTGGATCTCAAGACCGGCGACGGCATGCGCTGGATGAAGAAGGACATGGGCGGCGCGGCGCACGCGCTGGCGCTGGCCGGCTGGGTGATGCGTGCGAACCTGCCGGTGTGCCTGACCCTGCTGATCCCGGCGGTGGAGAACGCCATCGCCGCCAACGCCTATCGTCCCGGCGAGGTGATCCGCACCCGCAGCGGGCTCAGCGTCGAGATCGACAACACCGACGCCGAGGGCCGCGTGATCCTCGGCGACGCGCTGGCCTACGCCGGCGAGCAGCAGCCCGACCTGATCATCGACTTCGCCACCCTGACCGGTGCCGCGCGCGTGGCGCTGGGTCCGGACCTGCCGGCACTGTTCGCCAACCGCGATGCGCTGGCGGACGCGGCGCTGGCGGCGGCGCAGGCCGAGCACGATCCGCTGTGGCGGCTGCCGCTGTGGCGGCCGTACCGGCGCCTGCTCGATTCGCATATCGCCGATTTCGCCAACAGCGGCGCCTCGCGCCACGCCGGCGCGATCACCGCCGCGCTGTATCTCGAACGCTTCGTGCCGGCGCAGACGCCGTGGCTGCACCTGGACACTTACGCCTGGAACGACGGCGACCGTCCGGGCCGGCCCCGGGGCGGCGAGGCGCTGGGCCTGCGCGCGATGTTCGCCCTGCTGGCGCAGCGCTATCGCGGCTGAGCGGCGACTTCACCGCCCCGCGTCCCATACCCCCGTTGCGTTCAATCGATTCGCTGGGTAGCCCGGATGGAGCCCCATCGGGGGCGCAATCCGAGGTTCGATCCTCAAAATGGAACAAATCATTTGCGCCCTTCGCGCCCTTCGCGGATAAAAATCTTTCTCAATGCACCCTTCCCGGATTCCGCTGCGCTGCATCCGGGCTACGCGGTTTTCGTGTCGATTGAACGCAACCGGGTATCAATGTGCCACCAGCATCGGCAGCGTGCCGTCGCGAAACAGCGCGCGGGTGGTACCGCCGAGCACCATCTCGGCGATCCGTGAGTGACCCCAGGCACCCAGCACGATCAGGTCCGCACCAAGGCGAGCCGCGGCTTCCAGCAACACCGTGCCGACCGCACCCTGCGGCTGGAAGGCCTCGATGTGCGCGACCAGACCGTGGCGTTCGCACCATGCCGGCAACATCAGCGGTGGCAGCCAGGCCAGACCCTCGGGATGCTGCTTGCGGCTGCCATCGAGGATGGTGATGTGCTCGGCCTGCGCCAGCAGCGGCAGTGCCCCGCGCAGCGCCCGCTGTGCTTCCCGGCTGCCGTTCCAAGCCACCAGCACGTTGCGGCCGGTTTCGGTCACGGCGGTCTGCGCCGGCACCACCAGCACCGGGATGCCGGCGGCGAACACCGTGCGCGAGGTGGCGCCAAAGCCCAGCGGCGCGTCCTCGGCTTCGGCCGGGCGCTCCATCACCAGCAGATCGGCCGCGGCTGCGCCGTAGCAGAGCACCTGGGCGAGATCCCCCTCGCCGACGCGCCAGCTGCCGGCAAGACCGCGCGCATCCAGCTCGGCGCGCCACCATGGCGCCTGCGCCTCGGCGTCGCGGCGGCGCTGCTCGGACTCCATCACCTGCAGGGTGACCGCCTCGGGCACGCTGAATGCCGCCGCCGGCAGCGGCGCCACGTGCAGGCCTTCGAGATGCGCCTGCAGACGTACCGCCAGTTGCAGGGCAAGGCGGACGCCGGGTGTGAGCTGACCTGGATGGCGGACATGAACCGCGAGGTCGGGGGCGCGCATCGTCGGGCTCCGTGGCCGGGATGGCGTCAGCTTAACCCCCGTGGCGACGGGTTGAAAAAACAAGCTCGCCAACGGATCCCCTGAACACGCCCTCTGTGAAACGCGTTGCGGATCCACCGCGTGCGATCGCAAGCAGCGCCAGCGGGAACCGCAACCCGCATGGGACGAAGACGAGAGAGATGCCCGCATTCAGCACGAGCCGTGCCGCTGCGGCATCATGGAGACGACGTGCGACCGCGGTGAACGCCGCTTTCCGCCGGATTTCTGCGACGTTCAGCCGCAGCTGTCAGCATCGTGCGCCGTATCCCTCAAGGAGTCGTGATCATGCGCAAGACCCAGGCCCTGCTGTTGCCTTTCTGCCTGCTCGCCCTTGCGGCGATCGCACCGTCCGCACACGCCGGCGATGTCTCCTGTGACATGCGCTATTCCCTCGCTGGCTGGTCGATCTTCTACCAGACTGCCAAGGGCCAGGGCGAAATCACCTGCTCCAATGGCCAGAGCATGCACGTCGAATTGCGCACCAAGGGGGGCGGCCTGACCATCGGCAAGTCCGAAATCAAGGATGGCCGCGGGCACTTCACCGGCGTGAGCAACATCCGCGAAGTACTGGGCAGCTACGCCACCGCGCAGGTGCACGCCGGCGTGGTCAAGTCGAGCTCGGCGCAGGTGCTGACCAAGGGCAACGTGGCGCTGGCACTGGCTGGCGTCGGCGACGGCTGGGACCTCGGCATCGCCTTCGGCAAGTTCGAGATCCTGGCGCACTGACGTGGTCGCGGCGGAGGCACCGGTCGTCCATCGCGGCGGCTGCCACTGCGGCGCGGTGCGCTTCGAAGTCGAGGCGCCGGCACGACCGACGGTGCTCGAGTGCAACTGCTCGATCTGCCGCATGACCGGCTTTCTGCACCTGATCGTGCCGGCTGCGCGCTTCCGGCTGCTCGCCGGCGACAAGAATCTCGGCGAATACCGTTTCAATACCGGCGTCGCACGCCACCTGTTCTGTCGCCGCTGCGGCGTGAAGTCGTTCTACGTGCCGCGCTCGCATCCCGACGGCTACGACGTCAATCTGCGCTGCATCGACGCGGCGACGCTGGCCGGCTGGGACGTCGAGGCCTTCGACGACGGCGATCGCGAGGCCGCGACCGCCGCGTGGGCACACCTGACGCGCTGAGAGCGGTCATGCACATCGGCCGCTTCCGTAAGGCGACACTCGCGACGGGCTCTGCTAGCGTTCAAACCCTGTTCGAAGGGCGGACCGCGATGCATGCCGACCCACTGCCCGCTGCGCACGGCCTCGGCCGTGGCGACGAGCTTGCCGCCAGCCTGATCCACGGTCTCGGCATCGCGCTGAGCCTCGCCGGGCTGGTGATTCTGGCGGTGATCACGGCGCACAGCGGACCGCCGCGCGCGATCATCGCGGCAAGCGTGTTCGGCACCTCGCTGGTACTGCTGTACACCGCCTCCACGCTCTATCACTCGATCCACCGGCCCGGCGCCCGGCGCGCGCTGCGGCGTTTCGACCACATCGCGATCTATCTGCTGATCGCCGGTACCTACACGCCGTTCACCCTGCTGGCGCTGCACGGCGACTGGCGCTGGGGGCTGTTTGCGGCGATCTGGACGCTGGCCGTGGCCGGCATCGCGCTGGAATACACCAGCCTCGGCCGCCGGCGCTGGCTGGCCGCGCTGGTGTATGTCGGCATGGGCTGGATCGGCCTGCTGGCCTTCGGCCCGCTGCATGCGGCGCTGGCCGGTGGCGGCGTGGCCCTTGTTCTGGCGGGCGGCATCGCCTACACGCTGGGCGTGCCGTTCTATCTGTGGCGACGCCTGCCGTACCACCACACGCTCTGGCACCTGTTCGTGCTGGCCGGCAGCACGCTGCACTTTTTCGCCGTGTTGCTGTACGTGCTGCCACTGGCCGCGCCCGGCGCGGCGTGAGCGCCCGCCACGACCTGCACTCGCTGCGGGTTGTCTTCCCCCGAGTCAGACGCTTTGTCTTGCTGATCGATGCTTCCCCCGGGATGCAACGAGCCAGGCGACGCTCACGCGCATCGGAACGCGCCGCTGGCGGGGGCTGGTCGCGCCGCGCCAATGCGCAGCGCCGGACTGGGAATCGTTGCCGCCGGACCGCGTCAGCGCGACCACCACGCACCGGGGTAGTACACCCCCGGCTGCGGACGTTCGCGGAAGACTTCGCGGCGGAAACGGAACAGCACGGCCGGGCGTCCGCCGGTGGCGTGCTGGCGCTGCCCGGTGGCCTCGACCAGACCGGCATGCTCGATCAGGCGACGGAAGTTCTGCATGTGCAGACGCATCCCGGCCAGCGCCTCGATCACCCGCTGCAGCTGGGTCAGGGTGAACGCTTCGGGCACCAGCTCGAACACCACCGGCCGATAGCGCAACTTGCCGCGCAGACGACCCAGCGCGGTGGCCAGCATGCGCCGATGATCGAGGCCCATCGCGCGGCCGCTGGCGCGCGGCAGGTCGGTGCCGGCGTGCGGGGCTTCGGCGGCGAGCCCGATCTCCCACAGCAGTTCGTAGCGTTCCAGCGTGCGCTCCGGATCCCACGGCGCGCCATCGAGGCCGAAGGTCAGATCGACGCGCTCGCGCCGGTGGCGGTCGGCGCCGGCCCAGGCGTGCAGCCGCGGAGCCAGCGCCTGCGCGATCGCCGGCGGACGCCCGGCGCGCCAGTCCTCCCACGGCAGAAAGGCATACACGTCGCGCCAGTGTGCGCCCGGCGCCGGTGCCGCGGTCTGTTCCAGCACCAGCGCCAAATAGGCCACCCCGATCACACGCGCCGCATCGGTTGACCGCGCCTCGCGCGCGCGGTCGCCAAAGGTGTAGAGCTGCTCGACGTAGCCCAGCGCCAAGCCGCTGGCCGCCTCGACGCGGTCGCGCAGGCCACGCTCCAGGGTCGGATCGCGCTGCGGATCGAGCGCGCCGCCGGGGAGCACGTCGACGCCCTCGCACTCGGCGGTCAGCACGCGCGGAGCCTCGGCGGTAACCGCCACGATCACCGCATCGAGGCTGATGGTCACACTCGTGTTCATGACGTCTGCGTCGGATCCCGCCGATGCCAGCCTAGCACTCGTGCGCGGCGTGCCGGGTATCCTTGCGCGATGGAAACCGCAGCCCCGCCCGCCATCGCCGCGGATTCGCCCTGGCGCCTGTGCGTGGCGCCGATGATGGACTGGACCGACCGCCACTGCCGCGCCTTTCATCGCGTGCTGGCCCCGCATGCGCGCCTGTACACCGAGATGGTGCACGCGCAGGCGCTGCTGCACGGCGATCGCGCGCGCCTGCTGGCACACGATGCCGGCGAACATCCGCTGGCCCTGCAGCTGGGCGGCAGCGAGCCGCGTGAACTGGCCGCCGCGGCCGCGATCGGCGCCGCGGCCGGTTGTGACGAGATCAACCTCAACGTCGGCTGCCCGTCCGACCGCGTGCAGGCCGGGCGTTTTGGCGCCTGCCTGATGCGCGAGCCGGCGCTGGTCGCCGACGGCGTGCGCGCGATGCGCGACGCGGTGGCGGTGCCGGTGACGGTGAAGTGCCGCATCGGCGTCGACGAGCAGGACGCCTATGCGGACCTGCAGCACTTCGCCACGGCGATGGTGGCCGCCGGCGTCGAGGCCCTGATCGTGCATGCGCGCAAGGCCTGGCTGTCCGGGTTGTCGCCGCAGGAGAACCGCGAACTGCCGCCGCTGGACTACGCGCGCGTCTACCGGCTGCAGCGCGATTTTCCCGGGCTGACACTGGTGATCAACGGCGGCATCGTCAGCGTCGCGGCGGTGCGCGAGCATCTGACGCAGATGCACGGCGTGATGCTGGGCCGCGTGGCCTACCACGACCCCTGGGTGCTGGCGCAGACGGATGCAGCGCTGTGGGGCACGCTGCTGCCGGCACGAGCCGATGCGCTGCGTGCGCTGCGGCCTTACGTCGAGGCCGAGCTGGCGCGCGGCACCGCGCTGCGGCACATGGCGCGGCACTGGCTTGGCCTGTATCAGGGCCTGCCCGGCGCGCGCAGCTTCCGGCGCCTGCTCGGCGAACAGGGGCGCGCCGCGGGCGCCGACTGGGGCCTGGTCGAACGCGCGCTGGCTGCGGTCGAGGCGGCCCCCGCGGTCGCCGCCTGAGCGCCCCCGAGTCCTTCGACGGCGTGGTCCGATCATGCTGCTGCTCGACGCTGGCCTAGTGCGGTGTCTCGGAAATACGCATCCATCATTCCCGCGTCTTTCGGCGCGATACGGCGTTGCGCCTCGTCGCCATAGCAGGGCTATGACTCCTCGTCGCGCCTGGTCTCGCACCGAAATCCATCGGGAATCGCTGGCGTGTACTTCCGAGACGCCACACTAGCGCGTTCCGAAGCGCGGTTCAGCGCGAATTCGGCAACGGCAGGCATGATCGCATCCAGGTCCGCGCGCCGCGCGGCTTCGGCTACCATCGCGCCATGCCGCGTCCGCTACACCTTGCCTTCGCCCTGCTGCTGGCCGTCACCGTGACCACGGCCACCGCCACCGCCACGGAGATCATCGCCCCGCCCGGCACCACGCTCGAGCAGGCGGTCGAACAGGTGCAGCGCGCCAGCGGCGGCAAGGTGCTCAAGGCCGACAGCGTGCGCGTCGGCCGCTACGTGATCTATCGCATCAAGATGCTCACCCCCGACGGCCATGTGCGCGTGGTCCAGGTGCGAACCGAACCCAAGGAGAAACACTAGATGCGCATCCTGCTGGTGGAGGACGAGGCGCCGCTGCGCGAGACGCTGGCGGCGCGGCTGAAGCGTGACGGCTACGCGGTGGACTGCGCAGCCGACGGCGAGGAGGGTCTGTTCCAGGGCCGCGAAGTGCCGTTCGACCTGGCGATCATCGACCTCGGCCTGCCGCGGATGTCGGGCATGGACCTGGTCAAGGCCTTGCGCGAGGCCGGCCAGCGCTGCCCGATCCTGATCCTGACCGCGCGCTCATCGTGGCAGGACAAGGTCGAAGCGCTGAAGTTCGGCGCCGACGATTACCTGGTCAAGCCCTTCCATGTCGAGGAACTGCTGGCACGCATCAACGCGCTGGTGCGTCGCGCCAGCGGCTGGTCGAAGCCGTTGCTGATCTGCGGCCCGATCCGCCTCGACACCACCGGGCAGATGGTCACCGTCGAGGGCGCGCCGGTGGACCTGACCAGCTACGAGTACAAGGTGCTCGAGTACCTGATGCTGCACGCCGGCGAGCTGGTGTCCAAGGCCGATCTCACCGAACACATCTACCAGCAGGACTTCGATCGCGACTCCAACGTGCTGGAGGTCTTCATCGGCCGTCTGCGCCGCAAGCTCGACCCCGAGGGCGCGCTGAAGCCGATCGAGACCGTGCGCGGACGCGGTTATCGCTTTGCGATTCCGCGCAGCGAGGGCGATGACGCCTGAACGCCGTCCGCTGTCGCTGGTCGGCCGCTCGGCGCTGGCCTCGCTGCTGGCGCTGGTCGCCTTTCTCGGCGCCACCGGATTCGCCCTCGACCGTGCCTATACCGAAGGCACGCTGGCGGCCGAACGCTATCGCCTGCAGAGTTTTGTCTACGCCTATCTGGCCGGCTTCGACGTCAGCCGTTACGGCAGCAAGCTGCTGCCACCCGATGCGCCGCCGCAACCGGGTTTCGCGCGCCCGGGCTCGGGCCTGTACGCGGCGGTCAGCGACGCCACGGGACGCGCGTGGTCGTCGCCCTCGGCACAGGGACTGGACCTGCCGCTGGAGCACGATCTCGATCCCGGCGTCACCCGTTTCGAGGGGCCGCTGACGACCGCCAGCGGCGACGTGTTCGTGCTCAGCGAGGGCGTGGCCTGGGACGTGCCGCACCACGATCCGCTGCGGCTCACCTTTCACGTCGCCGAGTCCACCGCCGGTTTCAACCGCCAGATCGCCGCCTACCGGCACACGCTGGCGCTGTGGCTGACCGCACTCGGCCTGGTGCTGCTGTTGCTGCAGCAGTTGCTGATGCGCTGGAGCCTGTCGCCGTTGCGCCGCGTCGCCGTCGAGCTGGCGCTGGTCGAGCACGGCCAGCGCGAGCGCCTCGACGACGACTATCCGCAGGAACTGATTCGCCTCACCCGCAACATCAACCGCTTCGTCGAAAGCGAGCGCGAGCACCTGCAGCGCAACCGCAACACGCTGGCCGATCTCGCGCACAGCCTGAAGACGCCGCTGGCGGTGATCCGCTCGCGGCTCGACGCCGAAGCCGCGCCGCCGGTACTGGCGCGCGAAGTGCTGGATCAGGTGCGGCGCATGGACGAAATCGTCGCTTACCAGCTGGCGCGCGCCGCGGCGCTCGGTCACGCCACCTTCGCCGCGCCGATCGCGGTCGCAGCGCACGCCGAGGAACTGGTGCGCGGGCTGGAGAAGGTCCATGCCACCCGGCACGTGCTGTGCGAATTCGAGATCGAGCCGGCCGCGCGCTTCTACGGCGAGCCCGGTGATCTGCTCGAACTGCTGGGCAACCTCACCGAGAATGCCTTCAAGTGGGCGCAGCATCGCGTGCTGGTGAGCGCGCACGTGTTGCCTGGCAGCGGCGCGCGCCGCGACGGCCTCGAGCTGGTGGTCGAGGATGACGGCCCCGGCATTCCCGAGGATCAGGTCGAACGCCTGCTGCAGCGAGGCGTGCGCGGCGACGAACGCGTGCAGGGCCACGGCATCGGCCTCGCCATCGTGCAGGATCTGGTGCGCGCCTATCGCGCCGTGCTGACGGTGGAGCGTTCGCCCGAGCTGGGCGGCGCGCGCTTCGTGGTGCGCTTCACGCCGGGTTGAGGCGCGCACGCCCGGCGCCTGGCGCCGGGCCGTAGTAGGCGGTCAGCAACGCAGCCACGTCCGGCTCCGCGCGCGCGAGCGGCGCCGGATCGGAGAAGTGCATTTCGCTGACCACCGCGAAAAACTCGTCCGCACCCTCGGCGGCATAAGCATCGATCGCGGTGCGGCGGCCGCGTTCCACGGCGCGCGCATGGCGGTCGTACGCCGCCTGGAACGCCGCAATCCACGTCCGTCGCGGCAGCGCGCGCGGCAGCTCCGGCACGCCGTCGGCGGCGCCGGCGAGCAGGTCGAGCTTGTGCGCGATTTCGTGCGCGACCACGTTGAAGCCGTCCCAGGGCTGCGCGAGGTCGGTGGCGACATCGGCCCAGGACAGGATCAGCGGTCCGCGTTCCCAGGCCTCGCCGACCAGCACGTCGTCGCCCTCGGTGACCACGCCGGCGGCGTCTTCATGGCTGCGTTGCACCTTGAACTCGCCGGGATAGACGATCACCTCGCGCCAGCCGCGCAGGGCGCGCACGCCGAGTTCGAGCACCGGCAGCGTCGCCTGCAGCGCGATCAGCAGCCGGCGCTGGTCGTCGAGCTCGGCGCCGGCCACCGCGCTGAACGACTTGCGCGCCAGGAACCAGGCCGTGTGCCCGCGCAGCCGCGTCTGGCGGTCGGGGTCGAGTCGGCGCGCCAGCGGGCAGGCCGCGACGGCGCTGCGCCAGAGCGGATCGGCGATCGGCGGCGGCGCTCGCCGCAGCGACGCACCCAGCCGCGCAAGCAAGCCCATGGTTGTTACTGGATCGAACCCGGCAGCAGTGACTGCCAGCTCAGCAACGCGCGCGGCTTGCGCACCAGGACCGGCGCACCGGGGACGCCGACATGATCGTGCAGCAGCGCGCGGGGCGTGCCCGGCGGCTCGCGGCTGGCCGCGTTGCCAGCATCGCCTGCCGCCGCCGCAGCAACCGGCCGCATGCCGGCGGCAGCGTCGCGACCCCGTGGCAGCAAGCGATCGAGCGGATTGCCGGGCAACGCGGGCAGCGCCGAGGCCGGTTCGGAGCCGGTCAGGCCGGACGGCGTGGCCGTCAACAGGGCACCGGGGAAATCGCGCGCCAGCGCGGCGCAGGAGACACCCAGACCCAGCAGCAGACCGATCGGCGCGATGATCTTCATGCGATTCCCGTTGCATCCGGGCACGTGGGTCGAGATCGGGGATGGTGGCAGATCGCGGAGTCCCTCGCCACTGCGCCCGCGTTGCGTCGCAGCAAGTCCGGCTCGCGGAGCGTAGCTATGCTGTCGGGCCATGACCGCAACCCTCAGCCTCGCCGCCGATTCCCTGCGCGCACCGCGCGTCGCCGATGCGCGCAGCGTCAAGCGGGCGCTGCTGGCGGGCATCGGTCGCGTCGTTGCGCGCCGCGAACACCTCGACCGCATCAACGTGTTTCCGGTGCCGGACGGCGACACCGGCTCCAATCTCGCCAGCACGCTGGGCGCCGTGCGCGACGCGGTGGCCGGCCTGCGCGGACGCGCCATCGGACGCCTGCTGCACGCCGTCGCTCATGCGGCGGTGGACGGCGCGCGCGGCAACTCCGGAGCGATCCTGGCGCAGTTTCTGTGTGGCACCAGCGCGGCACTGCAGGGCTCCGACCGCCTCAGCGCCGGCGCCCTGGCCGAAGCCCTGCGGGTGGGCGCCGAGCAGGCGCGCGACGCCGTCGCCGAGCCGCGCGAGGGCACCATCCTCAGCGTGATCGGCGCCTTCGCCAAGGCGTTCGCGCAGCAGACCGAGCACCGTCGCGGCGATCTGCGTGACGCCTTCGAGTACGCGCTGACGACAGCCCGCGAGGCGTTGGCCGATACGCCGCGCCAGCTGCCGGTGCTGCGTCGCGCCGGGGTTGTGGATGCCGGCGCGCAGGGTTTCGTGGATCTGCTCGACGGCATCGCCGGCTACCTGCGCGACGGCCGCCGTGCCCTGCCCGTGCCCGCGGCGACGATTACTGCGGCGACGCCTGTAGCGGTGACGATGGCGACCCATGACGATGCCGGCCCCGGGCGCTGGTGCGTGGAGTGCCTGCTCAGCGGCGCCGCGCTCGATCGCGGCGCCATCCGCGCCGCGCTGGCGCCGCTGGGCGGCAGCTGCCTGGTGATCGCTGGCGATACCCAACGCCTGCGCGTGCACCTGCATCTCGATGCGCCGTCGGCGCTGTTCGAAGCGCTGGTCGCGTTCGGCGCGGTCAGCGCGCCCAAGGCCGACGACATGCACGCGCAGCGCAGCGCGGTGCAGACCAGTCGCCGCGTCGCGGTGATCACCGACTCCGCCGCCGATCTGCCGGCGACGCGGCTGGCCACGGCCGGCGTCGCCTGGGTACCGGTGCGGGTCAGCGTCGACGGCATCGATCATCTCGACAAGGTCGGCCTCAGCGGGCCCGAGCTTTATCGGCGCATGCGCGACCAGGGCGCGGTGCCGCGCACCTCGCAGCCGCCGGCCGGCGATTTCCGCCGCCAGTTCCAGCACGCGCTCAGCCACCATCACGAAGTGATCTATGTCGGACTGTCCTCGGCGCTGTCGGGCACCTATCAGGCGGCGCAGACCGCGGCGCGCGGGCAGCGCATCGTCACCGTCGACTCGCGCAACGTGGCCTGCGGACTCGGCTTGCTGGCCGAGGCGGCAGGCCACTGGGCCGAGCAGGAACTCGATGCGGCTGCCATCGCCGTGCGACTGGATGCGCTGCTGCCGCGCGTACGCACGTTCGGGATCCTGCGCGACCTGACCTACGCCGTGCGCGGTGGTCGCGTGCCGCGCGCGGCGCTGCCGCTGACGCGCTGGCTGAAGCTGGCACCGGTACTGGCCTCGCGGGCGGATGGCCGCCTGCACCTGGGCGGCGCACTGCGCGCCGGCGAAGGTCTGCCGGTGCGCTTTGCCGCGTGGCTGGCGCGGCGCGTGCCGCGTGCCGACGCCGCGCGCGTGCTGATCGGCCATTGCGACAATCGGCGCGAGGCGGCGCAGCTGGCGACGGCGCTGGCCACGCGCTTCAATCTCGCGATCGTGCCCGACGTGGTCGAAGCCGGAGCGGCGATCGGCGCGCACGCCGGCCCGGGCACCCTGGTGGTCGGCTTCGCGCCGGCGCTGGACTGACGTCCGCGCGACCCGTCACTGCGCGCGCATCGGTGCGCGCTCCGCGTGAATACGTATGCAAGCCCGTCGCCGCGCGCCGGGAGCGGCCTACCATCATCCTGCCGGTCGTCATCGGGTGATCCCGGGCGGCGCGCGACGCGGAACGCGCGATGATGCACAT
>DATLSL010000142.1:0-4335 GCA_035534135.1 Rhodanobacteraceae bacterium | reverse complement strand
GCGACCTCGCCGACGGCGCCTACAAGCTGGTGCGCGAACAGGCCAAGACGCGCGTGCAGAGCCAGGCCGAGGACCGCGCCGAGGAGCGCATCCTCGACGCCCTGCTGCCGCGCCCGGCCGGCGCCGGCTGGAACAGCGGCGAGCCGTCCGCCGCCGGCGACACCCGCCAGAAGCTGCGCAAGCAGTACCGCGAGGGTGCGCTCGAGGACCGCACGATCGAACTCGAACTTGCGGTCAACGTCGGCGTCGACATCATGGCGCCGCCGGGCATGGAGGAGATGGGCCAGCAGCTGCGGCAGATGTTCCAGTCGATCGGCGGCGGCAAGAGCCACAAGCGCACGCTGACGGTGCGCGAGGCGCGGCCGCTGCTGCTCGAGGAAGAGGCCGGCAAGCTGCTCAACGACGAGGAACTGCGCACGCTGGCGGTCACCGCCTGCGAGCAGAACGGCATCGTCTTCCTCGACGAGATCGACAAGATCTGCCAGCGCCGCGAGATGACCGGGCCCGGGATCAGCCGCGAGGGCGTGCAGCGCGACCTGCTGCCGCTGATTGAGGGAACCACGGTGTCGACCAAGTACGGCCCGATCAAGACCGACCACATCCTGTTCATCGCCTCGGGCGCGTTTTCGCTGTCGAAACCCTCCGACCTGATCCCGGAGCTGCAGGGGCGGCTGCCGATCCGCGTCGAGCTGGCGGCGCTGACCGCCGAGGATTTCCGGCGCATTCTCACCGAACCGCGCCACGCGCTGACCCGCCAGTACAGCGCCCTGCTGGCCACCGAGGGCGTGACCGTCACCTTCAGCGCCGACGGCATCGCCCGGCTGGCCGAGGTCGCCACCCGCGTCAACGAGCGCACCGAGAACATCGGCGCGCGCCGGCTGCATACGGTGATGGAGCGGCTTCTGGAGACGATCTCCTACGAAGCTGCAGACAAGTCCGGCGAAAAATACCTGATCGACGCCGATTATGTGGATGGCCACCTGGGCGCCCTGGTCGCCGATGAGGACCTCAGCCGTTACATCCTTTGAACGTCAACACCAGCCATGGCTGGTATCCTGAACGGTCTATGGGCGAGATCATTCAATTCAACAACCGTGGACACCGGGCGCGCCTGCGCGAGGCGCAGCTGCGCGGCGAACTGGTGCGGCTGTGGCGCGGCAAGCTCGAGCACGGCAGTTTCTGCGGTTACGTGGCGGCGGTCGGGCGCGAGTTCGTGCTGCTCTGGGTCGTCGGCGACAGCATCGGCTACGACGGTCTGTACGCCATGCGCCACAGTGACATCACCGAGCTGGAGGCGCCCGATGAGCATCACCGCTTCGTCGAACGCTCGCTGGCGCTGCGCGCCATCAGGCCGGTGCTGCCGGATGGCTTTCCGCTGGACGACATCAAGCAGGTAGTGCGCGCGGCGGCGCTGGCGGCGCCGGTGATCGGCGTGCACGTCGACAGCGAGGACGAGTGCGAGGTCTGCTACATCGGCCGCCTGCTCGAACTGGAAGACGACGGTTTCAATCTGCAGGAAATCACTCCCGATGCCGAATGGCTGACCGAGCCGTCGTTCTTTGCCTGGGACGAGGTGTCCACGATCAGCTTCGACGAGCCCTACGCGCAGGCCCTGTGCGGCGTCGCCGGCCAGTCGCCGGCGATGGCGCAGGGCGGACCCGACGTCGGTCGCGCGCATTGAGTGCGCACGCACGGGCGTGCCGGGGATGACCACGCCACGCCCCACCGAGATCGTCCTGCATCGGGCCGCGCGCACGCTGGAGGTCGCCTTCGACAGCGGCGAACGCTTCGAACTGCCGGCCGAATATCTGCGCACACATTCGCCCAGCGCCGAGGTGCAGGGCCACGGCCCCGGCCAGCGTGTGCTGGTGGGCGGCAAGAGCGGCGTGAACATCGCCGCCATCGAGCCGGTCGGCCAGTACGCCGTGCT
This sequence comes from Rhodanobacteraceae bacterium, assembly GCA_035534135.1. Lineage (GTDB taxonomy): Bacteria > Pseudomonadota > Gammaproteobacteria > Xanthomonadales > Rhodanobacteraceae > Metallibacterium. Next base: position 2,405 of record DATLSL010000142.1, on the reverse strand, counting down.
GTTGCGCTTCGACGACGGCCACGACACCGGCATCTTCGCCTGGGACACGCTCCACGCCCTGGGCCGCGCCCAGGCGCGCAACTGGCAGATCTATCTGGATGCGCTGCTGCGAGCGGGTCTCAGTCGCTGATCAGTCGCGTTCGCGCAGGTAGGTGTAGCCGGTCAGCCCGGCCTCCAGGGCGGCGAGCAGGCGCTCGCCCTCGGCCGCCGATACGCCTGCGGCCGTGATGCGTTCGCGATAGATCGCGCGCAAGCCGGCGAGATCGTAGCCGACATATTCCAGCATCAGGTCGGCGCTGTCGCCACGACGGCGCTGCTCGAGCACGAAGCCGTCCGCGTTCACGCGCACGTTGACCGCGTCGGTGTCGCCGAACAGATTGTGGATGTCGCCCAGGGTCTCCTGGTAGGCGCCGACCATGAACAGGCCGAGACAATACGACTCGCCCTCGCGCAACGCGTGCAGCGGCAGACTGACGTCGAGGCCGTCGGCACCGACGTAGTGGTCGATGCGGCCGTCGGAATCGCAGGTGAGGTCGGCGATCACCCCGCGTCGCGTCGGCGCTTCGTCGAGGCGCGTCAGCGGCACGATCGGAAACACCTGCTCGATCGCCCACACGTCGGGAATCGACTCGAACACCGAAAAGTTGGCGTACACCTTGTCGACCAGGCGCGCATCGAGCTCGTCCAGCGCTTGCCGATGCGCGCGTCCGTCTGGTTTCAGCCGTGCGCGCACCGCGTGCATCAGCGCGAAATAGAGATCATCGAGCCGCGCGCGCTGCTGCAACCCCAGCTGGCCCAGCGCGAACAGGGTCTGGCCTTCGGCGAGATGGTGCTGGGCCTCGTGGTAGAGCTCCAGCGGCGGCCGCGTCGCCAGTTCATCATGCAGCGCGCGCAGATGCCGCAGCACCGCCGGCTCGCCGGCGTCCGCCGGCGGCAGCGCACCCGCGGGCACGCATTCGACCTCGCTGACGTTGACCACCAGCACGGCGTGGTGCGCGGTCATCGCGCGGCCGGCCTCGGTGATCACCCGCGGCGCCGGCAGGCCATGGGCGGCACAGGCCTCGGCCAGCGGCTGCACGATGCTGGCGGCGTATTGATCGAGGCTGTAGTTGATCGAGCAGAAACTGCGCGAGCGCGTGCCCTCGTAGTCCACGCCGAGCCCGCCGCCGACGTCGACCACGTCCAGCGCCACGCCGCGGGCGGCCAGCTCGACGACGTAGCGCGTGGCTTCGCGCATGCCGGCGGCGATGTCGCGCACGTTGGACAGCTGCGAGCCCATGTGGAAGTGCAGCAGCCGCAGCGTGTGCCTGAGCCCGGCCGCATCGAGGCCGGCCAGCAGGCTCAGCAGCTGTGGCGGCGTCAGGCCGAACTTGCCCTTGTCGCCGCCGGTGTTCTGCCACTTGCCGGCGCCCAGCGTGGCCAGGCGCACGCGCACGCCCAGCAGCGGCTCGACGCCCAGCGCGCGCGCTTCCTCGATCACGTGCGCCAGCTCGGAGAGCTTCTCGATCACGATGTAGACGGTCAGCCCGAGGCGGCGCCCGATCAGCGCCAGGCGCACATATTCGCGGTCCTTGTAGCCATTGCAGATGACCACGCTGCCGGGCCGTGCCAGCGCCAGCACCGCCATCAGTTCGGGCTTGGAGCCGGCCTCGAGACCAAAACCGTCGCCGCCGACGGCCGCCAGCTCGCCGGCCACCGCGTGCTGCTGGTTGACCTTGATCGGATACACCGCGGTGTAGCCGCCGGCAAAATCGTGCTCGGCGGCGGCGCGTGCGAACGCGGCCTGCAGGCGCCGCACGCGGTCGCCGAGGATGTCCGGAAAGCGCAGCAGCAGCGGCAGCCGCAGGCCCTCGCCGCGGGCGCGTTCGACCACCGCCGCCAGTGCCACCGCCGGGCCGCCGTCGCCACGCGGGCGTGCGATCAGGTCGCCGCGGTCGTCGATGTCGAAATAGCCGTCGCTCCAGTGCGGCACGGCGTAGGTGCGGCGGGCATCGGCGATGCTCCAGGGCGCGGCCATCGCGGGCTCCTCGGGGTGGGGATCAAAGCGCGCGATTGTAGCGCCTGCGCCGCGCGCAGCCGCATGAACGGTCTGCGCCCGCGCGGACGCGCGGCTACAATCGCAGGCTGACCGTCGAGGAGGGCTCCATGTCGCAGATCAGCTGGTTCACCGAGACGCACCAGGCCTCGGGCTCATCCATCGGCTTCCGCGTCGAAAAGCTGCTGCACGCCGAGCGCTCGGCCTACCAGACCATCGAGATCTACCAGACCACCGACTGGGGCAATCTGATGGTGATCGATGGCTGCGTGATGCTGACCACGCGCGACAATTTTCTCTACCACGAGATGATGAGCCATCCGGCGCTGTTCACCCACGCCCACGCCAAGCGCGTGGTGATCATCGGCGG
>DATLSL010000141.1:0-20026 GCA_035534135.1 Rhodanobacteraceae bacterium | reverse complement strand
TGGCCAGCATCGATCCCACCTTGGCCACGATTTCGGCGTGATACACGCCCATTGCGAGCTGTGCTTCCGAGTGATTCAGGGCGATTTTTAATGTGGATTCGAGGGCGTCCCCGACCTTGCCGGCATGGCCTTCGGCCATGGCCTTGGCGATCGAGATGCACTGGCTGTAACGGCCCAGGGCGAAGGCGTAGCGGTAATGGCTGTTGGCTTCGCCGGGCAGCGCCTGTATTGCCTCGGCAGCGAACTCGGACGCTTCCAGGAAACGCTCGGCCTTGGTCCTGGCGTCGTCAACCAGATAGGTGGCGTGGATGCCGGCGGCCTTGACCGCGACCGAGGCGCCCAGCGCGCCAAGTGCCGAGCCGGACTCCCACGCGCGCTGGAAGTCGCCGCGGTGATAGGCGCGCCAGGCCTCCTGCAGCGCGACGGACAGCGCCGCAGGGTCCTTGCCGAGCCGCGGGTTTTTCTTCAGCAGCGCGGCGATATGCGCGTCATCGGGCCAGGGCTCGAGATCGCCTGCGTGCAGAGTCTTCCAGGCCTTGGCCAAGCGGTCGCCGGCGTAGTCGTAGGCCTTGTCGGGGTGCGGAAAGACGGTCCATTTCCTGCCGGCCATGTGCGATCTCGGAGGTGCGGATGCGGGCATCCTGCGCCGCGCGGGGCCGTGCGGCAAGCCGCTAAACTGGCCGCCTGCAACGGATTTTTCCTATGAACCCCAAGCCGGATTCCGCCGCGATCGCCGCCCGCGCCGTCGACCTGCGCGTGCGCATCGAGGATGCCAACTACCGCTATCACGTGCTGGACGATCCGGCGATTCCGGATGCCGACTACGACCGCCTGCTGCGCGAGCTGGAGGCGATCGAATACGCGCACCCCGATCTGGTCACGCCCGACTCGCCGACGCGCCGGATCGGCGCCCGGCCCGCCGAAGGTTTCGCCGAGGTGCGCCACGCGCTGCCGATGCTGTCGCTGAACAACGCCTTCGACGTTGCCGATGCCGGCGACGACACGGCGCGCTTTCGCGAAGTGGCCGAGTTCGTGCGCCGCATCGAGGAAACGCTGGATACGCGCGAGCCGGTGTTTTCGGTCGAGCCCAAGCTCGATGGCCTGGCGATCAGCCTGCGCTATGAAGACGGTGTTTTCGTGCAGGGCGCGACGCGCGGCGACGGCAGCGTCGGCGAGGACGTGACCGCCAACCTGCGCACGCTGCGGGCGATTCCGTTGCGCCTGCGCGGCACCGGCTGGCCGCGTTTGCTGGAAGTGCGCGGCGAGGTGATCATGCCGCGCGCGGCGTTCGCAAAGTTCAACGTGGCGGCGCTGGCGCAGGGCGAGAAGCCGCTGGCCAACCCGCGCAACGGTGCCGCCGGCAGCTTGCGCCAGCTCGATCCGGCGGTGACCGCGCGCCGACCGCTAGGCTTCTATGCCTATGGCGTGGGCGCGGTCGATCCAGGCAACGCGCTGCCGGACACGCATTCGGCCACGCTGGCACGACTGCGCGACTGGGGTTTGCCGGTATCGCCCGAAGCCGACCGCGCGCGGGGGATCGCGGGGTTGATCGCCTACTACCGCCGCATCGGCGCGAAGCGCGCGCAGTTGCCGTACGACATCGACGGCGTCGTCTACAAGCTCGACCGCCATGACCAGCAGCGGGTTCTGGGTTTCGTCGCCCGCGCGCCGCGCTGGGCGATCGCGCACAAATTTCCTGCCGAAGAGCAGGCAACCACGGTCGAGGCGATCGAGGTGCAAATCGGGCGCACCGGCGTGGTGACGCCGGTCGCGCGGCTGGCGCCGGTGGCGGTCGCCGGTGTGGTCGTCACCAACGCCACCCTGCACAACGCCGACCAGGTCGCGCGCCTCGATGTGCGCGTCGGCGACCGCGTGATCGTGCGTCGCGCCGGTGACGTGATCCCGGAAGTGGTGCGGGTGATTCCCGCGCAGCGCCCGGTGCACAGCGCGCCGTGGACGATGCCGGCCCGCTGCCCGGTGTGCGGCTCGCAGCTGGTGCGCGAGGAGGGCGAAGTCGCCTGGCGCTGTTCCGGCGGTCTGACCTGCGCTGCACAGCGCCGCGAGGCGGTCCTGCACTTCGCCTCGCGGCGGGCGCTGGACATCGAGGGCTTGGGCGAACGCATCGTCGAGGACCTGTGCGCGTTCGACTACGTGCGAACGCCGGCTGATTTGTATGCGCTGAAACTGGAAGATCTGCTGACGCTGAGACAGCGCGCCGATCAGCGCGATGGCACGACGCCGGAGACGATGCGCAAGGGCAAGATCGCCACGCGCTGGGCCGAGAACCTGCTGCGCGCGATCGCCGCCAGCAGGCGCCCGACGCTGGCGCGGCTGCTGTTTGCGCTCGGCATCATGCATATCGGCGAGGAAACCGCGAAGACGCTGGCGAAGGCATTGGGCAGCCTGGATCGGGTGCGCCGCGCGCCGCCGCTGGTGCTGCGCACGCTGCCCGATGTCGGTGCGGAAACCGCGCGTTCGATCGCCACCTTCTTTGCCCAGCGCGGCAACCGCGAGGCGGTCGATGCATTGCTGGCGGCCGGAGTTCGCCCTGTCGATGAGCAGCCCCCGCGAAGCAGTCTGCGCCTGTGGTTGAGCTTCGCCAATCTGGTTGAAATGAGCGGCATCCCGCAGGTAGGCGATGTCGGCGCGATTCGCCTTGCCGCCGCCTATCCAAGTACGACCGCCCTGCGCGCCGGCGCTGCGCAAGACTGGGCGGCCGCGGCGCCGAGCGCCAAGGCGGTGGCCTCGCTGCATGCTTGGCTGGCGGGCCCGGGGCCGGAAGCACTTGCTGAAGCCGAGTCCTTCGTGGCTGCGCTTCCGGCATCGGGGAACTTGGAGACGCCGCCCGGCCCGCTGGCTGGTCAAAGCGTCGTGCTCACCGGCACCTTGAGTTCGATGACGCGCGAAGACGCCGGTGCGAAGCTTCAGTCGCTGGGGGCAAAAATCGCCGGCAGCGTGTCGAAGAAGACGGCGTTCGTGGTCGCCGGCGCAGCGGCCGGCTCCAAGCTGGACCGGGCGCGCGAGCTGGGCATCGAGATCTGGGACGAGGCGCGGCTGCGGGCGTATCTCGATGATCATGCCGCCTGAGCGCGATCGGGTATGAAGGACCCCGCGCTTCGCGATGCCCTGCTTTTTCGCGCGCGGCTTTATGCCGCGGTCCGCGCATTTTTCGCCGCGCGCGATGTGCTCGAGGTGGAAACGCCGATCCTGTCCGCAGCGGCCAATACCGAGCCCAACATCGAGAGTTTTGTGACGCGCTTTTCGGGCCATGTCGATGCCGGCCCGCGCGAGCGCTGGCTGCGCACCTCGCCGGAGTTTCCGCTGAAGCGCCTGCTGGCGGCGGGTGTGGGCGATTGCTACGAACTGGGCCGCGTGTTCCGCGATGGTGAAGCGGGGCGCCGCCACAACCCCGAGTTCACCCTGCTCGAGTGGTACCGCGTCGGTTTCGATCATCGGAAGCTTGCCGCCGAAACCGTCGCGCTGGTGCAGGACGCGCTGGCGCTGGCGGGACGACGCGCCGTGGTGATCGAACGCAGCTACGCCGCGCTGTTCATCGAAAGTCTGGGCTTCGATCCGCATCGGGCTGACATCGCTGACCTGCGCGCGCCGTTGGCGGACATCGCCATCGAACCGACCGGACTCACCCGCGACGACTGGCTCGATCTGCTGTTGACGCACCGCATCCAGCCGACGTTCCCGACCGACCGCATCACCGTGATCCACGACTACCCGGCCAGCCAGTGCGCGCTGGCGCGCATCCACGCCGGCGACCCGCCGCTGGCCGAACGCTTCGAGGTGTATCTCGGCACGCAGGAGCTGGCCAACGGCTACCACGAGCTCAATGACGCCGCCGAGCAGCGCGCGCGCTTCGAGCATGACAACGCCCGGCGCCGTGCGCGAGGACAGCACGGGCTGCCACTCGACGAACGCCTGCTGGCGGTGCTCGATGAATTGCCCGATTGCGCCGGCGTCGCGCTGGGCATCGAACGCTTGCTGATGGCGATGCTCGGCAGCGATGTCATCGCCGACGTGCTGGCATTCCCCTTCGATCAGGCTTGAATGGGGAGGGGCTGTCGCCGGCGGCATTTTCTCGAGCACGAAATCGATGGCATGCGCATGACGTGGATCACATCATTACGAATCGTATTGACGCCGTATGACATTAGTGATAACCGTCGCCGGCTGCAGCGTTCGATCCGGGCGCACGTTCGCGCCAGGGCCACGCTGCTCCAGCGAGGAGTGGTGCGATGAGCAAGAAAAACGCAGTACGTCGAATGCTGGCTGTGGCGGTGGCGGTGATCGCGGCGGGAGGGGTCTCGGCGCATGCGGCGGAGTCGGGGTCGGTGTCGCGCTTTTACATGGTCGAGGTCGCGCCGGCCCATGACCAGGCGTTTCAGGCTGGGATGAAAACGTGGCTGAAATGCCTGCACGAACATGCGGACACACGCAGCCTGTGGGCTTGGAGCGCCGAAACCGGCGATCTCGGGCGCTATGTCTTCGAGAGCGATACCAGGACCTGGGCGGGAATTGACGAGCGCAGCCCCGCGGGCAAGGCCTGCAGCGGCGACTTCAATACCGACGTGATGCCGCACGTCAGCAAGGCGGTGAGCTGGGTGGCCCGGGACATGCCCAAGCTGAGTCATGACGCCGCCAAGGGTGCGATACCGGCCTATGTCTTCGTGGCCAATATCAAGCTGAAACCGGGGCAAGGGCCGGCTTTCGAGGAAGCCCTCGGGAAGTTCGCCGCAGCCGCCAACAAAAGCAAATGGGAGGGCTATTGGTTCACCCAGCAGGTCGTCGCCGGTGGCCATGGCGCGCCGGACTACAACATGGTCTGGCCCAACAAATCCTGGGCCGAGATCGGCCAGGATCCGAGCCCATCGGCGAAAGCCATGATGGAAAGCGCCTACGGCAAAGCCGGGGCGACCGCGAACCGCAAGCAGTACCTTGATGCCGTCGAGCATTCGTGGTCGAGCATCTACCGTTTCGACAAAGAGTTGAGCTACATCCCTGCCAAGTAGGCGCAGGCCATGGATGGGCGGCCCGAACTCCGGGCCGTCCGTCCGTACGGGTCGGTCACGACTCGGCGGGCAGCCCGCGCAGCGCCACCCAGGCGCCCAGCAGGCACAGCGCGGCCGCCATCAGAAAGGCGCTGCGACCATCGTCCAGCGCCCACAGCCGGCCGGTCAGCAGGGCCCCGAGCACGCCGCCCACACCCGAGGAAAAGCCGTAATAGACACCCTGTCCGTGGCCGAGCAGGCGGCCGGGAAAGTAGCGCGTCAGCAGGCGCATGGCGGCGGCATAGAACGCGGCGAAGTTGAGCGCGTGCACCAGTTGCGCGAGCACCATCACCCAGGCGTGTTGCGGCAGCAGCGCGGTCGCCGTCCAGCGCGCAGCCGCGCTGAGCAATCCGGCCAGCATCACCGTGCGCGGGGCGAAGCGCAGCAGGAAACGCGAGGCCAGAAAGAACACCACGATCTCGATGCCCACGCCCACCGCCCACAGCGCGCCGATCGCGCCCGGCGTGTAGCCGTGATGACGCAGGTACAGCGAAAACAGCGTGTGATACGGGCCGAAGGCCATCTGCATCAGCAGCGCGATGACGAAGAACGCGACCACCTCGCGCCGGCGCAGGATCGCGCCGATGCCCTCGACGGCCGCCGGCGCTTCGTGATGCCCGGGACCGTAATCGTTGCCCAGACTCAAGACCAGCACCAGCGCCAGCCACGGCAGCATCAGCGCTGGCAGCCAGCGCACGTCGATGTGATCGAACAGCTGGCCGTACAGCAGCACGACGGCGATGAAGCCGATCGAGCCCCAGACGCGGATACTGCCGTAGCGCTCACTGCGCCCCGGCAGATGCGACAGCGTCAGTGCCTCGAACTGCGGGATGATCGCGTTGGCGAAAAACGCATACACCAGCATCGCCAGCGCCAGGCCGGCGTAGGGCAGCGGCCAGAGGAAGGGCACGAAGCCGGCCAGCATCAGCAGCGCGCCGCCGCGCAGCCAGCGCACCGGTCGCGGCGAACGCCCGGCCGCCCAGCTCCAGGTCGAGGGTGCCAGCACGCGCGTGGCGTACCACAGACTCATCACCATGCTGATGGCGAGTGCATCCAGGCCGCGCGCATGCAGGTACACGCTGAAGTACGGCGTGTAGGCGCCGAGCGCGGCGTAGTAGGCGAAATAGAAGCCGGCGAGGCGGCTGGCGGGCACGCGATCCATGGCCGCAGCCTGCCACAGCGGCCGCGCGCGATGACGCTCAGAACTCCAGATCGAGCCCGGCGCAGAGGTAGTCGAGCAGTGGCGCCAGAGCGCGGAATGCCGCGGTCACCGTCGGCAGCAGTGTTTCGCTGCAGGCGACGGCATCGTTGAAGCCCTCGCCGGCCGCGAAGTTCTTGCGCTTGAGGTCCTCGATCAGCGGATGGGCTGGATCGAAACCGCGTGGCGGCCGCGTCAGCGACTCGCCCCAGAACTCGAAGCGCCGGGTGAACGCCTTGCCGTGCACCGCTCGCTGCCAGGCGGTCGGGTTGTCGGCGATGAAAACGCGCATCTGCCGCAGCACCGCCGGCTCCGGGTGCCAGAGGCCGCCGCCGACGAAGCAGCCGCCAGGCTGGATGTGCAGATAGAACGACGGCGCCGGGCGCTCACGGTGGCGTTCGTGGAAGAAGCGCGCACCGGCCCAGGTCTTGTACGGCTGCTTGTCGCCGGAGAAGCGGGTATCGCGCTGGATGCGAAACAGCGAGCCGCCGACCTTGCGTGGATCCGCGCGCAAATGCGGGCTGATCTTCGCCAGCGGTGCCGCCAGCGCTTCGATCAGCGCCTGGAACGGCTCGCGCACATCGCGCTCGTAGCGCGCCTGATTGGCCTTGAACCAGGTGCGATCGTTGTGTGCCGCCAGCGCTCGCAGAAAGCGGAACGTGGCGGGGCTGAAGTGGGGCGCGGCGGTCATGGCGGTGTCGCGGCGGATGGGGGGGATCACAGGTTAACGCCGGTCGCTGCGCCGTGCTGGTGCAACGCCCGCATCAGATCATGCTGGCGACAGCCAGCTGGTGCCCCCAGGCCTCCAGCTGATCGAGCACGCTCAGCGTGTCCGGCGCATGCTCCGGCGCGGTGCGCCGCGTGGCGATCAGGGCGAAGTAGTCGTCGAGGGTCAGCGTGGTCAGCGGCGTGGCACGGGTCAGGCGCTCGTGACGGAAGCGCTCCCAGCGCGTGCGTTCCTCGTCGTCGAGCGTGTCAGGGTAGTGGCGCGCGCGGTAGCGGAACAGCAACTCGCCATAACGCGGATCGCGGAAACCGGCTGCGAGCGCGGCCAGTGCCTGCGGCGGGGCCGTGCGCACGGCGTCCCGCTGCGGCCGGTCGCGGTCGTCAAGAAAGCCGGCATACAACGCCAGCTCGGGATCTTCGGGTGCGGCGTGCGCGCTGCGGGCGTAGATCTCGCGCACGCGCTCGGCCAGTCCGGCGACGCCGCGCAGCCGTGCACCGTGCGCCTGCGCGCGATCGAGGTCGAGGCCGATGCGTGCGCGCTCGACGTCCTTCAGCGCCGACAGCGGTGCCAGCGCCGGGGAACGGTTGGCATGCACCAGCTTCAACGGTACGCGCTCGACACCGTCGGGCAGATCGGCGCGGGCGCTGAACAGCCGGTCGGCCAGGTCGTCCGCGTCGAGCCCGCTCCACGCGTCCGGATCGGGGTCGAGGTCGGCGACGATCACCGCATTGGACTGGGTCGGATGCATCGCGATCGGCATCACCACCGCGAGACAGCCGCGTTCGGCGGGATAGCGCTGCGAGACGTGCAGCAGCGGTGTCATCTGTGCCACGTCCAGCAGCCCCAGCACCGTGCGTTTGTCGCGCAGCGTGTAGTACCAGTTCCACAGCCGCGGCTGTGTGCTCTTGAGCCGCCGCGCCAGGCAGAGCAGCGACTCGACGTCCGACAGCGCGTCGTGCGCGTGCCGCGGCACGAAGCCGTTGGCGCGCGCCAGATGTTCCAGTCTGAAGCTGGGTGCGCCGTCCTCGCGACGCGGCCACTCCATGCCCTGCGGGCGCAGCGCATAGGCCATGCGCGCAAGGTCGATCAGATCCCAGCGGCTGTTGCCGTTGCGCCACTCACGCGCATAAGGATCGTGGAAATTGCGGTACAGCAGCTGGCGGGTGAACTCGTCGTCGAAGCGGATCGAGTTCCAGCCGACGCCGCAGGTGCCGGGCATCGCCAGCTGCTCGAGCACGCGCGCGGTGAACTCGGGCTCCGCAATGCCCTCGCGGGCGGCCTGCTGCGGCGTGATGCCGGTCAGCAGGCAGGCGTCGGGATGCGGCAGCACATCGGTCGCCGGCTGGCAGAAAAAACTCACCGGCGGCCCGATCGGATGGAGGTCGAGATCGGTGCGCATGCCCGCGAATTGCGCCGGACGATCGCGGCGTGGATCGGCGCCGAAGGTCTCGTAGTCGTGCCAGAAAAGGCTGGGCTGCTGCATGGGGCGCCGCCGCGGGGAGTGCAGCGAGCGTAGTCGTGGCCGACGTCATCCGGCAAATGCCAGCTGCCTGATAAACTCGTGACGCGAAGGAGACGCCATGACCAACGCCAGTGACGACCATCTGATCTGGATCGACCTCGAGATGACCGGGCTCGATCCTGATGTCGATTCCGTCATCGAGATCGCCACCGTGGTCACCGACCGCGACCTGGCCGTGCTCGCCGAGGGCCCGGTACTGGCGATCCATCATGGGCCGGAGCGACTGGAGGCGATGGACGACTGGAATCGCCACCAGCATCGCAAGACGGGTTTGTGGGAGCGGGTGCTGGAGTCCGCTGTCGATCACGCCGCCGCCGAGGCCGCGACCCTCGATTTTCTGGCGCGCTGGGTGGCGGCCGGCAAATCGCCGATGTGCGGCAACTCGATCTGCCAGGACCGCCGTTTCCTGTACCGGCAGATGCCGCGTCTCGAGCGCCATTTCCACTATCGCAACCTTGACGTGTCCACGCTCAAGGAGCTGGCGCGGCGCTGGGCGCCGGACGTGCTGAAGGGTGTGACCAAGGCCTCCGCGCACACCGCGCTCAGCGACATACACGACTCGATCGGCGAGCTGCGCCACTACCGCGCGCACATGGCTGCCTTCGCGCACGCCGGCCCATGAATCCCGCCCCTCGGACGATCCCGTCATGAGCCTGCTCGCTGTGCCGGTGTCCTACGGCGAACTGCTGGACAAGATCACCATTCTCGAGATCAAGGCCGAGCGCATCGCCGATCCGGCCAAGCGCGCCAACGTGCGCGACGAGCTGGATCTGCTCAATGCGACCTGGGCCGCGCATCCGGCCGCTGTCGTCGATATTGCAACCGAGCGCGCGGCGCTGAAGGCGGTCAACACGGCGCTGTGGGACATCGAGGACCGCATCCGCGTGCAGGAGAAAGCGCAGGACTTCGGCGCCGAGTTCACCGAGCTGGCGCGCGCGGTGTATTTTCGCAACGACGAGCGCGCGGCGATCAAGCGCGCGATCAATCTCAAGCTGGGCTCGCGCCTGGTCGAGGAAAAGTCCTACCAGGACTATCGGCCGGCCTGATCAGCGCGCGAAACCGCGCGTCGTGGCCAGCGCCTCCAGCCGCTCGATCACGTCATCGACCGCGATCAGGTCCATCACGCCGGGGCGTTCGATCTTGCTGCCCCAGGGAATATCGGCGGCCGGGCGGCCCAGAAACAGCCGCGCCGCGGCGTCGTAGCGGTCCACGCACCAGCGACGGTCGGAGTAGGGGCCGGAACGCGCCGGATTGCTGGCGGCGTGCAGGCCCAGCACCGGTGCGCCGGCCGCGTTGGCCATGTGCATCGCGCCCGAGTCCGGCGTCAGCACGACCGCAGCGCGGGCGTACAGCGCCAGCGCGCGCTTGAGCGTGTCCTTGCCGACCAGATCCAGAGGCGACGTGCGCATGCACGCGATAACCGCGTCGGCCAACGTGCGTTCGGCGGCGCCGGGGGCGCCGCTCAGAACCACGCGCATACCCAGTGCCCGGGCAGCGTGGTCGGCGACCGCCGCGTAACGTTCGGGCCGCCAGTTGCGTACCGCATGGCTGGAGTTGGCGCTGATCAACAGCCACGGCGCCGTGGCGGGAAGCTGTTGCGCGGCCCAGGCGCGGTCGGTCTCTGCCAGCGGGATGTCCCAGCGCACCGTGGTCTGGCGCAGGCCCAGCGGCTCGGCGAAGCTGCCGATCGCATCCAGCACATGCTCGCCGCTGCGTGCCGGAATGCGCTCGCGCACGACCAGGCCGTGCAGATCCTTGGCGCGGTCGCGGTCGTAGCCGATGCGACGGCGCGCGCGCACTGCCAGGCTGAGCAGGTTGGCGCGCAGTGCCACCTGCATGTGCAGCAGTGCATCGAAGCGGCGCCCATGCAGCGCGCGGCGCACCGCGGCGAATCCAGCCAGTCCCTGCGTCTTGTCGAACACCACGAATTCGACGCCGGGCAGGCCGCCGACCAGCCGCTGTTCGAGTTTGCCAACGATCCAGGTCAGCTGCGTCTGCGGCAGCGCGGCCTGCAGCGTGCGCACCAGCGGCACCACGTGGGTGACGTCGCCGAGCGCCGAGGTGCGCAGCAGGCAGAGCGAGGCGGGGGACAGTGCGGCCGACATGGTGCTTGATTAGACTCCGGGAATGCGAAAGACAGGCGCGGCGCCGTGCGCGCAGCGTGCGGAGGCAAGGTGATGGTCGATGCGCGCATGCGCAGGCAGGGCGATACGGCGATTCTGTTCGACGCCGGTGTCGCTCCACAAGTCGAAGCCTGCTGGTTCGATCCCGGCTGGTGGCAGGCAGCCGGGCGTCTGCGCGTGCGACAGGGCGGCCGCGGTGCGATCGGGTTTCTCGATACGCCCGCCGGGCCGCTGGTGCTGCGCCATTTCCGGCGCGGCGGTGCGCTGGCGCGCCTGCTCGGCGATCGCTACCTCTGGCTGGGGCTCGAACGCTCGCGCGGCTTTCGCGAATTCCGCCTGCTGGCGGCACTGCGCGGGCGCGGTTTGCCCGTGCCGATGCCGGTTGCCGCGCATTGTCGCCACCGTGGCTTGGTCTTCTATACGGCCGATCTGCTGACGCGTGAATTGCCGGCGGCCGAGACGCTGGCCGAGCGAGTGGGCGCCGAGCGTGCGACCCGTGAAGATGCCGCCGCGGTCGGAGCGCTGCTGGCGCGCTTCCATGCGGCCGGCGTGTACCATGCCGATTTGAACGCGCACAACATCGTGTGGTCTGGCGAAGGCATGCATCTGCTTGATTTCGACCGCGGTCGCCTGCGCCGCCCCGCACGCGGCTGGCAGCTGGCCAATCTGGCGCGACTGCGGCGTTCGCTACTGAAGCTCGGTACTGGCGAGCGCTCCGGCGGTGGCGACCGTTTCGAGCGCGAGATCTGGGCGCCGCTGCTGGCAGCCTATGCCGCCGGAATGGCCAGCGCATGAGCCTTGCCCTGCACCTGCTGGGCGTGGGTTCGGCCAGTGCGCGCGAACTGGGCGCATCCGCCGCGGTAATCGAGCGCGATGGCCGCCCGCTGCTGCTGATCGACTGCGGCCCCGACACCCTCGGTCGTTATCAGGACGCCTACGGCGAACCGCCAGCGGCCCTGTACATCACGCATCTGCACATGGATCACGTCGGTGGCATGGAGGGGCTTTTTTACCGGCTCTGGTTCGATGCCGCCTGGCGCGGGCGCACGCGGGTGTTCGTGCACGCCGCGCTGGTACCGCTGCTGCAGGGGCGCGTCGCCGACTATCCCGGCGTGCTGGCCGAGGGCGGCGCCAACTTCTGGGAAGCATTTCGACTGCTGCCATGCACGCGCGGCTTCTGGCTCGATGGCCTGTGGTTTGACCTGATGCCGACGCGTCACCATCGCCCGGGCACCTCGTTCGGTCTGGCGCTGCGCGGCGCGCTGGTGTGGACCGGCGACACGCGCCCGATTCCCGAAGCGCTGGCCGTCCACGCCGGGCTGGGTGAGCCGGTCGCGCACGACGCCGGGTTGATCGGCAATCCCTCGCATACCGGTTTCGACGACATCGAACGCGAATACCCGCCGGCGCTGCGCGAACGGCTCTGGCTCTATCACTATGGCAGTGCCGCGGAGAGCGCAGCGCTGCTGGCGCGCGGTGCGCGTGTGCTGATGCCGGGGCAGCGCCTGCCGCTGCCCGACCCGTTGCCCGCATCGACGGAGGCCGGCTGATGACCGCACCGCTGCCGACGCCGGTGCGGGTCCGCGCCGCCGCCGCCGACGCGCGCGGTCGCTCGTTGCGCGATCTGCGCATCTCGGTGCTGGACCGCTGCAACTTCCGCTGTCCGTACTGCATGCCCGCGGATCAGTATCCCGAGCACCATCCGTTCCTGCAGCGGCAGGATCTGCTGTCGTTCGAGGAGATCGAGCGCCTGGCGCGCGTGTTCGTCGGGCTGGGCGTGCGCAAGCTGCGCCTGACCGGCGGCGAACCGCTGCTGCGCCGTGATCTGCCCGTGCTGGTCGCCAAGCTGGCGGCGATCGCCGGTGTCGAGGATCTGGCCCTGACCACCAACGGCGTGCTGCTGCCGCGGCTGGCCGAGTCGCTGCGCGCGGCCGGTTTGCAGCGCCTGACAGTCAGTCTGGATGCGCTCGATCCGGCTATTTTCAGCCACCTCTCCGGCCATCGCGGCGAGGTGGCCGAAGTTCTCGCTGGTATCGCCGCCGCCGAGCAGGCAGGCTTCGGCGCGATCAAGATCAACTGCGTGGTGATGCGCGGCGTCAATGAGGACGAGGTGCCGAGTCTGGCCGCGCATTTCCGCGGCAGCGGCCACGTGCTGCGTTTCATCGAATACATGGACGTCGGCACGCTCAACGACTGGCGCGCCGAGCGGGTGGTACCCAACGCCGAGCTGTATGCACGCATCGCCGCGCGCTGGCCGCTGCGCGCGCTGGACGCCGGTTACCGCGGCGAGGTAGCGCAACGCCATGCCTATGCCGACGGCGCCGGTGAGATCGGCTTCATCAGCTCGGTCAGCGCGCCGTTCTGCGGCGACTGCACGCGTGCGCGGCTGTCCGCCGATGGTCAGCTTTACACTTGCCTGTTCGCGCGCGATGGCTTCGACCTGCGCAAGCCGCTGCGGGATGGCGATGACGATGCGGCGTTGACGGCGCTGATCGCGGGCCGCTGGTCGCAGCGCGACGACCGCTACAGCGAACGCCGCTCCGAGCTGCGCAATGCGCCTCGCGACCGCGTCGAGATGTACCACGTGGGGGGGTGAATCGGCGCGTTTGCACGATGCCAGTGGCATCGTGCGCGCCGATGAACGCCATCGGCGTGATGCCGATGGCAGGGGCGGCGAGACGAACACATGGATGTGTGAGTCCGCCGCCGGGTCCGGTCTGGCCAAGCCGCGCGCGGCGTCGACGAGGCGCGCAGGAGCGCGCCCGAACGCCGCAGGCGGCCCGCAGGGCGAGCGCCATCGCTGCGGCGTGCGCGGCCGGGTCCCGCTCGCGCAACCCGGCGCCCTGCGCCACAATCGGCGCCATGACCCGCGCCCCGAAGATCACTCACCTCGACGCCTCCGGCTCCCCGCGCATGGTGGATGTCGGCGCCAAGCGCGCCAGTCGCCGCAGCGCGGTCGCGGAGGCGCGGGTACAATTTCCGCCGGCGGTGGCGGACGCATTGCGTGCCAATGGGCTGCGCGCGGCGAAGGGTCCGGTGCTGGACACCGCGATCATCGCCGGCACCATGGCCGTCAAGCGCACCCATGAACTGATTCCGTTCTGCCACCCGCTGGCGATCGAGCGCTGCGTGATCAGCGCCGAGTTCGTCGGCGCCACCGAGCTGGCGATCCGCTGCGAGGTTGCGGTAACCCACAAGACCGGCGTCGAGATGGAGGCGCTGACGGGGGCGACGGTGGCTGCGCTCACCGTCTACGACATGTGCAAGGCGCTCAGCCACGCCATCGTGATCGGGCCGGTGCGCCTGCTCGACAAGGCCGGTGGCAAGCGCCGCATCAGCGCCGGGCTGGAACTGCACCGATGAACATCCGGCTGCTCTATTTCGCCGCTCTGGCAAGTGCGGCCGGGTGCGACGCAGAGCAGGTGCAGACAAACTGCGGCAATGCCGCCGCGTTGTACGACGAGCTTGCCGCACGCTACGGGTTTGCCTTGGCGCGCAATCGCCTGCGGGTGGCCATCAATGGCGCGTTCGCGCCTTGGGAGCAACCCCTGTGCGAGGGCGATGAGGTCGCCCTGCTGCCGCCGGTGTCGGGCGGATGAACCGGTTCGCACTCAGTGACCAGCCGATCGACGGCGTCGCCCTGGAGCGTGCGCTGCAGTCGCACGCGGTCGGAGCGGTGGTCAGTTTTGCCGGCTGTGTCCGCGAACGCAACGACGGCCGCGAGGTGCGTGCCTTGACCTACCAGGCCTACGCGCCGCTGGCCGCCAGCGAGGGCGAGACGATCCTTGATGAAGTGCGGCAGCGATTTGCCGTGCTCGACGCGCGCTGCGTGCATCGCGTCGGCGACCTTGCGCTCGGGGACTGCGCGGTCTGGGTCGGCGTCAGTGCGGTACATCGTGATGCCGCGTTTGCCGCCTGCCGCTGGATCATCGACGAGGTCAAGCGGCGGGTGCCGATCTGGAAAAACGAGCACTACGTCGATGGTGAATCCGGCTGGCTGCATCCCGACGGCACGCCGCGCGGCTGAGGCCATGCCGGCGCCGGTTCGTGCGCGGTTTGCAGCGCGCATCGGTGCGGTTGCAACAGCGGTCGTGCTTGACGGAGTCGATCGGCGAGGGCACCATGACGGGCTTGTTTCGCTCGCGTTGCACCGGATCGGATGCCGGCGTACGCGAAGTCCACAGGTCTCGACCGATTGACGCTGTGCGGGGGCGACCGTACCATTTCAAGCCTTCGGGACGCTGCTTTGCCGAGGGTTGGAAGTGTCGGGGTATAGCTCAGTCTGGTAGAGCGCCAGCTTTGGGAGCTGGATGTCGGGGGTTCGAATCCCTCTGCCCCGACCAAAGCGCGTTCGCCGAGTCTGCGCCCGTAGCTCAACCGGATAGAGCACCGGCCTTCTAAGCCGGCGGTTGCAGGTTCGAGTCCTGTCGGGCGCGCTAACGTTTGATGGTGGGCGTAGCTCAGCTGGTTAGAGTACCGGATTGTGATTCCGGGTGTCGTGGGTTCGAGTCCCATCGTCCACCCCAGCTCAGTACAATGACAACGTGGGCCGTTAGCTCAATTGGTAGAGCAGCGGACTCTTAATCCGTAGGTTCTAGGTTCGAGTCCTAGACGGCCCACCACCTCGGTTGCACGGCTCTCGCAATGTTCCCCGAAAGCATTCCGGTGATGGCCGGCCTGGCGAAAGTGGCGGAACTGGTAGACGCGCTGGATTTAGGTTCCAGTGGGGCAACCCGTGAGAGTTCGAGTCTCTCCTTTCGCACCACAGTAATGCGACTGCCGCACGCGTTGCGGTGGCGCAGGCAGGAGTATGCATGCACGCTTCGCTAGAAAACGTGGGCGCCCTCGAGCGCCGGCTGACCGTCCGCTTCCCGGCGACGAATCTGGACACGCGCGTGCGCCAACGCATGGCCGAACTGGGCCGTACCGTGCGCCTGAACGGCTTTCGACCGGGCAAGGTGCCGCCGAAGGTGATCGAACAGCGGTTCGGCGCGCAGGTGCGCGGCGAGGCGCTGTCCGAGCTGATCGGCAAGACCTTCGAGGAGGCCGCGACGCAGCATCAACTGCGCCCGGTAGCCAATCCCTCGATCAGCACCTCCGGCGCGCCCGAGGATGGCGAGATCGCCTACACCGCGACCTTCGAGGTGATGCCGGAGCTGCCGATCGTCGATGCTTCCGCACTGGAGATCGAGCGCATTCGCGCCGAGGCTTCCGATTCCGACGTCGATCACATGATCGAAACCCTGCGTGAGCAGCGCCGCCGCTTCCAACCGGTCGAGCGCGTTGCTCGCGAAGGTGATTTCGTCGCTTTTGACTACTCCGCACAGACCAGCGAAGGGCGCTATCCCGAGCAGGGCAGCGAACGCGCCGGCAGCGTGCTGGGCAGCGGCAGCCTGATGCAGGAGATGGATGCCGCGATGATGGATCACGGCGCGGGCACGACGCTCGAACTGGATGTCGCCTTCCCGTCCGAGTTCCGCAACCCCGCACTGGCCGGCAAGCTGGCGCAGGTGCAGCTGAGCATCGCCGAGGTGCGCGAGCCGGTACTGCCGGAGCTGGATGCCGATTTCATCCGTGGCTTCGGCGTCGTCGATGGCAGCCTCGAGAAGTTCCGCGCCGAAGTGCGCGCCAATCTCGAGCGCGAGCTTCACGGTGCGCTGCTGGCGCGCCTCAAAGGCGAGGTGGCGCAGAAGCTGGCCGCCGCCTATCCGGGACTTGACCTGCCGAAGGTGATGGTCGAAGCCGAAGCCCGCGCCATCGCCCGCATGGGCTTGCCGCAGGGCAGCGAGCCGGCTGCCGAGATGGTCGTTGCAGCGCATGCGCCGGCGCGCATGCGCGTGACGGCGGCATTGCTGATGGGCGAAATCGCCCGCCGCAACAACATCACCGCGGACGGCAAGCGCGTCGCCGAGGTGCTGGCGGCAATCGCCTCGACATACGAGGAGCCGCAGCGGGTGGTTGAACTCTACCGCAACGACCCCCAGTTGATGGAGGGATTGCGCAATCGTGTCCTTGAAGACCAGGTGGCGGAGTGGGTGGCTGAACATGCCCGCGTCGTCGACAAGCCGATGAGCTTTGACGAACTGTTGCGACCGGGCCGCGCGGGCTAAGGAAGGCCTGAACAAGTTCAGACCTTCCTCAAGCCATGGACGGCTTGTCGCGCATCGAGCACGCGTGCCTGATGCGGCGTAGCCGAATCCGGACCCCGGAGCGGGTCCGGAGCAGGCTCTGCGCCGGACTCGGCGCCCTCTGACCAGTTCTGGATAGACTTGTTCAGAGGTTCCCTAAGCAGCGTCACCCGAGGAAGTAGCGCATGTCCAAGATCGTGCAGCCGGCGCAGGGCCTGAACCTGGTGCCGATGGTGGTGGAGCAGACCGCGCGCGGCGAGCGCGCCTACGACATCTATTCGCGGCTGCTGAAAGAGCGGCTCGTGTTCCTGGTCGGCCCGATCGACGACTTCATGGCCAACGTGGTGGTGGCGCAGCTGCTGTTTCTGGAATCCGAGAATCCGGACAAGGACATCAGCCTGTACATCAACAGCCCGGGCGGTTCGGTGACCGCGGGGCTGGCGATCTACGACACCATGCAGTTTCTCAAGTCCGAGGTCAGCACCATGTGCATCGGCCAGGCGGCGAGCATGGGCGCTTTCCTGCTGGCTGCGGGTGCCAAGGGCAAACGCTATGCGCTGCCCAACTCGCGGGTGATGATCCATCAACCATCGGGCGGCACCCAGGGCCAGGCCAGCGACATCGCCATCCAGGCCAAGGAAATCCTCTATCTGCGCCAGCGCCTCAACGACGCCCTGGCCCGCAACACCGGGCAGCCGGTCGAGAAGATCGAGCGCGACGTCGAGCGCGATTACTTCATGAGCGCCGAAGACGCCAAGACCTATGGCCTGATCGATTCCGTGTTCGAACGGCGGCCGCTGGAAACGGTCAAGACCGCCTGATTCCTTTCATTTCGTGACCCGCTCGCCCGATCCGCTTGCGCAGCGGGTTTCGGGCGTTATGCTATCGTCGCGACGCACGCAGAGAGCGCGGATACCAGTCAGCATGAGCGACGAGCGGCAAAGCCGATCCAGCGACACCGGCAAGATCCTGTATTGCTCCTTCTGCGGCAAGAGCCAGCACGAAGTGCGCAAGCTGATCGCCGGCCCGTCGGTGTTCATCTGCGACGAGTGCGTGCAGCTCTGCAACGACATCATCCGCGAGGAGCTGGAGGAGAAGGCTGCCGGCACGCGCAACCATCTGCCCAAGCCGCGCGAGATCATGGACGCGCTCGATCAGTACGTGATCGGACAGACGCGCGCCAAGAAGGCGCTGTCGGTGGCGGTCTACAACCACTACAAGCGGCTCGAATCGCGGCAGAAGAACGACGACATCGAGCTGGCCAAGTCCAATATCCTGCTGATCGGCCCGACCGGTTCGGGCAAGACGCTGCTGGCCGAGACGCTGGCTCGACTGCTCAACGTGCCATTCACGATCGCCGATGCGACCACGCTGACCGAGGCGGGCTACGTTGGCGAGGACGTCGAGAACATCATCCAGAAGCTGCTGCAGAAGTGCGACTACGACGTCGAGAAGGCGCAGTCGGGCATCGTCTACATCGACGAGATCGACAAGATCTCGCGCAAGAGCGAGAACCCCTCGATTACCCGCGACGTGTCGGGCGAAGGCGTGCAGCAGGCACTGCTGAAGCTGATCGAGGGCACCATCGCCTCGGTGCCGCCGCAGGGCGGGCGCAAGCATCCGCAGCAGGAATTCCTGCAGGTCGACACCCGCAACATCCTGTTCCTGTGCGGCGGTGCCTTTGCCGGCCTCGAGAAGATCATCCAGCAGCGCTCGGAAACCACCGGTATCGGTTTCAGCGCCGAGATCCGCAGCAAGAACCGCACCCAGAACATCGGCAAGCAGCTCGCCGATGTCGAGCCCGAGGATCTGGTCAAGTTCGGTCTGATCCCCGAATTCGTCGGCCGCTTGCCGGTGGTCGCGACGCTGGAGGAACTCGACGAGCCGGCGCTGGTGCGCATCCTCACCGAGCCCAAGAACGCGATCACCAAGCAGTTCAAGAAACTGTTCGAGATGGAAGGCGTCGAACTCGAGTTCCGGCCCGAGGCGCTGGCCGCCGTTGCGCACAAGGCGCTCAAGCGCAAGACCGGTGCGCGCGGCTTGCGCACCATTCTCGAGCACGTATTGCTGGACACCATGTACGAGCTGCCTTCACTCGAGCATGTCAGCAAGGTCGTGGTCGATGACGCGGTGATCAACGGCCAGGCCGAGCCCTATCTGATCTATCGCGGCAACCTGCAGCCGCGCCTCGGCGAGAGCGCGAGCGGCGCTGCCTGAACCCCTTGCGGGACCGCGGTCCCGCCTCCACTTGACCCTCTGACGGCACGGGCGCAGGCTCGTGCCGCACTCCTTTGCCGATGCCGGAATGACGATGCCCGAGACGACCGCCGCCCCCGCCGCCTTGCCCGTGCTGCCGCTGCGCGACGTGGTGGTGTACCCGCACATGGTGATCCCGCTGTTCGTCGGTCGCGAGAAATCCATGCGCGCGCTGGAGGCGGCGATGGACGGTGAACGCCAGATTCTGCTGATCGCGCAGAAGAGTCCCGACATCGATGACCCCGACGAGGGCGATCTCTACCGCACCGGCACGCTGGCCAGCGTGCTGCAGCTTTTGAAGCTGCCGGACGGCACCGTCAAGGTGCTGGCCGAAGGGCGCGGCCGCGCGGCGGTGCGTGCTTTCCACCGCGAAGGCGACATGCTGGTGGCCGACTACGCCCTGGTCGAACCGGTTTATTCGCGCGAGGAGCGCGAGCTGGATGTGGTTTCGCGCACCCTGGTCAGCCTGTTCGAACAGCTGGTCAAGCAGAGCCGCAAGCTGCCGCCCGAGGTGTTGTCCACGCTCAGCGGCATCGATGATTCCAGCCGCCTCGCCGACACCATCGCCGCGCACCTGTCGGTGCGCATCGCCGACAAGCAGAAGCTGCTGGAGACCGCCGACGTCGGCGCGCGCCTGGAGCAGCTGATCGGGCTGGTCGACAGCGAGATCGATCTGCAGCAGATCGAAAAGCGCATCCGCGGCCGGGTCAAGTCGCAGATGGAGAAAAGCCAGCGCGAGTACTACCTCAACGAGCAGATGAAGGCGATCCAGAAGGAACTGGGCGAAGGCGATGACGGCGGCAACGAGATCGACGCGCTGGCGAAGAAGATCGAGCAGGCCGGGATGCCCAAGGCCACCCTGGCCAAGGCACGCCAGGAGCTGGGCAAGCTCAAGCAGATGTCGCCGATGTCGGCCGAAGCCACGGTCGTGCGCAACTACCTTGACTGGATGGTCGGCGTACCGTGGAAAAAGCGCAGCAAGGTGCGCAAGGACCTGCGGCTTGCGCAGCAG
>DATLSL010000140.1:0-5390 GCA_035534135.1 Rhodanobacteraceae bacterium | reverse complement strand
GCCGAGGGCGAGGCGCTGTTTCATGCGCTGCGCGCGCAGCGGCCGGACCTGCCGGTGATCCTGCTCACCGGCTGGACGCATCTGGACGCCGCGGTGCGTCTGGTCAAGGCCGGCGCAGCGGATTACCTGTCCAAGCCCTGGGACGACGCACGCCTGCTGGCCACGGTGGAGAACCTGCTGGAGCTGGCCGAGGCCAATCATGCACTGGCCGAGCGTCGCGTCGCGCGCAGGGAAAGACGCGCCCGGCTCGAGGCGGAGTGCGATCTGGCCGGGCTGGTGTTCGCATCCGAAGCGATGCTGCAACTGCTGGAGATGGCCTGCCAGGTCGCGCGCGCGCCGGTACCGGTTCTCATCACCGGCCCCAATGGCGCCGGCAAGGAGCGCATCGCCGCGATCGTGCACGCCAACTCGGCGGTGCGCGCCGGGCCGTTCGTGGCGGTGAACTGCGGCGCGCTGCCGGAAAACCTGCTGGAAGCCGAGCTGTTCGGCGCCGAAGCCGGCGCCTATACCGGCGCCACGCGCGCGCGCGAAGGTCGCTTCGAGCAGGCCGACGGCGGCACGCTGTTTCTCGACGAGATCGGCAACCTGCCGCTGGCCGGACAGGCCAAGCTGCTGCGCGTGCTGGAGAGCGGCAATTTCGAGCGCCTGGGTTCGGGCAAGACGCGCAGTGCGCGCGTGCGCATCCTCAGCGCGACCAATGGCGACCTCAAGGCGATGATCCACGAGGGCCGCTTCCGCGAGGATTTGTACTACCGCCTCAACGTGATCGAGCTGGCGCTGCCGCCGCTGGCGGCGCGGCGCGAAGACATCCTGCCGCTGGCCGAGCATTTCCTTGATGGCGCCTGCACGCTGGACGACGACGCGCGCGAGGCGCTGCTGGCCCACGCCTGGCCGGGCAACGTGCGCGAGCTGCGCAACACGCTGGAGCGCGCGCGCCTGCTGTGCCGCGACGGCGTGGTGCGGGTGGCGGATCTGGGACTTCCGCTGGCGGTGAATGCCGTGCCGCGCGATCTTGACGAGCCCGGCCGCGAGGCCATCGAGGCCGCGCTGCGCGCCTGCGGCGGCGTGGTCAGCCGCGCAGCGCAGCGTCTGGGCCTTTCGCGCCAGGCGTTGTATCGGCGCATGCAGCGTTACGGCCTGGCGCAGGAATGAAGGTGCGCCTGTTCTCGACCACCGGCAAGTTGGCGTTGCTGCTGTGGCTGGCGGCGCTGGCCGGCGCTGCCTTGACCCTGCTGCTGGCGCGCGCGCTGCCCGCGGGCCAGGCGCTGCTGCTGGCGTGGCTGGCGCTGGTGCCGCCGCTGCTGTGGCTGGCGTACCTGGTGGTGCAGCCGTTGCGGCGTTTGCTGCGCGCGCTGGAGAGCAGCGTCGCCAGTTATCGCGACGGCGACTTCAGCTTCGGCATCGCGGCGCGGCGCAAGGATGAGCTGGGTGCGCTGATCGACACCCACAACGCGCTCGGCGCCGCATTGCGCGAACAGCGCCAGCATCTGGCGCAGCGCGAGCTGCTGCTCGACACCGTGGTGCAGCACACGCCCATCACGCTGCTGCTGGTCGATCCGGGCGGGCGCATCGTGTTCGCCAACCTCGCCGCGCGGCAGCTGTTGGGCGACGGACGCAGCGTGCTCGGGCTGGACTTCGAGCGCCTGGTTGCCGAGCTGCCGCAGGCCCTGCGCCGTGCGCTGCAGATGGGCGAGGACAGCCTGTTCTCGCTGGAGATGGACGGTCAGGAAGAAAGCTTTCATCTGGCGCAGCGCGGCTTTCGCCTGCAGGGGCGACCGCACCGGCTGTACCTGCTGCGGCGCATGACGCGCGAGCTGTCGCGCGCCGAGGTGGCGGTGTGGAAGAAGGTGATCCGCGTGATCAGCCACGAGTTGAACAACTCGCTGGCGCCGATCACCTCGCTGGCGCATTCCGGCGCCGAACTGGCGCGGCGCGGCGACACGCACAGCCTGCCCGAGGTGTTTGCGCGCATCGGTGAACGCGCGCGGCACCTGCATGGCTTCATCGCCGATTACGCGCAGATCGCCAAGCTGCCGGCGCCACGGCCCGAGCCGGTGCAGTGGGAGGCGTTCGTCGCCGCGCTGGCGGCGCACGCCGAGTTCCGCACGCCGGCGCCGCCGCCTGCCGCCGTGGGCGTGTTCGACGCGGCACAGATGGAGCAGGTGCTGCTGAACCTGCTGAAGAACGCACACGAGGCGGGCGGGCCGGCCGCGTCGGTCGAGCTGGAAGTGGCGCGCGCCGGCGCGCAGTGGCGTATCGAGGTGCGCGACCGCGGACCGGGCATGAGCGACGCCGTGCTGGCGCAAGCGCTGCTGCCGTTCTATTCGACCAAGCGCAGCGGCAGCGGGCTGGGCCTGGCGCTGGCGCGCGAGATCGTCGAGGCGCACGGCGGCCGCATCGCGCTGGTCAACCGCGAGGGCGGCGGCCTCAGCGTGCGCCTGACCCTGCCGGTTGATCCTCTGCGATAGGCGCTGGCCTATACTCGCCGCACTGTCCGCAAGGGGATTTCGATGAACCTGCTGTTCGCGCTGGTGGTCGTTGTCGTCGCGCTGGTGGTGCTGTCCAAGCTGGTGCGCATCGTGCCGCAGGGTTACGAGTGGACGGTGGAGCGCTTCGGCAAGTACGTCGCCACGCTGGAGCCCGGCCTGCATTTCCTGATCCCCTTCATCTACGCCATCGGCCGCAAGATCAACATGATGGAGCAGGTGCTGGACGTCGCCAGCCAGGACGTGATCACCAAGGACAACGCGGTGGTCAAGGTCGACGGCGTGGTGTTCTACCAGGTGCTCGACGCCGCCAAGGCCGCCTACGAGGTGGCCAACCTGGAGCTGGCGGTGATCAACCTGGTGATGACCAACATCCGCACCGTGCTGGGCTCGCTGGATCTGGACGAGTCGCTGAGCAAGCGCGACGAGATCAACTCGCGCCTGCTGCGCGTGGTCGACGAGGCGACCCATCCCTGGGGCCTCAAGATCACCCGCATCGAGCTCAAGGACATCCAGCCGCCGCGCGATCTGGTCGATTCGATGGCGCGGCAGATGAAGGCCGAGCGCGAGAAGCGCGCCAACATCCTCGAGGCCGAGGGCTTTCGTCAGGCCGCGATCCTCAAGGCCGAGGGCGAAAAGCAGGGTGCGATCCTCTCCGCCGAGGGCCGCCGCGAGGCATCGTTCCGGGAGGCCGAGGCGCGCGAGCGGCTGGGCGCCGCCGACGCCAAGGCCACCGAGCTGGTTTCGGCGGCGATCGCCCAGGGTGACGTCAACGCGCTCAATTATTTTGTCGCCATCAAGTACATCGAGGCGCTGAAGGTGTTCGGCGATTCGCCCAACCAGAAGACTCTGCTGCTGCCGATGGAGACCACCGGCGTGCTCGGCTCGCTGGCCGGCATCGTCGAACTGGTCAAGTCCGCGCAGGCCCAGCAGGAACTGCGCAAGGCCGCGGCGCCACCGGCGCGCGGTTGAGGGCGCCGCCATGATCGCGACGTTTCCCGCGCATTACGTGTGGTGGATCCTGGCCCTGCTGCTGATCGCAGCCGAGGTGCTGGCGCCGGGCTATTTCATGCTCTGGGTCGGCATCGCGGCGGCGGCGATGGGTGCGGTGCTGTGGCTGCTGCCGTCGCTGGGCGTGCTGCCGCAGGCGCTGCTGTTCTCGGCGCTGGCGTTCCTGTCCTGCGGGCTGTACTGGAAGCTGCTGCGATCGCGTTTTGCCCGCGAGGATGCCGTGGCCGGCACGCTCAACCGCCGTGGTGAGGCGATGATCGGCCGCCGCGTGGTGCTGGCCGACGCCATCGTCAACGGCCATGGCCGCGCCCGCGTCGGCGACGGCCTGTGGCTGGCCGAGGGCCCTGATCTTCCGACCGGCACCGAGGTCGAGGTGACCGCGGTGGACGGCACCACGCTCAAGGTGCGCGCCGTCGCCGAGCGCTGATGCTCGTTGCTGTCGCGGCCGGTACGCTGCGATCGCGCGACGCTTTCGATGTCGTCCCTTGGGGACTTCTCCGCTGGACTTCCTTCGGTCGTCCCGAAAAGGGGCTCCCTTTGGTCGCGTTGATCATCCTGAAGCCAGACCCTTCGCTGACGCTCAGGGTGACACCCCCAAGGGTGTCATCCTGAGGGCAAAGCCCGAAGGATCTTCTCCGCGGAAGCCGTCCCGAAAACCGAAACGTGGCCGTGTGCAAGACCCTTCGCGTTGCTCAGGGTGACAAAAAGGGTTGACCCTTCGCGTCGCCGTCTGCCGTTTCGCGAGAGCCGTCCCGAAAACCGATTCGATGTCATCCTGAGGGCGAAGCCCGAAGGATCTTCGCGTCCCGATGATCGCGCCGGGTACGCCCCTCAGCGCGGCAGCGCGCTCAGCACCACCTCGCCCAGGCGCGAGTAGTCGCCCTGGTAGTGGTGGCCGCCGGGCAGCGCGATCAGCCGCGCCAGTCCGCGCCTGGCGAGGCTGTCGCAGTAGGTGTCCTTGCCCTCGGACTCGCCCGACAGGCAGATCATCGGCACGCCCGGATGCGCCAGCTCGGGATCCAGCGGCAGGCTGTCCTTGTGCGTGGCGCCGCCGAACCAGTCGCCGACTTTGATCTCGAACACGGCGGCAGCGTCGGGCGAGATCATCACGCCGGCGTTGACCTGGCTCTTCTCGGCCGGCGGCAGCCGGTTGTAGACCACCGGCACCAGGCTGGCGCCGAAGGAGTAGCCGATCAGGGTGAAGCGCGCGCCGGGGTAGCGTGCGGCATAAGCGGCGATGATGCGTGCCACCGCATCGGCGGCCTCGGTCGGCGTCTTCTTGTGCCAGAAGAATTCCAGCGAGCTCATGCCGATCACGCGCACGCCGTGCTGCGACAGTACCGCGGCGATGCCGCGATCGAGGCCGGCCCAGCCGCCGTCGCCGGTCATCAGCACGGCGATGCGGCCGTCGGGCTTGCCCTGCGGCGCGACCTCGGTCAGCGGCAGGTCGGCGATGCTGGGCGCCTTCGGCGCCACGCCCTCGTGCGTCACGCTGCGGTTGAGCCGGTCCAGCGCGGCGGCCAGCGCCGCGCCGCCGCTCGCCGGCGGCAGCGGCGCCAGATCGAAGGTGTGCAGGAACGCTGCGTCCTGCGTCGAAGCGCCGGGCTGCCGCGACGCGGTCCACGGCAGCGGCAGCGGTTTGATCGGCCCGACGGCGTAGCCGCCACGCGCGGCGACGGTGGCGTTGCCGGCATCACCCTTGCAGAAGCCGCGCGGCAGACGGAAGGCGTCGTCCCAGCCCAGTGTGGCCATGCCCGCGAAGGTGCCGGCCGGCGCCTGCACGCCCAGCGCATAGACGAAATTGGCACCGCCGCCGATGCCCACCAGATAGGGCCGCAGGTAGGTCGCCAGTTTCACGTGGCGCTGCATCCAGTGCGACAGCTCCTCGACGTG
>DATLSL010000139.1:0-2552 GCA_035534135.1 Rhodanobacteraceae bacterium | reverse complement strand
GCGGTTGCCGCGCCCGGCACGTATCTGTTCGCACCACTGGCGGCCTATCGCGTGCGCCCGCTGGGCTTCGCCGGCACGCCGCTGCCGCTGAGCGAGCCGCGCGGCAAGAATCCGCCCAGCGGTGCCTACATCGACTACGTGCTCAAGTCGCCGGCGCACATGGTGAGCCTGAGCATCCTCGACGCCGCCGGCCAGGTCGTGCGCCGCTACAGCAGCGCCGATGCGTTGCCCGGAATCGACCTCGCCAAGATCCAGATCGCGCCGGTGTGGGTGCAGCAGCCGACACCACTGGCGACCACGCCCGGCATGCACCGTTTCGTGTGGAATCTGCATTGGGCGGCGCCCGCGGCGCTGGCCCCGCACGGGGTGTGGAGCGATGGTGTCTGGGCCGCGCCCGGCGCGTACCGCGTGGTGCTGGATGTGGACGGCCAGCACTTCACGCAGCCACTGCGCGTGCTGCCCGATCCGCGCGTGCGCGGCATGGGCGCCGCCGATTACGCCGCACAGTTCAAACTGGCGCAGGCGATCGAAACCGATCGTGCCGCGCTGGCGGGCGCGCTGCGCGGCGCCGCGCGCCTGCAAAAGGCACTCGCGCAGGTCAGTGCCACGCTGCCCGCGGCGCAGGCCGCGGCGCTGGGTGCGTTTCGCGCGCGCCTCGCGGCACTCAGCAACATCCCTGCGCTCGATCCGTCGAACTCGGTCGGCACGCCGCCCACGCATCTCGACAGCCTGACCGCGCTGGCCGCGCGCATGGACAGCCTCGAGCACGCGGTGGACAACGCCGACGTGCCGCCGACCCGCGACGCCGAGCTGGGCTTCCGCATGGCCCACGCGACCCTGCAGCAAACCCTGGCACGCTGGCGACACTTGCGTGGTCCCGAACTGGCCACGCTCAACGCCAGCTTGCACGGGGCAGGTGCTGCGCCGATCCGCGATTGAGCCCTGGCCGTGCCCGGCCACCCTGTACGGCCGGGCACAGCCAACGCGATCAGCGGATTCCGCCTAGACTCGCGCGCACGCCACCCGGGAACGGACACTCATGCGTCGCATCGCTTCGACCTTCGCCCTCGCCACCCTGCTGGCGGCGGGCATCGCCCATGCGCAGTTGCTGCCCGCGGCACCCGCATCGACCGCGCGCGCCGCCGCCACGCCGGACCGCACGATTCCCGAGGTGATCCCGGCGCCCGCCAGAGCCGAGGTGCAATCGGCCTCCAGCAATCTGCTGCTGGAGGATGCCTACCGTATCGAGCGCAGCGGCGCATTCACCGAAACGGTCACGCGCAGCGTGCGCATCAA
This sequence comes from Rhodanobacteraceae bacterium, assembly GCA_035534135.1. Taxonomy (GTDB): domain Bacteria; phylum Pseudomonadota; class Gammaproteobacteria; order Xanthomonadales; family Rhodanobacteraceae; genus Metallibacterium. The sequence continues at coordinate 1,256 of DATLSL010000139.1, read as the reverse complement.
CACCGTCGCCGGCATCAGCGAATGGAGCAGCGTGCGCCTGCCCTACAGCGTGTCGCGCCAGAAACTCGATGTTCTCTCCGCCTGGGTCAGTACCGCGGATGGCAAGCGCATCGAGGTGGGCAAGAACCAGATCTTCACCAAGCTCGACAACGCCGGCGTGGGCGCGCCGATGTTTTCCGACACCGAGCTGCGCATCATCGTGTTTCCGCAATTGGCGGTGGGCGCGACGCTGCACTACAGCTACCGCATCGATACCCACGAGGCGCTGTTCCCCGGGCAGTTCAGCGATATCGAGAGCTACTCGCGCTATGGCGACTGGGGCAAGGTAAGGCTGAGTTATGACATCCCCGCGGACCTGCCGTTTCACGTCCAGTCCTACGGAATGCAAGCGTGGGCGCCCACCACGCCGGCCGGCAGTGGCCGCAAGCTGATCGGTTTCGCGCTGGACAACGAGCCGCCGATGGCGCCCGAAACCATCGCGCCCAATCCCTACGTGTTCTCGCCACGGGTGATGGTGAGCACATTCCCCGATTACGCCGCCATCGGCGACGCCTACTGGGCGCGCGCCGAGGCGAAGAGCGCGGTCACCCCCGAGGTGCGCAAGCTGGCCGACGACATCACCCATGGCATCAGCGGCAAGCGCGCGCAGGCGGTGGCGATCTATGACTGGGTGAGCAAGCACATCCGTTACGTGGCGGTGTATTTCGGCGTCGGTGGCGTGGTGCCGCATGATGCCGCCACCGTGATCGCCAACCGTTACGGCGATTGCAAGGACCACGCCACGCTGCTGGAAGCGCTGCTCGCCGCCAAGGGCATCGATGCGATCGGCGCGCTGATCAATGCCGGCGGTCCCAATCGTCCGCCGCAGGTGGCCGCCAACCATTTCAACCACATCATCACCTACCTGCCGGAATGGCATCTGTTCGTCGACTCGACCGTGGGCGAGGCGCCGTTCGGCGAACTGCCCGGCAGCGATCTCGGGCGTCAGGTGGTGCTGGTGCGCGCCGCGCCGGGCGAGCCGCGCGTCATGCACACGCCCGGCTTCGGCCCGGCCACCATGGGCCTGATCTCGGATGACCACAGCGAGATCACCGCCGATGGCAGCCTGATCGCGCGCAGCAGCGAGCGCGGCGTCGGCGCCACCGACATCGGCATGCGCGGCAATTTTCTCAGCGTGCGACCCGGGCAGGAGAAATACATCATGCAGAGCATGCTGGCTTCACGCGGCATGCAGGGCACCGGCGACATGCAGTTCG
>DATLSL010000138.1:0-18695 GCA_035534135.1 Rhodanobacteraceae bacterium | reverse complement strand
GGCGGAACGACACGTTGACCGCGGCGTGACCCGGCACCGCGCCATGATCGATCCATGCGCGCAATTGCCGACAGGCGTCGACGATCACCCAGGCGCCGATACGCACGATCTCGCCGGAGTTTTCCGCGTGCGGCACGAACTGCGCGGGGGCGATCTCGCCAAGACTGCCGCTGCGCCAGCGCAGCAGGGCCTCAAGGCCATGGATGCTGCCGCGCGTCAGCGCCACCTTGGGCTGCCAGGCGAGGCGAAATTCGCCGGCATCGAGTGCGCGCCGCAACGCCGATTCGATGCGCTGGCGTTCGTCGATCGCCTGTTCGAGCCCTGGCGTGAAGGCTTGCCAGCCGTCGCGGCCGCGGCGCTTGACCTCGAGCATCGCCGCCTCGGCGTGGCGGACCAACTGTTGTGCCGAGCGCCCATGCTCGGGGAAGGCCGCGATGCCAACCGAGGCGGTGAGGGTGAATTCCTCGCCGCCGTGGCGCAGCGGCTGCCGGAACGCGTTGACGATGCGTTCGGCCAGCTGGCCGGGCAGCGCGGCGCCCGCCGCTGCAGGCAGGAACAGGGTGAACTCGTCGCTGCCCCAGCGCGCCAGCGAGGCGTGGCTACCGGCAATGCTGCGGCTGAGGCGTTCGGCTGCGGCGATCAGCAGACGGTCGCCCTCGACGTGGCCGAGCACGTCGTTGACGACCTTGAAGCGGTCGAGATCGACGAACAGCACCGCCGGTCCGACTGTGGCCTGCGCGTCGGCGACCGCTTGCGTCAGCTGCGCCAGCAGGGTGTCGCGGTTGGGCAGGCCGGTGACGCGGTCGGTGGTCGCCTGGCGCTTGAGCTGTTCTTCGACCAGCTTGCGTTCGGTGATGTCCTGCACACTGCCGGTGACGCCGAAGACGCGGTCCTCGTGCAGCAGTGGTTTGCCCAGGCTGCGCACCCAGCGTCTACGGCCGATCGCGCTGTGCAGGCGCAGCTCCAGATCGAACGTCCGCGCCTGCGTGCGCGCTTCCAGCAACGCGCGTTCAAGCAGCTCGCGATCCTCGGGGTCGACGAAGTCCAGCGCCCGCGCTTCGCTGATCGTCACGCCCGCCGGCAGGTCGTGGATGCGATACATTTCGTCGGTCCAATAGACCACCCCGTGGGCATCGTCGATTTCCCAGCCGCCGATGCCGGCCAGCCGCTGCGTCTCGTCGAACAGGTCCGCCTGGCGCTTCAGCGTGCTGACATCGCTGAACGTCGACACCACCTGGAACGGCCGCGTGTCGCCGTTGCGAAACTGCGGCACCGCGGTCAGCGACAGCCAGCGATAGGCGTGCAGGTGCGGCAGGTAGACGCCCAGCAGGGTGCTCTCGACGCTGCGGCCTTCGCGCAGTGCGCGGTTGCCGGCCAGGTCCTCGAACGCGACCAGAGTGCCGTGCGCGTCCACCACCCGCCACTCGCGCAGCACCTCACGGCGCACCTGCAGGATTTCGGTCTCGCTGAGACCGAGGATGCGGCAGGCAGCCGGATTGACCGCGACGATCAGGCCGTCGGCGTCCTGGATCAGCACGCCCTTGTCCATCGCCTGCAGCAACAGGCGGTAACGGGCTTCGTCCTCCGCGCCGGCCGGCGCCTGCGCGGCGCGCACCCGCGCCAGCAGGCGCGCTTGGCCGGGGCCGCTGCAGGCGCGCAGCCAGAGGTCGGCGGCGAACATGCTGCCGTCGGCGCGCCGATGGCTGCCGCGCAGCTGGAGTTCGGCGCCGGCTTCAACGCGCGCCGCGGCCTCGGCGAGGGCGAGTGGCGACAGCGCCGGATCCAGCGCGGCCAGCGCCAGGCCCTGCAACTCGGCAGCCGACTGGCGGTAGAGGTCGCCAGCGGCGCGGCTGGCGGCGAGCACGCAGCCCTCGCGATCGAGCAGCAGCAGCGCGTCGGGCAGGGCGTCGAGCAGCGGAAGCAGGGCATGCAGGGAACCTGCGGTCGCCGCATCGATGGCGGCGACCCGATCCGGGACTGCAGCGGTGGACGGCTGCGACTGCCGCACGGGGCCCCCTGTCAAGCGCCCAACGGCCAAACTGGCTTCGAGCATAGCACCGCGCCGGCGAGCCGGGATCGCGAACGGGATCGTCAGGTCATGGCGCGTGCCGCCCGGCTCGCCGTCGCCCGGCCGAGCTGCTGCGACAGCCAGTGCCCGGTGGCGATCAGGGCCGACAGATCGACGCCGGTGGTGACGCCCATACCGTGCAGCATGTAGACCACGTCCTCGCTGGCGACGTTGCCGGTGGCGCCACGGGCGTAGGGGCAGCCGCCAGTGCCGGCGACCGCGCTGTCGACCACGCCCACACCCTCCTCGAGGCAGGCGAGGATGTTGGCCAGCGCCTGGCCGTAGGTATCGTGGAAGTGCACCGCCAGCGCGGCCAGCGGCACCTCGCCGGCGACGGCACGCAGCATGGCCCGGGCCTGCAGCGGGGTGCCGATGCCGATGGTGTCGCCCAGCGAGATCTCTGCGCAGCCGAGCGCATGCAGGCGCGCGGCGACGCGCACCACGTCGGCTACCGGCACCTCGCCCTGGTAGGGGCAGCCCAGCACGGTCGAGACGTAGCCGCGCACGCGCACGCCCTCGGCGCGGGCACGCTCCAGCACCGGCAGGTAGCGCTCCAGCGATTCGTCGATCGAGGCGTTGATGTTCTTGCGGTTGAAGGCCTCGGAGGCGGCAGTGAACACGGCGACCTCGTTGGCGCCGGCCGCGCGCGCCGCCGCGTAGCCCTGCAGATTCGGCACCAGCACGGGGTAACGCACGTCAACGCGGCGATGGATGCCGGCCAGCACCGCGGCACCATCGGCCAGCTGCGGCACCCAGCGCGGGCTGACGAAGCTGGTGGCCTCGATCACGCCTAGGCCGCAGGCAGCGAGGCGGTCGATCAGTTCGATCTTGACCGCGGTCGGCACCGGCGTCGATTCGTTCTGCAGTCCGTCGCGCGGACTGACCTCGACGATGCGGACCTGGGCGGGAATGGCGGCCATGGCGGGCTCCGATCGGATCGCGGGCGGCGGACGGCGCGCTCAGGCCGCCCCGGCGAAGCGCACCAGCACGGCATCGGCCTCGACGAAGTCGCCGACGCTGACGGTGACGGTCGCGATGGTACCGGCGTGCGGGGCCTTGAGCGCCAGTTCCATCTTCATCGCCTCCATCACCAGCAGTTCCTCGCCGGCGGCCACTTCGGCGCCCGCTTGAGCACGCACCAGCACGATACGGCCGGGCATGGGCGCGAGGACGCGATCGCTATCAACCGTCGCAGCGACCGCAGGCGCAAACGCCGGCGGGTGCCCGAACGCGTGACGACGATTGCCGTCATGCACCTCGACGCGATCGGCGTGCAGGCGGATCCGCCAGCGTTGCATCACCCCGTCAAGAGTGGCGCTCAGCCCGCCCTCGGCGAGCCGCGCGTCAGCGATCTCGACGTTGCCCGCACCGCTGTGCAGGACGTAGCGGCCGCCGCTGCCGCTGGCCCTCAGGATATGGCGATGGCCGCCATGGGCAAGGACCACACGCCGCTCGCCGCGGCTGTCGAGACGCCAGGCATCGGCCGCGCGCCAGGGCGAGTGGGGATCGGCGTCGGTGGCGGGCCGCGCGACGCGCGCCTCGTCGTCGAGCAATACCGCCAGCGCCGCCGCCGTGAGCGCCTGCGGGTCCGGCATGCCGTCGGCGGGCAGGAACTCATCGAGATGACAGTCGAGGTAGCCGCTGTCGATGCGGCCTTCGACCACGGCCGGATGGCGCACCAGCGCCTCGAGAAAGGCGATGTTGGATTTCAGGCCATCGATCGAGCACGCCGCCAGCGCCTCGCGCATGCGCGCCAGCGCGCGCGGACGGTCGGCATCATGGACGATCAGCTTGGCAATCATCGGGTCGTAGAAGATCGTCACCGTGTCGCCTTCGATCACGCCGGTATCGATGCGAACGCGGAATGAGGGCGACGGCAGTTCGAGTCGGTCGAGGCACCCCGATCCCGGCAGGAAATGTTGCGCCGGGTCTTCGGCGTACAAGCGCAACTCGATGGCGTGGCCGGTCGTGCGTACCTGGTCCTGCGCCAATGGCAGCGGCTCGCCGGCGGCGATGCGCAGCTGCCATTCGACAAGGTCCAGTCCGGTGACCATTTCGGTGACCGGATGCTCGACCTGCAGGCGGGTGTTGATCTCCATGAAATGGAAATCGCCCAGCGGCCCGACGATGAACTCCACCGTGCCGGCGTTGACGTAGTCCAGCGCCCGCCCGGCAGCCACGGCGGCTTCGCCCATGCGCGCACGCAGATCCGGCGTCAGGAAAGGCGAGGGCGTTTCCTCCAACACCTTCTGGTAGCGCCGCTGCGCCGAGCATTCGCGCTCGCCGAGGTGGATCACCTGGCCGTGCGCATCGCCGAAAATCTGGAACTCGATATGGCGCGGGGTCTCGACATAGCGTTCGAGCAGCACGCGGTCGCGGCCGAAGGCGTTCCTGGCCTCGCGCTGGCAGGAACCCAGCGCCTCGGCGAATGCGTCCGCGGCGCGCACGATGCGCATGCCCTTGCCGCCGCCGCCGTGCGCGGCCTTGATCATCAGAGGAAAGCCGATGCGCGCGGCCTCGCGCGCGAGCTGCTGCGGATGCTGATCTTCCCCGGTGTAGCCGGGCACCACCGGCACGCCGTGCGCGGCCAGCAGGTCCTTGGCGCCGGCTTTGGAGCCCATCGCACGCATCGACGCCGCGCGCGGGCCGATGAACGCCAGGCCCGCGTGTTCGACGGCCTCGGCGAAGTCAGCGCTCTCCGAGAGAAAACCGTAGCCGGGGTGGATGGCCTCGGCGCCGCCGGCTTGCGCCGCCGCGATGATCGCCGTGCCGCGCAAATAACTGTCCTGCGGCCGTGGCCCGCCGATCGGCAGCGCGCGATCGGCTAACCGCGCGTGCTGGGCACCGGCGTCGGCTTGCGAGTACACGGCGACGGTTTCGATCCCCATCCGTCGGCAGGTGCGGATGATGCGGCAGGCGATCTCGCCGCGGTTGGCGATGAGGATGCGTTGGAACATGCGTGGGGTCGTGCTCATTCGGCGGGTCTGACCCAGCGCGGCGGCCGCTTGTCGAGGAAGGCGCCGAGGCCTTCCTGACCTTCCGGCGAAACGCGCAGTGCGGCGATCAGCGCGGCGTGTTCGCGATCGAGCGCATCGGCGCTGTCCGGGGTCATCCCGGCCAGACGCAGCGCGAGACGTTTGGCTTCGTGCTGGGCCAGCGGGCCGCCCTTGCCCAGTGCATGCAGGGCGCGATCGATGGCGGCGTCGAACTCGCTCGCCGGCACGCACTGGTGCAGCAGGCCGATGCGCGTGGCCTCGGCGGCGTCGAACACCTCGCCGCTGACGAACAGTCGCCGCGCGTGGCGCGGGCCGATTGCGGCGGCGACATAGGGCGAGATCACCGCCGGCACCAGGCCGAGCTTGACCTCGCTCAGCGCGAACTTGGCACCCTCGATCCCGATCGCGATGTCGCAACAGGCGATCAGACCGACGCCGCCGCCGTAGGCCGCGCCGTTGACGCGCGCGATCGTCGGCTTGGTCAGGAAGTTGAGCGTGCGCATCAGTGCGGCGAGGCGCAGCGCGTCGGCGCGGTTTTCCTCGGCCCCGGCGGCGGCCATGCGCCGCATCCAGCCCAGGTCCGCCCCGGCAGAGAATGTGCCGCCGGTACCGGTCAGTACCACGACGCGCACGTCCGGATCGGCGTCGATCGCGAGCAGGGCGTCGTTCAATCGAGCGATCAATTCATCATCAAACGCGTTGTGCACCTGTGGCCGCGCCAGGGTCAGGAAGGTGACAGCTCCCTTGCGCGTGATCTCGAGCGGGCTGGACATGCGAACTCCCGGAGCAGGGGGGAATGATAACGGGCCGGGTCTTGCCCTCTTGCTATAGCGAATGCGAATCGTTATCATTAAGTTGTCTGATGAGAGCCAAGCACATGCCGCTTCTCGCCCGTTTCCTGCTTTTCGCCACGATCGGTCTGGGTTCGGCGACCGCCGCGGAACCGCCGCAGTTCCGTCTGCTGATCGCGAATCACCGCTTCCAGCCGGCGACGCTGACGATTCCCGCTAACACCAAGGTCAAGCTGCTGGTCGAGAATCGCGACGCCACGCCGGAGGAATTCGAGAGCAACGACTTCAACCGCGAGAAGGTGATCCTGCCCAACAGCAGCACGGTGATCTTCGTCGGTCCGCTGCGGCCGGGGCAGTACCGTTTCTTCGGCGAGTTCAACCCTGCCACGGCGCAGGGCGTGCTGCGCGTGGAGTGACGCCATGCTCGCGATTGCCCTGCTGGTTTTTCGTGAAGTGCTCGAGGCGGCGCTGATCATCTCGATCGTGGCCGCGGCCACGCGCGGCGTGCCGCGTCGCGGTGCGGCGCTCTTTGCCGGCATGGGCCTCGGCGTGCTCGGCGCGGTGCTGGTGGCGCTGGGCGCCGGCCGCATCGCCGCGCTGTTCAGCGGCGTCGGCCAGGAAGTCTTCAACGCCAGCGTGCTGCTGGCGGCGGTGCTGATGATCGCCTGGCATGTCGTGTGGATGGCGTCCCATGGACGCGCACTGGCGACGCAGATGCAGAACGTCGGCAAGTCGGTGCGCGCCGGCGCCAGCCCGCTGGCCGTGCTGGTCGCGGTGGTCGCGCTGGCGGTGCTGCGCGAGGGCTCCGAGGTGGTGCTGTTCCTCTACGGCATGCTCGCCGGCGGTGCCGGCCATCTCGGCACGGGACTGGCGCTGGGCGTTGCCGCCGGCGTGACGGTCGGCCTGCTGCTGTATTTCGGCCTGTTGCGCATCCCGCTGCGGCATTTCTTCGGCGCGACCAACACGCTGCTGATCCTGCTGGCGGCCGGGCTGGCGGCCGACGCGGTGGCGTTCCTGGTGCAGGCGGATCTGCTGCCGGCGCTGGGCGAACCGTTGTGGAACAGCTCCACGCTGCTCAGCGAGCGCTCGCTGCCGGGCCAGGCGCTGCATGTGCTGGTGGGCTACACCGCGCGGCCGGTGCCGATCCAACTGCTGGCCTGGCTGGCGACGGCGATGCTGCTGGCCGTCGGCATGCGTCTCGCGGGCAGGACGCTGCGCACGATGCACGCGGCGCTGCCGCGGCGAACCGTGATCGACTGAGTTCTCCCTGACCCTAAATCAACGCGCCGTCGCGGCGCGTAGGTTCCATTCGCTTCGATTCCAGGCCCCAGGGGTGTCCCAATGATCCGCAATCGAATGATTCACCGCTTCTTCCATGCGCTCGCGCTGCTGTTCGCGTGCGTCCCGGCACTGACGCAGGCCGGTCCGGCGGAGACGGTCTACCTGCCGCAGGTCAGCTACCGCGAGTGGGAGATCGAATTCCGCGGCGGCGCGCTCGACTGGCCCGGCAATCCGGCCAGCCACGCGCAGCAGTACGTCACCGACATCGGCTACGGCATCGCGCCACGCTGGTTCACCGAGCTCGCGGTGTTTTATGCGAAGACGCCGGGCAGCGCCGCGCGGGTCGAGGGCTACGAATGGGAGAACGTGTTCCAGCTGACCGAGATCGGCGAGCACTGGATGGATCTTGGCCTGTTCGCCGAGATCGCCCGCGATCGGCTGGCGAAGAAGAACTACGTCGAACTGGGGCCGATGTTGCAGAAGGAGTTCGGACGCGCCCTGGTCAACCTCAACCTGCTGTTCAAACGTGGCCTTAGCCGCGATCGCGAGCCCGGCACCGAATTTGAATACGCCTGGCAATGGAAGTGGCGCGGCAACGTGCTGTTCGAGCCCGGCCTGCAGGGTTTCGGTTCGTTCGGCCGCATCGGTAGCCTGCATGCCGCCGAGAACAAGCTCGGCCCGGCGTTCTTCGGACGCACGGCGCTGGGTGCGGGGCGTGCGTTGAAGTACGACGCCGCGCTGCTGTTCGGCAGCGTCAACGGCTCGCCGGATCGCACGCTGCGCTTCCAGCTGGAATACGAGTTCTTCTGAGTAACGCGCATCGTCGCCCAGCGGCGGCTAAGCAGGGCGCTGGTCGCGTGACTTGCACCCTCTCTCTCTTCTCCAGCCGACAGAGGGACGGCAAGGGTCACATCCGGAACACGCCGTAACGCGTCGGTTCGATCGGCGCATTGATGCTGGCCGAGATCGCCAGCCCCAGCACGCGGCGAGTGTCGACAGGATCGATGATGCCGTCGTCCCACAGGCGCGCGCTGGCGTACCAGGGATGGCCCTGGCGTTCGTACTGTTCGCGGATCGGCGCCTTGAAGGCTTCCTCGTCCACGGCGCTCCAGGTCTTGCCGGCGGCTTCCAGACTGTCGCGCTTGACGGTGGCCAGCACGCCGGCGGCCTGCTCGCCGCCCATCACGCTGATGCGTGCGTTGGGCCACATCCACAGGAAGCGCCCGCCGTAGGCGCGGCCGCACATCGCGTAGTTGCCAGCGCCGAAACTGCCGCCGATCACCACGGTGAACTTGGGTACCGCGGAGCAGGCCACCGCGGTCACCATCTTGGCACCGTCCTTGGCGATGCCGGCGTTTTCGTATTTCTTGCCGACCATGAAGCCGGTGATGTTCTGCAGGAATACCAGCGGCACGCCGCGCTGGTTGCACAGCTCGACGAAGTGCGTGCCCTTCAGCGCGGATTCGGAAAACAGGATGCCGTTGTTGGCGACGATGCCCACGGGGTAGCCATGGAGATGGGCAAAACCGGTGACCAGGGTCTTGCCGTAGCGCGCCTTGAACTCGTGGAATTCCGAGCCGTCGACCAGACGCGCGATCACCTCGCGCACGTCGTAGGGGCGGCGGATGTCCTGCGGAATCACGCCGTAGAGTTCTTCGGCCGGATAACGCGGCACTACGGGCTCCCGCAGCGCCAGCGGCATCGGCTTGACGCGGTTGAGGCGGCCGACCGCCTCACGCGCCAGCGCCAGGGCGTGGCGGTCGCTCTCGGCGTAGTGATCGGCGACGCCCGAGATGGCCGTATGCACGTCCGCGCCGCCCAGCGCCTCGGCGTCGACGATCTCGCCGGTCGCCGCCTTCACCAGCGGCGGTCCGCCGAGAAAGATCGTGCCCTGGTCCTTGACGATGATGGTCTCGTCGCTCATCGCCGGCACGTAGGCGCCGCCAGCGGTACAGGAGCCCATCACCACCGCGATCTGGGCGATGCCCAGCGCGCTCATGCGCGCCTGGTTGTAGAAGATGCGGCCGAAATGCTCACGGTCCGGGAACACCTCGTCCTGCAGCGGCAGGAAGGCACCGCCGGAATCGACCAGATAGACGCAAGGCAGGTGATTCTCGAGCGCGATCTCCTGCGCACGCAGGTGTTTCTTGACCGTCAGTGGGAAATAGGTGCCGCCCTTCACCGTGGCGTCGTTGGCGACCACCATTACCTCGGTACCGTTGACGCGGCCGATACCGGTGATCAGTCCCGCCGCAGGCGCATGGTCGTCGTACAGGCCGTGCGCGGCCAGTGGCGACAGCTCGAGGAAGGGCGAGCCCGGATCGAGCAGGGCGTCGATGCGCTCGCGCGGCAGCAGCTTGCCGCGTGCGGTGTGTTTGTCGCGTGCCTTGGTGCCGCCGCCTTCGGCGACACGCGCCAGAGCGGTGCGCAGCGCCACAACCTGTGCGCGCAACTGCACCGCGTTGGCCTGGAACTCGTCGCTGCGTGGATCAAGACGGGACTCAAGCACGGTCATGCGGGTGCTTCCGGGAGAGCGGGGCCGCGATGATACGGGGCGTGCCGGCAGCCCAAGCGAACCGGCCGCACAGAGCGGCCGGTTCGGGCACTAGAGCGGAGATGCGGAATGTATCAGCCGCCGGACTTCTTCGCAGGCGCGGCACTGCTGGCAGGTGCCGGAGCGCTGGCTGCTGGCGCGGCCGCGGTCGCGGCGGTGGCCGGGGCCGCCGGCATGGCCGTGCTGGCTGCGGCGGGTGTGCTTGCGGCCGGTGCGGCAGCCGTGGCGCTGGTCGCCGGAGCGGTGGTTGAGGACTCTTCGTGGCTGCAGGCGGCGAGCACGACCAGCAGCGAGGATGCGAGCGCGATACGGGCAAATTTCATGACAATCCCCTGAGCAGTGGAGGCCAAAGCGATTTTTGGCCCCGTCATTGAATCACGTTCGCGGTGCGGGGCAAGTCCCCGATCCTTACGGATTGCCAGAGCAGCCAGGGGCGATGAAACCGGCGAACCCATAAAGAACCGGCCGCTTGCGCGGCCGGTTCGGGCGTTCGCTGAAACCTGCGGCAATCAGCCGCCGGCCTTCGCCGTGCCAGCCGGAGCCGGAGCCGCGGTGGAAGCCGGAGCCGGAGCAGCGGTGGCAGCCGGAGCCGGAGCAGCCTGCTCGGCCGGAGCCGCTGCTGGTGCCGAAGCGGCGGGGGCCGGGGTCTCGGCGGACTGCTCGCTGTGGCTGCAAGCAGCCAGCAGAGCGACCAGTGACGCGGCGAGAACGATACGGGTGAACTTCATTGTCTTTCTCCTTATGCCGTGGAATGCCAACATGGTGGCCCCGTTATTAGAGCGCGTCCGTTGGGCGCGCGCCAGAGTCCAGTAAAACCAGCCGGCTGCCGGGGCCTTGAGCATTCGGCTGTGATTTCGCAATGCAACGACAGTTCAATGCGGCTGCCGGCACTGATAATAGCCGAACAGCGCTCAGAGCCGTTCGATCGCGATCGCAGTCGCCTCGCCGCCGCCAATGCACAACGACGCGATGCCGCGGCGACCGCCGCTCGCGGTCAGCGCATGCAGCAGGGTGACCACGATGCGTGCGCCGCTGGCGCCGATCGGATGACCGAGAGCGCAAGCCCCGCCGTGCGCATTGACCTTGGAGTGCGGCAGTCCGAGCTCGGTCATCGCCGCCATGGCGACGACGGCGAAGGCCTCGTTGATCTCGAACAGATCGACGTCGTCGACGTTCCAGCCGGTTTTCGCCAACAGCTTCTGGATGGCGCCGACGGGCGCGGTGGTGAACCACTCCGGTGCCTGCGAGTGGGTGGCGTGGGCGACGATGCGGGCCAGCGGCTTGATGCCGCGACGGGCGGCATCTTCGGCGGCCAGCAGCACCAGTGCGGCGGCGCCGTCGGAAATGCTCGACGAACTGGCGGCGGTGATGGTGCCGTTGTCCTTGCGGAAGGCCGGCTTGAGGCTGGGGATCTTGCCGATGTCGCAGCGGCCGGGCTGCTCGTCGGTGTTGACCTCGACCTCGCCTTTTCGACCTTTGACCCGCACCGCGACGATTTCGCCCGCAAACGCGCCCGACTGCTGCGCTGCCAGCGCACGGCGCACCGACTCGGCAGCAAAGGCATCCTGCTGTTCGCGGCTGAAGTGGTACTTGTCGGCACAGCTCTCGCCAAAGACCCCCATCGCCACACCGTCGTAGGGGTTGGTCAAACCGTCCCAGGCCATGTGGTCGATCAGGGTCGCATCGCCGTAACGGATGCCGTTGCGCGAGCCCGGCAGCAGATGCGGCGCGTTGGTCATCGATTCCATGCCGCCGGCCACCACCACCTCGGCACTGCCGGCGCGGATCAGATCGTGGCCCAGCATGATCGCCTTCATGCCCGAGCCGCAGACCTTGTTGATCGTTGTGCATCCGGCCGCGGACGACAGTCCGGCCGCCAGCGCCGCCTGCCGCGCCGGTGCCTGGCCCAGACCGGCCGGCAGCACGCAGCCGATGATGGCCTCGCTGACCGTCTCGCCGCCCAGCCCGGCATGCGCCAGCGCCGCGCGGATGGCGGTGGCACCCAGGGTCGGGGTGGGTACGCCGTTGAACTGGCCGAGAAAGGAACCGATGGCGGTGCGCTTGGCGCCAACGATGACGATGTCGGACATGGATATCTCCGCAGACCCGCGCGGGGGCGCTGGCCGAGCCGTGGATTATCGTCCTCCTGCTGCGGTGCCGCAAACAAGATCGGCCTGCCCGGGACGACCGGTCTGGCGGGCAGGCCGCCGCGGCCGACGCCGCATCGGGCTGTCGCACCCGGTCTTTCGCCGGCATCATCCGCGGCATGACCAAGACCTATGACCGTGCCTATTTCGACCATTGGTACCGCGATCCCGAGTATCGCGTCGGCTCGCAGGCGCAGCGAGCGCGCAAGGTTCGGATGGTGGTGGCGCTGGCCGAGTATTACCTCGGCCGGCCGCTGCGCAGCGTGCTCGACATCGGCTGCGGCGAAGGCCTCTGGCGCGCGCCACTGCGGCGACTGCGGCCGGGCATCGACTACCGCGGGCTGGATGCCAGCACCTACGTGGTCGAGCGCTACGGCCGTGCGCGGCGCATCGGTCTGGCGCGCTTCGGTGATCTGGCGGCGCTGCGTTTCGAGCAGCGGTTCGATCTGATCGTCTGCGCCGACATGCTGCACTACGTGCCGGCGGCCGAACTGCGCGCGGGGCTGTCGGGATTCGGTGAACTGCTCGAGGGCCTGGCCTTCATCGAGGTCTGCACCGACCGCGACAGTGCCGGCGGCGACACCCGCGGCTACATCCGCCGCAGTCCAGCGTGGTATCTCGATGCCTTCCTTGACGCCGGCCTGATGCCCTGCGGCTCGCACGCCTACCTCAGCCCGCGACTGCTGCGCCGGGTTGCCGCGCTGGAGATTGCACAACTGCTTCCGCCGCGTTGAGCGCGTGCGTAGGCACGGGGCTGTCGCCGTCAACGACGCTGGCGCCGTGCCGCGATCGGCGGGCGCGACGGATGCGCTCCCGCGCGCTCAGTGCTGCAGCGAACGTATCAGCGTATCCAGCCCGCCCCAGGCAATCTGCACCCCGATACACAGCAGGATGAACGAGATCAGCCGCTGCACGCCGTTGAAGGCGTGCTGCGGAATCAGGCGCGCCAGCTTGGGTGCGTAGGCGTAGCTGACGTACACCAGCAGCGCCAGCATCAGCGTGGCGGCCAGGATTGCACCATGCGCCAGCAGACTGGCCTGCCAGTGCCCGCCGGAGGCATGCGCGCTGAGCGTCAGCACCACCACGATCACACCGGGACCGACGGTCAGCGGAAACGTCAACGGATAGAACACCCGGTCCATCGGCGATGCGGCATCCGGCAGCGGGGGCTGCGCGTCGTTGCCGGCTGCGGCATCGCGGGCGTTGAGCATGTTCCAGCCCATCGCCGCCAGCGTCAGTCCGCCGCCGACCTGCACCACCGGCAGCGAGATGCCGAAGAACTTCAGGATCCACGAGCCCAGCAGTTCGATCACGGCGACGAAGATCACCATGCCGATGGCGATGCGCGCGGCCAGCTGGCGATACACCGCCGGTGGCGCCTGGCCGACCATGCCGAGCAGGATCAGCGCCGAGCCGACCGGGTTGACCAGCGGCAGCAGGGCGGCAAATGCCAGCGGGATGAAGGCGAGCGCGTGGCGCAGCATCAGGGGTTGCAGCCGGTCAGAGGCCGGCGGCGCGCAGCAGCCCGGAGGCCGCGATCACGATCAATGCCACCAGGGCGAGGGCGCCGAGGCTGAAGGCTGGCCCACGCTTGTCTGCGTCGCGACTGTAAGCCACCGCGTACCACACGCGCGCCGTGATCCAGACGCCACCGGCGATCGCGGCGTAATCGGGATTGCCGTACCAGGCGGCGATCCACAGCGCCGGCAGTGCCATCAACGCGGCTTCCTGGGTGTTCATCTGGACGCGGAAAATCCGCTCGAAGGCCGGATGGCCGCTGGTCGCCGGCGCCTTGATGCCATAACGGCCGCGCGCGCCGCCGACACTCCACGCGGTGGCAAAAAGCAGCAGCACGATCAGCAGGGTGATGACGGCGGGCCAGAACGGGAGCATGCGCGGATCCTCGAGTAGGGACGCCGGCGATCATCGCACGCGGCCGCGTCGGGCTTCAGCGCGGCGGGCGCGCCTTGGGCTTGAACGGACGCCCGCCGGGCCCCGAACGCGGCCGGCCACTGGCGTCGGCGCGCCGGGTCGGCGTCGGGCCGTCAGCGGCACGGGCGATGCGCAGCTGCTGGCCCGACACCCAGACCTTGCGCAGGTGCTGCAGCAGTTCGGCGGGCATTTCGCTGGGCAGATCGATCAGGCTGTGCGCGTCGAGGATGCGCAGACGTCCGATGTTCTTGCTGTCCAGTCCGGCCTCGTTGGCGATTGCGCCGACAATATTGCCCGGACGCACGCCGTGCATCTTGCCCACCTCGATGCGATAGGTCTCGAAGCCGGCTTCCGGGCCGCTGTCGGCGCGTTCTCTCGTAGGTCCACCGCGCGCGCGGTGTGCGGCGGGCGCGCGTGTCGCGGTCGCGTCGCGGTCACGCGGTGCACGTGCACTGTCGCCACGGGGCGCGCGTGCGCTGTCGCCACGCGGTGTGCGTGACGGACGCTCTTCGATGTGCATCGGCTGCGCCGATTCCTCCAGCAGCAGCGGCGCGTCGCCCTGGGCGATGCGCGCCAGCGCCGCGGCGATCTCCAGTGCCGGCACGTTGTGCGCCTGCTCGTATTGCTCGACCAGCGCCTGGAACGGCTCCAGGCCACCGGCGGCGAGCGCATCGCCGATGCGCTGCATGAAGCGCGCGATACGGCGGTCGTTGACTGCTCCGACGCTGGGCAGGCTCATCGGCGTGATCGGCTGACGCGTGGCGCGCTCGATCGCGCGCAGCATGCCGCGTTCGCGCGGCGCGACGAACAGGATCGCCTCGCCGCTGCGGCCGGCGCGGCCGGTGCGGCCGATGCGATGCACGTAGGACTCGGTGTCGTAGGGGATGTCGTAGTTGAGCACGTGGCTGATGCGGTCGACGTCGAGGCCACGTGCGGCGACGTCGGTGGCGACCAGGATGTCGATCTGACCGTCCTTGAGCTGCTGCACGGCGCGCTCGCGCAGCGGCTGGGCGACATCGCCGTTGATCGCGGCGACGGAGAAACCGCGCGCGGCCAGCTTGCCCGCCAGCTCCTCGGTGGACTGCTTGGTGCGCGCGAACACCAGCATGGCGTCGAACGGCTCGGCCTCGAGGATGCGCGTCAGCGCGTCGAGCTTGTGCATGCCGCTGACCGACCAGTAGCGCTGGCGGGTATTGGGCGCGGTGGTGGTTCTGGCAGCGATGGTGATCTCGGCGGGATCGCGCAGGTGATTCTGCGCAATGCGCCGCACCGGCGTCGGCATCGTCGCCGAGAACAGCGCTACCTGGCGCGTCGGCGGTGTGCGTGCGAACACTTTCTCGACGTCGTCGATGAAGCCCATGCGCAGCATCTCGTCGGCCTCGTCCAGCACCAGGCAGGCAAGGCCGTCGAGCTTGAGCGTGCCGCGCTCGAGATGGTCGATCACGCGGCCGGGCGTGCCGACCACCACGTGCGCACCGCGCTTGAGGCCCGCGAGCTGCGGGCCGTAGCCCTGGCCGCCGTAGATCGGCAGCACGTGGAAGCCGGGCAGGTGCATCGCGTAGCGCTGGAATGCCTCGGCGACCTGGATCGCCAGCTCGCGAGTCGGCGCCAGCACCAGCACCTGCGGTTGCGCGCGGGCGAGGTCGAGGCGCGCCAGCAGCGGCAGGGCGAAGGCCGCGGTCTTGCCGGTGCCGGTCTGCGCCTGGCCGAGCAGGTCGCGACCGGCCAGCAATGGCGGGATGGTCGCTGCCTGGATCGGCGAGGGGGTTTCATAACCGACGTCGACCAGCGCACGCAGCAGCGGTTCGGGCAGGCCAAGATCGCGGAAGCCGACGGCGGCCGGCGCGGGAAGGTCAGTGGACATGGCACGATCTCGAAGCGCGCAGCGACCGCGGCGGCGGCCCGCGCAAGGCGTTGGGTCTGCCACTTTAGCCGGTTGCGCTCGGATTGCCGAATCCGCCGCGGCGCGGCGCGGGAACATCGGCAACGGGATGCGGTCTGAGCGTCCATGCACCCCGCCGCCACGCTGATGTTCGGACTCACCACCGCCGCCCTGCTGTGGGGCGTGCTGTTCGGCGCCATCGGTTCCGGCTACTTCATCTTTGGCAAGAAGCAGGGCGAACCGATCGTGATGGTCGCCGGCGCCGGGCTGGTCGGCATGACCTTCGTCGTTACCAGCAGCCTGTGGATCGTCGTGCTGGGCCTGCTGCTGTGCATGCTGCCGTGGCTGTGGCGGCGTCTCACCTGAAGCGCTCGTCGCCGCCCCCTCAGGGGATCAGTACCAGTTTGCCGACGCTTTGCCCCGACTCGATGCGTCGTTGCGCGTCCGCGGCCTGCGCCAGGGTGAAGGTCTGCACCGGCAAGGGCTGCAGGCGGCGATCCGCGAAGCGTTCGAGCAGCCAGCGCATGCCCTCGGCCAGCCGTGGCGCTTCGGCGGCAAGGAAGCTCAGGTTGCAGGCCAGCACGCTGCGGTTGAACCGGGTCATGTCGAGCGGGTTGAAGCGCGGCGTGCGCAGCCAGTCGCGCGCCAGCGCAAGCCAGTTCAGGCGGCCGTTGCGCGGCAGCATGCTGGCGAAGCCGTAGACGCAGAGTTTTCCAGCCACGGCGAGATGCGCGTAGCTGCGGGCGAGCGTGCTGACACCGTTGGCATCGAAGATCGCCTGGCAGCCTTCCGGTGCCAGGCGGCGTACCTCGCACCACGGATCCTGCACGGACTTGTCGATCACCATCGTGGCGCCCATGGCCGCGGCGTGCGCGATCTTGTGCGTGGCGCCGACCACGCCGATCACCCGGCAGCCGGCCAGGCGTCCCAGCTGGCACAGCGCCGAGCCGACACCACCGGCCGCCGAATGCACCAGCCAGATATCGCCGGGCCGCGGCAGCACCTGCTGCGTCGTCATGAACCAGGCGGTCAGAAACACGGTCGGCAGGCCGGCCGCATGCATGGCGTTAAGCGCCGTCGGCAGCGCGAAGACCTGATCCGCAGGCACCCGCAGGCGGCTGCTGTAGCCACCGAACAGGGTCAGCGCGACGACGCGATCCGCCATCGCGAAATCATGCACGTCCGCGCCCAGCGCGATGACCCGCCCGGCGACCTCGAAGCCCGGCGTGATCGGATAGCCGTGCAATTTGTTCGCCGAGGCGTACAGACCCATGCGCACGATGCTGTCGGCATAATTGACGCCGGCCGCGTCGACGTCGATCAGCACCTCGCCGGCGGCGGGCGACGGGTCGGGCTCCTCGACCAGGCGCAGGCGGTCGTAGCCTCCGGGACGATCGATGACGATGCGGCGCATGCCGCGCCTTGTATCACGCGCCGGCGATCAGGCCCTGCTGGCGCAGCCACGCGCTGAACTGCGGCAGCGGCAGCGCGCCGGAGACGCGGGCGATCTCGCGTCCCTCGCGGAAGGCGATCAGCGTGGGGATGCTGCGGATGCCAAGGCGGCCGGCGCTGGCCGGGTTGGCCTCGGTATCCAGCTTGGCAAAGCGCAGCTGCGGTTCGAGCTGGCGCGTGGCCTGCTCGAACACCGGCGCGAACTGGCGGCACGGCCCGCACCATGCGGCCCAGCAGTCGACGATCAGCGGAATCTGCGTGTGCTCGATCAGTGCTGCGAAGTTGGCGTCGGTCAGCGCGGCCGGGTGGCCGTCGAACAGCGGCTGGTGACAGCGGCCGCAGGCCGGGGCATCGCCGAGGCGGCTATCGGGGACGCGATTGACCGCGCCACAGCGGGGGCAGGCGATTTCGATCGGGGCAGGCATGGTGATCTCCTGGTGCGTAAAGTGATGGCAGCGGTCACGGAATCAAGCACGGCCCGCTGTCGCAGCCTGCGCGACGCGTTACTCTGGCTGCCGTGAGGCCCGAGATCGCCACAAGGGGGGCGTGATGCGTGTCGTCAGCGTGAGAACCGCGCGTGCATGGACCACGACGTTGCTGGTATTGGTGCTTTCCGCCTGTGCGCCACTGCCGCCGAAGCCGGCGCCGCCGCCCGCGCCACCGCCGCTGGTGTATGCCGGCAGCCTGCTGTGGCGCGAGCGGATCGCCATGCCACCGGGCGCGCACGCGCTGGTGACGCTGACGCAACAGGGCCCTGGCGGCGCGCGCGATCTGGCGCAGATCAGCCGGCCGGTGCGTGGCTCGCCGGCGACATTCGAGATCGAGGTCGCGCGCGGATCGGTCGATGCCTCCGTGCGGCACGTGCTGCAGGCGCGCATCGAGGACGCGCATGGCACCACGCTGTGGCGGTTGCCACACGCGGTCGTCGTGCCCGCCACCGGGACCTCGACCCCACTGGCCCTGTTGCTGGCGTGGGTGCCGCCGGCGGCACCAGCGCCACGGTCCGAGGCGCCAGTGCCCGTGGTGGTGCCCAATGCCCCTCCCATCGTATCCGCGCTGGGCCTCAGGCCAAGCGGCTGGAACGCCTTCATCTACGGCGAGGAGCGCGCGCGCCGTCTGGACACCGTGATCGGCGATGGCCAGGTGCGCCGCACCTACAGCGGCGTGCTGCGGCAGCGCCTGCGGTCCGGAACGGTGATCTTCACCGCCAATCACGGGTGGGTACGGCTCACCGTCCGCCCCGGTGGCTGCAGTATCGGCAGCGAGCACTTTGCCTGGACGGCGATGCTGGAGGTCACCGGCGCCACCTTCCGTGGCTGCGCGAACGGCATTCCCTGACTCACCCTGCGTCTTGATGCTGCGCCGGCTCGCGGCGCAGCGCATTGCGCGACAATGATGGATCGACCCTGCCGGAGTCCCACCATGAGTCCTCACCCCCTGGCATCACGAGTGGCCCTCGTTGCGCGCCGTGCCGACCGGCTCGACGCACTCGCCGCGCGCGTCCGTGCTGCGGGCGGCGAGGCCTTGGCGCTGCCCGCCGATCTGCTGGACGAGCACGAGGCCCAGCGCGTGGTGCGCGAAGCCGAAGCCCA
>DATLSL010000137.1:0-11212 GCA_035534135.1 Rhodanobacteraceae bacterium | reverse complement strand
TTTTTCCTGTCGCCGCCCAGCGGAGGCCCCCTGCAGCCGTTCACGGTACGCACCTTCCCGGTCAACAACCCCGCTGCGATTGCGCTGGGCGCGCAGCCGCTGCAGCCCGAGAAGTCCAAGAACTACAGCTTTGGTCTGGTCTTCACGCCCGAGAGCGGTCTCTATGCCACGGTCGACATGTATCAGATCACCATCGACAACCGGGTTATCCTGAGCGGTGCCCTCACCGGTCAGGCGGTTGCCAACTATCTGTCTTCGGTCGGCATCAACGGAGTGGGCGGCGGCGCATTCTTCACCAACGCGGTCAATACCCGCACGCGTGGCGTCGATGTGGTGGGCACCTATCCCGTGCGACTCAGCGACAGCAGCACGCTGAAGTTCACCGGTGGGCTCAACTACAACAAGACCACCATCCTCTCGATCGCGCCCAATCCGCCGCAGCTGGGACTGGCGGGCCTGACGCTTCCAGTCATCGATCGCCCGAATCAGGGGCGCATCACCGTCGGCACGCCCAAGGACAAGGCATTCCTGGCAGCCGACTGGAGCATGGGCAACTGGCGCGTGCACGGTCAGGCCACACGCTACGGCAGCTGGACGTCTTACGGCAGCACGGCGGCGGGCGATCAGACCTACGGCGCCAAAGTGCTGTTGGACGCTTCGGTGGGCTATGTGTTGAACAACTGGAACTTCACGGTGGGCGCCAACAACATCACCAACCAGTATCCGGACAAGAACAACGCCGCCAACAATTTCCTCGGCATCTTGCCTTATCCCAGTTCCTCGCCCTATGGCTTCAGCGGCGCGTATTACTACGCCTCGGCGACGTATCACTGGTAAGGCCGAGCGTTCCAGCAGCGATCGCGACGCCGGCCTCGTGCCGGCGTCGCTTTGTCGGGAGGTAGGGCGCGGTGTCCGGTGCCCTGCGGGGACGCGCTGGATCGATGCCGAACAGCCTATTCGGCATAGGCGCCATAGGCACGCAGGCGGCGGTAGCGACGCTCCAGCAGGTCCGTGATCGGCACCTTGTCGAGTTCGGCGAGGGTGTCGGTCAGCACCTTCTTCAAGGTCGCGGCCATCGCGTCCGGATCGCGATGCGCACCGCCCAGAGGCTCAGGGATCACGCTGTCGACCAGACCCAGTTCCAGCAGCCGCGGCGCGGTCAGGCCGAGCTGCTCGGCGGCGTCGCGGGCCTTGTCGGCGCTCTTCCACAGGATCGAGGCGCAGCCCTCGGGGCTGATCACGGAATAGGTGCTGTATTCCAGCATCAGGGTGCGGTCGCCGACGCCGATCGCCAGCGCACCACCGGAGCCGCCCTCGCCGATCACCGTGCAGATCACCGGCACCCTGAGGCCGGCCATTTCCATCAGGTTGCGCGCGATGGCTTCACTCTGGCCGCGCTCCTCGGCGCCGACGCCGGGATAGGCGCCCGGGGTGTCGATGAAGGTCAGCAGCGGCAGCTGGAAGCATTCGGCCATCTTCATCAGCCGCAGCGCCTTGCGATAACCCTCGGGGCGCGGCATGCCGAAGTTGCGGCGCACCTTGGACTTGGTGTCGCGGCCCTTCTGGTGGCCGATCACCATCACCGCGCGGCCGTCCAGCCGCGCCGGTCCGCCGACGATGGCGGCGTCGTCGGCGTAGGCGCGGTCGCCGGCGAGTTCGTGGAATTCTTCGCAGATCGCGCCGAGGTAATCCAGCGTGTACGGTCGCGCCGGATGGCGCGAGACCTGGGTGATCTGCCAGGGCGTCAGTTCGCGGAAGATGTCGGCGGTGCGCTGGCGCAGTTTCTGTTCGAGCCGGCTGATGTCATCCTCGACGTCGAGCGCCTGGCCCTGGCCGGCCTGCCGCAACTCCTGCAGCTTGGCTTCCAGTTCGGCGATGGGTTGCTCGAAATCGAGGAAGTTCGGGTTCATTCGCAACCGTTCGCCCGGCAAAGGCCGCAGTATAGCGGCCGCAACAGTGGCGGTCAGCCGGCCGCCGGCCGCGCCAGCCGCAGTTCGGCGGCGATCACGCCGGGCAGGCTGCCCAGCGCGCGCAGCAGTTCCGGCAGGGCATGCACGCGCCAGTCCTCGCCCAGCTCCAGATCGGCTTGCCCGCCGGCATTGCTGTAGCCGCTCAGCAGCAGCGGCGTGCGGCCGCCGCGGAACGGCGCCAGCGCCTCGCGCAGGCGCACCGGAAAGTCGGCATCGACGCCGTTGAGCCGCAGCCGCAACAGGCGCGCATGGCTTTCGCAGACCTGCGCCAGCGACCACGCCCGGCGCGCGCGCAGCGACAGGCCAAAGTCACCGTGGCGCAGGCCGCCCTCGACGATGAGGATCGCGTCGCGGGTCAGCAGCGGACCGTACTCGTCCAGCACCTCGTTGAAGAAGCTGGCCTCGATGCGACCGCTGCCATCCTCGAGCTGGACGATGGCCATGCCCTGGCCGCGGCGGCGCACGTCGATCACCATGCCGGCCACGGTCCACGGCGTGTCGACCGGGCGACCGCTGCGCGCAGGTTCGGGCGGCTTGTACTGCGCCTCGATGCTGCCCAGCGGGCAGGTGGCGAGCTGCGTCAGCAGATCCTTCCAGGGATCGGTGGGATGGCCGCTGAGGAAGAACCCCAGCGTGGCACGCTCGCCAGCCAGCAGCTGTTCCAGCGGCCACGGCGGCAGCTCGGGCAGCGGCAGCGGCGCCGTCTCGCCGTCGGCCGCGAGCGGCTCGCCGAACATGTCGTTCTGGCCGGCGGCGCGGTCGCGCTGCTGCTGCTCGGCCGCCTTCACCGCTTCCGGCAGCTGCGCCATCAGGATCGCGCGGTGCGGCGCCAGCGCGTCCATCGCTCCGGCCAGGATCAAGGCCTCCAATACGCGCTTGTTGAGCTTGCCGGGATCGACGCGGCGGCAGAAATCACCGAGATCGCGGAACGTGCCGCGTTCGACGCGCGCAGCGACGATGGCTTCGCAGGCGCTGCGGCCGACGCCCTTGATCGCGCCGAGACCGTAACGGATCGCATGCGCGTCGATGGCGGCGAACAGGTACGTCGAGGCATTGACATCGGGTGGGCGCACGCTCAGCCCCCCGGCGCGCGCGTCTTCGAGGAAGGCCACGACCTTGTCGGTCTTCTCCATGTCCGACGACAACGTCGCCGCCATGAACTCGGCCCGGTAATGCGCCTTCAGCCACGCGGTCTGATAGCTGACCATGGCGTAGGCGGCGGCGTGCGACTTGTTGAAGCCGTAGCCGGCGAACTTTTCCATCAGGTCGAAGATGGCGTCGGCCTTGTCCGCCTCGACGCCGTTGCCGGCGGCGCCGGCGATGAACTTGGCGCGCTCCCTGGCCATCTGTTCGACGTTTTTCTTGCCCATCGCGCGGCGCAGCAGGTCGGCGGCGCCCAGCGAGTAGCCGCCGACGATCTGCGCCATCTGCATGACCTGCTCCTGGTAGACCATGATGCCGTAGGTCTCGCGCAGGATCGGCTCGACGCGTGCGTCGGGATAGCGCACTTCCTCGCGGCCGTGCTTGCGCGCGACGAAGCTGGGGATCAGGTCCATCGGCCCGGGCCGGAACAGCGCGCCCAGCGCAATGATGTCCTCGAAGCGGTCGGGCTTGGCGTCCTTGAGCATGCGCCGCATGCCGGGGGATTCGAACTGGAACACTGCCACCGTGTGCGCCTGCTTGAGCAGCTCGTAGGGCGCGGGATCGTCCAGCGGCAGCTGGGTGATGTCGAGCGGTGCCTCGTCGGGAACTTCGCGGCGGTCGCTATCGGCATCCTGCCTGTCGCGACACTGGCGCGTCCCTGCGCGGCGCGCGTTGATGGCCTTCACCGTCCAGTCGATGATGGTCAGCGTGCGCAAGCCGAGGAAGTCGAACTTGACCAGGCCCACGGCTTCCACGTCGTCCTTGTCGAACTGCGTGACCACGCCGCCGCCGCCAGGCTCGGCATACAGCGGCGAGTAGTCGGTGAGCGGTCCCGGCGCGATCACCACGCCCCCGGCGTGCTTGCCGGCGTTGCGCACCAGATCCTCGAGCTTGCGCGCCAGCTCGATCAGCTCGCGCACCTCGTCGTCCTCGCGCACTCTCTGAATCAGTTCGGGTGAGGCGAGGTTGGCGTCCCTGCGTGCGGCCTCGCTCTCGCCCAGCGCGTCGGCCAGCGTGATGCCGAGCGTTGTCGGAATCAGCTTGGCGATGGCATCGACGAACCCGTAGGCATGCCCCAGCACGCGACCGGTGTCGCGCACCACCGCCTTGGCGGCCATGGTGCCGTAGGTGATGATCTGGCTGACCTGGTCGCGGCCGTAGCTGCGCGCGACGTAGTCGATCACCTCGTCGCGGCGGTCCATGCAGAAGTCGACGTCGAAGTCGGGCATCGACACGCGTTCGGGGTTCAGAAAGCGCTCGAACAGCAGGCCGTAGCGCAGCGGGTCGAGGTCGGTGATGCCCAGTGCCCAGGCGACCAGCGAGCCGGCGCCCGAGCCGCGGCCCGGGCCGACCGGAATGCCGTTGCGTTTGGCCCAGTTGATGAAGTCGGCGACGATCAGGAAGTAGCCCGGAAACCCCATCGACACGATCACGTCGAGTTCGCGGGCCAGGCGTGCGGCGTAGTCGCCACGGGCGTAACCCGGCGCCAGCGGATGCATGCTGAGCCGGCGCTCGAGGCCCGCCTGCGACTCGCTGCGGATGTGCGATTCCAGCGTCTGCCCGTCCGGCACCGGAAACGCCGGCAGGTGGTAGGTGCCGAAGCTCAGCTCGAGGTTGCAGCGCTTGGCCAGCTCGATGGTGTTTTCCAGCGCTTCGGGCAGATCGGCAAACACCTGCGCCATCGCCTGCGGCGATTTCAGATATTGCTCAGGCGCGTAATCGCGCGGCCGCTTGGGATCGGCCAGCACGCGGCCCTGCTGGATGCACACACGCGCCTCGTGCGCCTCGAAATCCTCGCGATCCAGAAAGCGCACATCGTTGCCGGCCAGCAGCGGCAGGTCGAGACGATCGGCGAGAACCTGCGCCGCGCTGTTCCACGCCTCCTCGTGTTCGCGGCCGGTGCGGGTCAGCTGCAGATACAGGCGTTCGGGGTACAGCGCATGCAGCGCCGCCAGGCGCTCGCCGGCCTCGCGCTCGGCACCGGCCAGCACCAGCCGGCCCGCGCCGCTGTCGCGCCCGACCAGTGCGATCAGGCCCTGCGGGGCCGCGGTCAGCCACGCCGGATCGACCAGCGCGCGACCACCATGCTGGCCTTCGCGCCAGGCGCGCGACACCAGCCGCGACAGGTTGAGATAGCCGCGGTGGTCCTGGCACAGCAGAGTCAACCGGTGCGGCGCACTGTCGGCGGGATCGCGCAGCCACAGGTCGCAGCCGACGATGGGCTTGATGCCGACGGCCTCGCAGGCCTGATAGAACTTGACCAGCGCGAACAGGTTGGACGCATCCGTCAGCGCCAGCGCCGGCATGCCGAGCTCGACCGCGCGGCTGATCAGGTTGGGTCGCGGCGCCTTGGCCGGGTCGCCGTATTCGGGCTTTTCCGGCAGGCGAATGATCGAGTCGGTCAGCGAATACTCGCTGTGGACCTGCAGATGGACGAAGCCCGCGGGCATGGCGATCCAGGACGGCGAATCATCGCAGACTAGCCTTGGTGCGGGGCAGCGACAAGCTTGACAGGCGCGCCGCGAGAGAGAGGCTGCGCCGGGCGCAGTCGCTGCTACGCGAGCCGGCAGCGCCGCACCGGCGCGAAGCTCCTGCGGTGTTCGCGGCAGGGTCCGAGCTGCGCCAGCGCGGCCAGGTGCGCGGGCGCCGGGTAGCCCTTGTGGCGGGCGAAGCCGTAGCCGGGAAATTCGGCGTCGAGTTCGAGCATGCGGCGGTCGCGGGTGACCTTGGCCAGGATCGAGGCGGCGCTGATCGCCGGTTGCAGCGCGTCGCCGCGCACGATCGCGCGCGCAGCGCAGGGCAGGTCGTGCGGCAGGCGGTTGCCGTCGACCAGGGCCAGCTGCGGCGCGGGGTCGAGTTCGCGCAGTGCGCGCGCCATGCCGATCAGGGTCGCTTGCAGGATGTTGAGGCGATCGATTTCGTCGACTTCGACGCTGACGATGCTGCAGGCCCGCACGCGTTGGCGAATCAGCACGTATAGCGCCTCGCGTCGCGTCGCGCTCAGCGTCTTCGAGTCGGCCAGGCCCGCGATCGGCCGCGCCGGGTCGAGGATCACCGCGGCCACCACCACCGGCCCGGCCAGCGGGCCGCGGCCGGCCTCGTCGACGCCGGCGATATGTTCGGGCAGCACGATCGCAGCGGCGAACAGATCGGTCACGGCAGCGGCATCACCCCGATGCTTCATGGCGCGTCGCCGATCAGCTCCAGCGCCGCATGTGCAGCAGCATCCGCTGCGGTGGCGCTACCGGGTGCGCGCAGCGCGGCATGCAGCGCCGGAAAGGCGGCGCGCTGTGCCGCCGCCGCAGCGGGATCTACGAACAGCCGTGCCACGGCCTCGGCCAGCCGCGGGCCGGTGCAGTCGCGTTGCATCCGTTCGGGTACGAGGTTCCGGCCGGCGAGGATGTTGGGCAGGCTGTAGTACTCGCTCTTCAGCAGGCCGAGGCCCTTGACCAGCGCGTGCGTCAGCGGCGCGATGCGGTAGGCCACCACCATCGGGCACTGCGCCAGCGCGGCTTCCAGCGCGGCGGTGCCCGAGGCCAGCAGCGCGACATCGGCGGCGGTCAGCAGGGTATGCGCCTGGCCGTCGAGCACGCGCGCCGCGGTCGTCGGCAGCGCGCTTGCGGCCAGTGCGGCATCGATGCGCGCGTGCAGCACGGCGTCGGCCGCGGGAATGGCGATCCGCAGGTCCGGGAAGCGTGTGCACAGAATCGCCGCGGCCGCAAGAAAATCCGGCAGCAGGAGCGCCACCTCGCCGCGGCGGCTGCCCGGCAGCAGCGCCAGCACGCGCGCTGTCGCAGGCAGGCCCAGGGCCGCGCGTGCCGCCGCGCGATCCGGCACGTCGGCAAAGCGGTCGGCCAGCGGATGGCCGACGAAGCGTGCGTCGACGCCGTGGCGGGCGTAGATCGGCGGCTCCATCGGAAACAGGCACAGCACGCGGTCGGCGCTGGCGCCGAGCTTGGCGGCGCGGCTCTCGCGCCAAGCCAACACCGACGGGCTGACGTAATGCACGGTCCGCAGGCCGGCGGCTTTGAGGCGGCGCTCGAGGCCGAGATTGAAGTCGGGGGCGTCGATGCCGATGGTCAACGCCGGGCGCGCGGCCAGCAGGCGCCGTGTGAGGTCGCGGCGCAGGCGCAGCAGTCGCGGCAGATGCGGCAGCACCTCGGTCAGCCCCATCACCGACAGTTCGCTGATGTCGTGCCAGGCCTCGAAGTCCTGCGCGCGCATGCGCGGACCGCCGATGCCGGCGAAGCGCGCGCGCGGATGCAGCCGGCGCAGCGCAGCGAGCAGATCCGCGCCCAACAGGTCGCCGGAGGCTTCGCCGGCGATCAGCACGATCAGCGGCGCCTGCGACGCGGCCTGTGCGAGCGGCAACGCGGCGGTGGTGGCGAGGGCGTCCATGGGCAGAGGATAGCGGCGCGACCGGATCAGCGCGGGATCAGCAGGATCCACAGCCCCAGCGCGGCAAACACCGCCGCCGCGGTCAGCCGCGCGGCGCGCAGCGGCAGGCGCCCGGCAAGGCGCGTGCCCAGCCACACCACCGGTGCATTGGCCGCCAGCATGCCCAGGGTGGTGCCCAGCACCACCTGCCACAGCGGATGGAAATCCGCCGCCAGCACCATCGTCGCGATCTGCGTCTTGTCGCCCATCTCGGCAAGAAAGAACGCGATTGCGGTGGCGACGAACACGCCGCGTCCGCTGCCGGGCAAGGCATCGGCGTCGGCATCCAGACGATCGGGCTGCAGCGTCCACAACGCCATGCCGAGGAACGACAGCCCGACCAGCCAGCGCTGCAGCGACGGCGTCAGCAGGTTGCCGAGCAGCTCGCCCAGCGCGCCGGCCAGCGCGTGATTGACCAGGGTGGCGGCGAGGATGCCGAGCACGATCGGCCACGGCCGGCGGAACTTGGCGGCCAGCACCAGCGACAGCAGTTGCGTCTTGTCGCCGATCTCGGCGAGCGCGACGGTGGACAGCGCGATCAGCAGGGTTTGCATGCAGGCTCCGGCGCCGGGCTTGGACGCGCAAGGTCCACGCGCGGCGGCCCGGCTGGTGCGCGCGTGAACCTGCGGTCTCGCCGGAGGACATCATCCGCGCCATGGCCGACGGGCCAAGCATGTTGACGCGGATCCCGCGGATGCGATCCGCGGTCGGCTACTCCCCGTAGGGTGCGGCGAGTCTAGCAGCGGCTTGCGGCCTCAGGCGATGCCGAGGCCGGAGATACCGGCGATCGCGCCGGCATCGAAACCGGCCAGCGTCGCGAACGCTCTGCCGCGTTCGGCGTAGTCGTGAAACTGGTCGAAGCTGGGCGCGCCCGGCGACAGCAGCACCACGCCGCCAGGCGGCGTCAGCGCGCGCGCGGCGGCGACCGCGGCGGCGAGATCGGCGACCCGCTCGCATCGTGCGCCGACGCCGGCTGCATCCAGCGCGGCGGCGATACGCGGCCCGTTGGCGCCCTGGCTGATCACCGCCTGCGGCGGCGCGGTGCGGCAGCGTTCGACGAAGGCGCTCCAGTCGAGGCCGCGTTCATGGCCGCCGACGATCACCGTCACCGCGCGGCCTGCCAGGCAGTCCAGCGCCGCCAGGGTCGCCTGCGGCGTGGTCGCGATCGAGTCGTTGATCCAGTGCAGGCCATCGCGCTCGCCGAGCAGCTGCAGCCGATGCGGCAGGGCACGGAAACGTGCCAGCGCCGGCGTCGCCGCATGCGCGTCGAAACCGAGCAGGTCCAGCGCGGCCAGCGCGGCGCAGGCGTTGAGCGCGTTGTGACGGCCGGGCAGCGGCAGCTCCCGCAGCGGCCACACCGGTTCGGCGCCGCGCCGGATCGCCGCGTCGTCGACGTGCCAGCCGTCGCCGCCGGCAAACAGATGCCGTTGCGAATGCGCCGCGGTGAGTCGCAGCAACTCGGGCTGCTCGGCGTTGACCAGCAGGGTGCGCGCGGTAGCGGCGAGGCGCAGCTTGTCGGCGACATAGCGCTCGCGCGAGCCGTGCCAGTCGAGATGCTCCTCGTACAGGCAGGTGATCACACCCAGTTCCGGCGCTGCGGCGTCGCCGGTCTGGAAGCTCGACAGCTCGATCACCCACAGCGCGGCGTCGGCGTCGAGCAGTTCCAGCAGTGGCATGCCGATATTGCCGGCCAGCGCGGTGCGCACGCCGAGGCTGCGCGCCAGATGCACCAGCAGCGCGCTGGTCGTGCTCTTGCCCTTGGTGCCGGTGACGGCGACCACGCGCGCATCCGTGCGTTCGGCAAACCACAGCGCGGTGCCGGAAGTGAAGCGGGTTCCGCGCGCGGCGGCGGTGGCGATTTCGGGACGCCAAGCACTGATCCCGGGCGACTTGATCACGATCTCGAAGGCGGCCAGCGTGTCGGCATCCGGCTCGCCGGCGAGCACCGTCAATGCGGGTTCCGCCGCGTGCGCCGAGTCCGCTTCCGTCTCGGTGCACAGCAGCGTCGGCGCCAGCTGCGGCAGGTGCGCGCGCAGCGCCGCCAGCGCCGCGTGCCCCTCGCGCCCGTAACCCCAGACCGCGACGCGGCGGTCGGCAAGATCACGGATCCGCAGCGCTGTGACGTTCACCTCAGGCTCCGCCGATCCAGGCCAGCGTCGCGGCCAGTCGCGGCGGCACGCCGTGATCGCCGGCGAGCGCCAGCCAGGGCTCGAGCGCCAGCTGCGCGGCGTCGAGTTGCGGCAGGATTTCGCGACGGAAGCGCGCGATCAGCGCGTCCTCGCGCCACTCGGGGCGCGCCGCCAACGTCGCCATGGCTGCGCGCGCCTCGGCACCCTCGCCCACGCATTCGAACGGCTTGTGGTTGCGGTATTCCAGCAGTGCATCGAAACCGGCGGCCTGGGTGTCGTCGTCGAGCAGGTTGCGGCCGAAGATCGCCAGCAGCCGCGGCTTGGGCAGAAATGGCGCCAGCGCCAGAAACACGAAGTGGCATTTCGGACACTGCCCGCACCAGCGGTCGGCGGGCTTGGGACCGAGGATGCGGAAGTTGCGGTTGCAGCTGGAGAAGGTGTCGAAGTACGCCGCGCCGCAGCGTGCGAACGCACGCGTTACCGCCAGCTCGGAACAGGGGCGCAGCAGCGAGCAGTAGTCGAGGTCTGCGGCGACGTGGCTGCGCACATGCGCCGCCAGCGCATGCTCGAAGGCCCAGCCCTTGCTCCACTGGTGGTTGATCTGCTGGCCGGCATACTCGAGCGTGGCGCTTGAGGCCGAGTGCTCGTTGGCGAAGGCGATCGCATCGAAGCCGTAGAGGATGGCGGCGCAGACCAGGATCGCCGAATTGATCGCGGTCACCGGGATATGACCGTTGTACGCGCCGCGCCGGTTCAACTCGAACAGTCCCGGCGCGATCTCGCGCGCGATGTTCAGCGTCGGCAGCCCGGTGCGCGCGGCGCAGGCCGCGATCAGCGGCGAGGTGCCGATCCAGGTCGCGGTCGCCGCGGCGCCGATCGCCTTCAGCGCCTCGACCGCGACCAGCGAATCCTTGCCGCCGCCGATCGGTACCAGCGCGCGTCGCGGGAGCCCCAGCGCGGGTGCTGCTGCAGTCGTCGCCGCGTCGCGCGGAAAGCGGATGCGACCGCGCAGGTCCAGTCCGTTGCGGTAGGCGAACTCGGCCAGCCCGTGCAGATACAGCGTGTCCAGCAGCTCGGCGGTGGCGGCATCGGGCGTCCAGTCCGCGACCATGATCGCGGCCGGCACACCGGCCTTGTAGTAGCTGACGCCGGTGATCAGGTGCAGCAGGCGCAGCGCGGCCGTGAACGCGCCGCGCTGTTCCGCCGCCAGCGCCGGCGCGTCCGGAAAACGGATGCGCTCGACCAGCTCGGCGTCGTCGTCGAAGGCATACGCCAGCTCGGCCACGCCATCGGCGTAGCCGCAGCGCAGGAAGCGGAACGTCTGCGTCTGGCGCGGATCGCGGAGTTCACTCATCGCGTGGCGCTCCCTTCATGGCGCGCGCCAGTTTCGGCTGTCACCCTGAGCAACGCGAAGGACCTGCGTAGCGATGCATCGGGCTGCGACAGCGGCTGCGGCACACCGTCCTGTTCCGCTCGGCTGCCGCCGAGCGGGCCACTTTCTTTTGAAAGAAAGTTGGCCAAAGAAACATCCCC
>DATLSL010000136.1:0-4433 GCA_035534135.1 Rhodanobacteraceae bacterium | reverse complement strand
GAGTGCCAGGCTGAAGCCGAGAAAGGCGATCAACGCACCGAGATAGCTCGGATGGCGCACGTGGCGGTACAGGCCGGTATCGATCACGCGATGGTCCTGCAGCACCGCCACATTGGGCGTATGAAAATGGCCCAGCTGCAGGATTGCCGCCGAGCGCAGCGCGATGCCGGTGCCCATCAGGATGAAGCCCGCGATCTGCAACGGCACAGCGGGACGCATGCTGCCGAAGGAGCCATAGGCCAGCCCGATCCCGAGCACCCAGGCGATCAGGTTGCCGACCATGATCAGGCGCAGCGAATGGCGGTCGCGATTCTCGGCCGTGGTCGTTCTATGGCGAAACACCATGGCCCCGTCCACGAAAATCCACAGGAAGAACACGGCGACGGCGGCGTTGCGCAGCATCGGCATGAGGGTTGACTCCATGGCGGTCAGGTGCATCAGACCACGACGGGCGTCAGTCGGCCGTCGGCTGCGTCGCAGGCTGGGTCGTGTCGCAGGCTGTGCTGCAAAGCCCGGCGACTCGGCGCCTGGAAGTGCGGGGCTTGCCAGCCCAGCCTACCTAATCACGCGACCGAGCGCCGTCACCTCGGCGAAACGATGCACGGCCGCTCAGTGCAGCTTGATCTTGACCCGGTTGGGCGCGTTGATCAGGTTGGCGAGGGTGGCGAGCGCGGTCTTGTAATAGCCGTTGAGCGCGGTCTGGTGCGCCTTGTGCAGCGACCAGTACACCAGCCGCGCCAGCGCCCCCTCGATCATCACGCTGCCGCCGATCAGCGCGCCCATCAGGCTGCCTACCGGGCTGAACAGTCCGAGCGCGACCAGCGAGCCGTAATCGCGGTAGCGGTAGATCGGCAGCGATTGGCCGCGCAGCCGGCGGCGCAGGGAGCGCAGCAGCAGCGACGCCTGCTGATGCGCGGCCTGGGCGCGCGGCGGCACGCTGCCCTTGCCGTCGGGCAGCGGGCAGGCGGCGCAATCGCCGAACGCGAAGATGGCGTCGTCGCGCGTGGTCTGCAGGCTGGGCCGCACGAGAAGCTGGTGGATGCGATTGCTCTCCAGCCCATCCAGTCCGGCAAGAAAATCCGGTGCCTTGATGCCCGCCGACCACACCATCATGCCGGCGACGATGAACTTTCCGCTGGCGGTGAGCAGGCCGTCAGCACGCACCTCGACCACGCGTTCGCCGCAATGCACGGCGATGCCGAGTTCGTGCAGGCGCTTCAGCACCGCCGTTGACAGCCGCGGCGGCAGGCCCGGCAGGATGCGTTCGGCGGCTTCGACGATCACCAGCCGCAGGTTCTTGTCGGGATCGATCCGTTCCAGACCATAGGCCGACAGCTCGCGGGTGGTGTCGTGCAGCTCGGCTGCCAGTTCGACCCCGGTCGCGCCGGCGCCGACGATGGCGACCGTCAGCTGCCCCGGCGCCACCGCCTCCGGCTGCGCGTGCGCCTGCAGGCAGGCGTTGATGTGGCGGCGATGGAAATCGCGCGCCTGCTCCGGGGTGTCGAGCATGGCGCAGTGCTCGCGCACGCCGGGGACGCCGAAATCGTTGGCGACCGAGCCGACCGCGATCACCAGCGTGTCGTAGCGCAGCGTGCGACGCGGGATGATCTCGCCGCCGCGCTCGTCCAGCGTCGGCGCCAGGTGGATCACGCGCTGCGCGCGGTCCAGTCCGTCCATGCGGCCGAGGTGAAAGCGGAAGTGGTGCCAGTGCGCCTGCGCCAGATACTCGAGGCGATCGGCATAGGAGTCCAGACTGCCGGCGGCCACCTCGAACAGCAGCGGCTTCCACAAATGCGAGCGCGCGGCGTCCACCAGCGTGACGCGGGCGGTGCCGCGCCGGCCCAGACGGTCGCCGAGCCGGGTGGCCAGTTCCAGTCCGCCGGCGCCGCCGCCGACGATGACGATCTCGTGGGCGGTGCCAGCGGCAGGCGAGGGTGCGGAAGGCGAGGTCATCGGGTGCACGCGAATCGATTGCCTGCATCCTCGCACGGCCCGCGGCGCAAGGGATCGAGGTCGCGACGATCGGGCGCACCGCGGTGCGGCGCGTGCCGGGGTGTCTGCTGCAGGAACGGCGCTTCATGATCAGTTTGCAAAACCGGGCATCCTGCCGCGGTTTGCAAGCAAACGGGCGCGGCAAAGCCGCGCCACCTTTGCCGCGACCAGCACTTGCGTGCACGTCGCGGCAGCACTTTGACCGCTCCGCATCCCGCTTCACGGTCAAAGCCCTGCCTGCGCCATCCCTGGCTGCGGCGCGCAGCGGGCCGCGGCGGTGCCACGGCTGATTCCGCTGCGCCCTTGTGCCGGAGCGGTTTCTCAAACCGCTCTCATGGCATCCTGTCCGCTTGCGCCGACGCCCGCGGAGCGCGTGGATCACCCATGCTGCTGATGATCGACAACTACGACAGCTTCACCTTCAACCTAGTGCAGTACCTGGGTGAACTGGGGCAGGCGGTGCAGGTGGTGCGCAACGACGCGGTGACGGTGGACGGAATCCGCGCGCTGCACCCCGAGCGCATCGTGATCTCGCCCGGGCCGTGCACCCCCAACGAGGCGGGCGTCTCGCTGGATGTGCTGCGCGAGCTGGCCGGCGTGGTGCCGATCCTCGGCGTCTGCCTCGGCCATCAGGCGATCGGCCAGGCGTTCGGTGGCACGGTCGTGCGCGCGCGGCAGATCATGCACGGCAAGGTCTCGCCGATCCGCCACACCGGCGCGGGCGTGTTCCGCGGCCTGCCCGATCCGTTCGAGGCCACGCGCTACCACTCGCTGGTGGTGGAGAAAGAGAGCGTGCCCGATTGCCTCGAAGTCACCGCCTGGACCGAGTACGCCGACGGCCGCATCGACGAAATCATGGGTCTGCGCCACAAGACCCTGCCGATCGAGGGCGTGCAGTTCCACCCCGAATCCATCCTCACCCAGCACGGCCACGCCCTGCTGCGCAATTTCCTCACGGTCTGAGCCATGAAACCCGTCACCATCACCCCGCGCGAGGCGCTGCAGCGCACGATCGAGCATCGCGAGATCTTCCATGACGAGATGGTGGATCTGATGCGCCAGATCATGCGCGGCGAGGTGCCGCCAACGCTGACTGCCGCAATCCTCACCGGCCTGCGCGTGAAGAAGGAAACCGTCGGCGAGATCACCGGCGCGGCGCGCGTGATGCGCGAGCTGGCCGTGCGCGTGCAGACGCCGGCCTATCCGCACTTCGTCGACATCGTCGGCACCGGCGGCGACGGTGCGCACAGCTTCAACATCTCGACCGCGTCGATGTTCGTCGCCGCCGCGGCCGGCGCGCAGGTGGCCAAGCACGGCAACCGCGGGGTGTCGTCGAAATCCGGCAGCGCCGATGTGCTCGAGGCGCTGGGCGCGGCGATCGACCTAGCGCCCGCGCAGGTGGCGGCGTGCCTGGCCGAAACCGGCATCGGCTTCATGTTCGCGCCCAACCATCATCCGGCGATGAAGGTGGTCGCGCCGGTGCGCAAGGAACTCGGCGTGCGCACCCTGTTCAACATCCTCGGTCCGCTGACCAACCCGGCCGGCGCGCCGACGATCCTGATGGGCGTGTTTCATCCCGATCTGGTCGGCATCCAGGTGCGCGTGCTGCAGCGGCTCGGCATCGAGCGCGCGCTGGTGGTGTACGGCAAGGACGGGCTGGACGAGATTTCGCTGGGCGGCGCCACCCTGATCGGCGAGCTGCGCGACGGCGCGGTACGCGAATACGAGCTCGAGCCCGAAGACTACGGCTTCACCATGGCCTCCAGCCGCAACCTGCGCGTCGACGACGCGGCGGCTTCGCGCGAACTGCTGCTGGCGGCGCTGGAGAACCGCCACGCGATCGCGCGCGACGTGGTGCTGCTGAACGCCGGCGCCGCGCTGTACGTCGCCGGCGTCGCGGCCGACCTCGCCGACGGCATCGCCCGCGCCCGCGTCGTGATCGACAGCGGCGCCGCGCGCGCGCGCGTGGACCAGTTCGTCGCGGCGACGCAGCGGCTGCGCAAAGACGCCAGCGCATGAGCGACATCCTCGAGCGCATCCTCGCGCGCAAGGCCGAAGAGATCCGCGAGCGCGCCGCGTGCCGGCCGCTGGCCGAGCTCGCCGCACGTTGCGCCGGCCTGCCGGAAACGCGCGGCTTTGCCGCGGCGATCGAGGCGCGCATCGCGGGCGGACACGCTGCGGTGATCGCCGAGGTCAAGAAAGCCAGCCCCAGCAAGGGCGTGATCCGGCCCGAATTCGATCCCGCCGCGATCGCGCGCAGCTACGCGGCCGGCGGCGCGACCTGCCTGTCGGTGCTGACCGACGTCGATTTTTTCCAGGGCGCCGACGACTATCTCGAGCAGGCGCGCGCGGCCTGCGCGCTGCCGGTGCTGCGCAAGGACTTCGTCATCGATCCGTACCAGGTGTACGAGGCGCGTGCGCTGGGCGCCGACTGCATCCTG
>DATLSL010000135.1:0-4649 GCA_035534135.1 Rhodanobacteraceae bacterium | reverse complement strand
TCACCGGCGAAATCAGCAGCGCGCCGATGGCCGCCGCATTCAGCGGCCCGCCCGCTCCACCCTGCCCTCCGCTGTAGTGCGCTGCGGCCGCCAGAAAACTCATGTTGAAACCCTGCTCAAGCATGAAGGTGCATCGCGCGCCGCGCCCGGCGGCGAAGCTCGCCGTGGTCGAACGCTGCTCACCGATGCTCTGCGGCATCACGATCGCCAACGTCTGCGACGACTGACTCGCACATTCCACCACGATGCGCTTCACCGCCGCGGTGATGCCGGTGTTGATCGGCCCATGATCGTTGGCGTAAGCCAGCCGCAACACATAGGTGCCGGTGTCGGCCGCGGTCCAGACGCGCGGCCAGGGTCCGGCGAGCGTCGCGGTAGCGCCGACACAGACGGTCGGGCTGGGCAGCGACTGCAGGCCCGCGGCATCGCGGCGGGTCAGGGTGAAGCACTGGCGAAGCGGCGTCCACGGCAATGCCAGCGTGCCCTCGATGGGCCCGTGCAGGCGGCCGTTGACGTAGAGCAGGCCGGGCGCCGCGGCGCGCACCTGCCAGTGATTGCCGGAGCGCACGATCCCGGGCGCCGCCGGCGTGGCCGGCGCGAACTCCGACGCATCTTCACGCAGCGGGGGATTCGGCACGCTGATGGCCTTGAGCTGCACGCGCGTCTCGTCGCCCTGCCGCTGCACGCTGGCGGCGACCAGCAGATTGCCGTCGAGCGTGGCCGGGCGCCGCAGGGTGATCCGCTGCTGCGGCGTGCTCAGGGTGATCGACATGCGATCACCGAACAGCATCGGCACCAGCGTCACCGGCAGCTTGGGCTCGATGCGGCCGTCCGCCGTCAGGCCGAATACACCCTCGGTCACCATGTTCAGATAGCCCGCCACCGACCACAGTTGCCGGCGCGAATCGACGACCGGACCGCCAAGTTTGCCGGGGACGTGGGTGGAGAGCGACTCCAGCGCAAAGTTCTCCATGTTCGATCCGCTGAGCGCGGCGGCGCGCAGGATCGAGCGCAGCTCGTGCGCGATGCGTGCCGGATCGTCCACCCTGCGCGCCGCGCGCAGTGCATAGGCGCTGACGAAAGGCCAGATCGCGCGGTTGTGGTAGATCGGCTGGTCCGCACGCTCGGGCCAGATCACCGGACTGCCGGCCGGCCAGGTGGGATAGTTCGCCAGCGCCAACCGCGCGCGCGCGGGATCGGCTACACCGCTGAGGATGGCAAGCGACGTGCCGAGGAGATCGTGGGCATCGACCGGCAGTGGCGGATCGCCGCCGCCGAGGTAGCTCATGAACATTTCCGTCCGCGGATTCCAGAACCCGCGGTTGATCGCCACCTTGAGGGCCTCGGCCTGTTGCACATAACGCGAGGCCGTAGCATCGCCATGCTCAGCGGCCATGCGCGCGGCCAGCCGCAGTGCCTCGTAGTGCAGCACGTTGGTGGACAGTGCGTACGACTGCGCGATGAAGCGCACGTTGTTGGCCGTCCACGCCGGATAGCTCTGCTCGCGCCAGTCCAGAAACGAGGTTTCGCCGCGATACAGGCCCGTGGCCGGATCAAAGGTGTATTCGCGGTCCTGCGCCAGGGTGTCACGCAGCGCCGTGTAAGTCCTGGCGGCGAAAGCGTGGTCGCCGAGCAGATGGCGCGCACCCAGGAACCACGCCACGCGGTCGGTGCTGATCGGCCAGCTGCCGCCGGAGCCGGTGTCCTGCACCACGTACAACCCTTGCGGCACACCGGGCGCACGCACATCGGAGAGCTTGAACGCGAGCGAACGCCGCGCGCGCGCCGGATCGAAGCGCCACAGCGCGAGATCGGTCGAGTACGCCAGGTCGCGTGTCCACACGAACGGCCACTGCTTGCCGGCGATGAAGCAGGCACAGGCGATCGGATGGCCGTGATCGTAGGCGCCATCGCGGATCGCCGGCACCGAATCCTTTTTCAGATCCGACTGCGCCATTGCGAACAGGCCGTCGAACAGCGGGCTGGCGGTGTCGGCGGACCAGACCTGCGCCGCGATGCGGCGCTCGCCGGTCGGTGTCTGCAGCCGGTAGGCGCCGTCGGCGAGCGGTGTCATCTGCGCCTCGCGGCCCCGCCATTCGAGCTGTGTATGCCGAGCCGCCGCGCCCGCGCGCACGATGGGCACGTGCGCCAGAGCCAGTGCGCCGCATGCCGCGACCGCCAGCCACAGTGCAATGCGCGGCGGCCGGCCACGTCGACCCGCAGCACTGGCGCGCGCGCGGCCGCTCATGGCGCTCGCAGGAGCGTGAGTCGCTGCGGCTGCGTGGCGTCGAGCTTGAGCCAGGTCACCGGACCGTAGCGGTCGTGGCCCGTCGCCCAACCCTCACCTGTCGCGTATTCCAGCGCCTGCAGGTTGGCGACTCGCGCCAACACGCTTCCGCCTCGCACGACGCTGGCGGCGTCCAGCCCGTGCACCCTGAAGAGATAGGTGTGCAGCGCCGACCGGTAACTGCCGCTGACGGCACCGAGATCGATCTCGACTCCGTCCGCGCGCTGCTGCGCCGACAGCGGTTGCAGGTAGTACGTGCCGTGCTCGTAGGCGTAGCTGTCGCCGGCATCGTCGTAGTAATCGAAGGTGCTGCGCGTGGTTGCGGGAAACACGTCCACCGTGACCGTGGTCACCGGCTTCTCGCCCACGTAGTCCATGGCCGGCTGGGTGAGGATGATCGCGCCCTGGCGGATGAACAGCGGGATGTCGGCCCAGGTCGTGGCATCGACCGGCAATGCAATCGTCTGACCGCCTGGATACACCTTGCCGCTGAACCAGTCGGTCCAGGTGCCTGCCGGCAGGTAGACGCGCTTGACGGTCTGACCCGGCTCGACCACCGGCGACACCAGCAACCAGTCGCCGAACATCCAGGCGCTGATGTCATTGCGCACCTGTAGATCATCGGGGAAAGCAAACGTCAGCGGCCGCACCAGGCCCACGCCGGTGCTGTGCAGGCCCCACTCGTAACTGTAGATGTAAGGGATCAGCGCGTAGCGCAGGCGCATCGCCCGGGTGGCGGCGGCCTCGGCGACCGGCCCGTAGACCCAGGGCTGGCGATGCTCGTCGTGATCGCCGTGCACGCGGAAGATCGGCGTGAATGCGCCGAACTCGATCCAGCGTGCGTAGTTTTCGGGTGTCGGGTGACCGCGGAAACCGCCGCCGTCCATGCCCCAGCGCATCGCGCCGACGTCGATCGCGCTGAGCATGCGCTCGCGCTGCGCGGCCATGCTGGCGAAGCCGGTGGCAATATCGCCCGACCACAGGCCGTAGGCGTAGCGCTGCGCGCCGAGATAGAAATCACGGTTGATCGACCACACGCGCTCGGGGAAGTGCGCGCGCTGACCGTCGTAGAGCGCGCGCTGCATGTTCATGAACTGGGTGTCGTCGGGTGTGTTGTCGGCCTCGTCGTTCCACCAGCCGCGGATGCCGGTCTCGAAGCTGTGCATGAGCGCGGGGTTGAAGAACCAGGTTCGCACCGCGGGCTTGTCGAAATCCAGGTCCTCGACCGGTTTGTGCGAGAAATAATCCGGCGCGGGCTTCTCGCCGGGAAACCAGAAATCGTGCGCACCGGCGTAGTGCCCTTCCACCGTATCGACGTGGATGCGCGGCTTCATGATGCCGGTGAGATGCAGCCCCTCGCGATCGAGCGTGGCCTTGAGCTTGCCGCTGGGGCCGTCGGGAAACTTGGCGGTGTTCCAGCGGAACTCGCCGTAGTCGTCCTCGCCCCAGGCTTTCCAGTCGAAATCCAGCGTGAAGTTGTCGATCGGGATGTGCCTGGCGCGATAGGTCGCCACGATGTCGAGCAACTGCTGCTCGTCGATGCCCCACTGACTGTTGGTGAAACCCATCGCCCACTTCGGGAACAGCGGCGCCGCGCCGCTCAGCGTGCGCAAGCCGGCGAACAGCACCTCGGGACGGCCGACGACGATGAAGGCGTCGATGTCCCGCTTGGAGAACTCGTCCACGCGGATCTGCCCTTGCTGCATCCGGAAGCGCGCGCCCAGGGTGTCGAACAGCACGCCCCAGCCCGCCGTGCTCCACACCCACGGCGCGCCGGCGTGACCTTGCGCGCCGGCCTTGGCCATCCAGGTGCCATGGCGCAACAGACCGGCATCGGAGGAGTCGAAGGCGCTGTAGCCGCCGATGCCGTAGAGCGGATCGGTGGTGCCGACCACAAGCTGCGCCTCGCCCGCGGCCAGTGCGCGCAAATCGCTCAGCGCCAGCAGGTGCTGGCCCGAGGCGCTGTCGATTTCCAGTCGGCCATCGCGCCAGGTCACGCTCATCGCCGGCGAGCTTTGTACCAGCGCCTCGGCGTCATCCCGCGTGTGCGGCTGGAACAAGCCGAATGGCACGTCATCCTGCAGCACCGCCGTGCGCGCGCCGGCATGCGCATCGGGCAGGAAGTGCACGCGCAGGATGTTGGGCGCCAGCCAGCGCAGGCTGATCACGTCCTGGCCCAGCTTGAGATCGAAGCCGTAGCGGTGGACCACGGCCAGTACGGGCGTCGTCGCGTCACGCGCGACCGCCGTGTCGGGCGCGGTCGCCGCTGCGACACCCGTCGTCATTCCGATCGCCATGAGCGTCCCCAGGATCGTGGCACCGAGGTGCGCTTTCATGGTGACCGCGCAACGCCGGCGCGCGC
>DATLSL010000134.1:0-4171 GCA_035534135.1 Rhodanobacteraceae bacterium | reverse complement strand
GCCGCGGTGCAGGCCGGCGCGATCCGCGCCGGCGACGTGGTGGTGATCCGCAACGAGGGCCCGGCCGGCGGCCCTGGCATGCGCGAGATGCTGGCGGTGACCGCGGCGCTGGTCGGACGCGGACTCGGCGGCGAGGTCGCGCTGATCACCGATGGCCGCTTCAGCGGCGCCACGCACGGCGTGATGGTCGGACACATCGCGCCGGAAGCCGCGCGCGGCGGACCGATCGCGCTGCTGCAGGAGGGCGATACGGTGCTGATTGACGGCGACGCGCGCCGCATCGATGGCCCCGAGGATCTCGAATCGCGCCGCGCCGCCTGGATTCCGCACGAACCGCCCGTGCGCCACGGCGCGCTGGCCAAGTACGCCTGTCTGGTCAGTTCGGCCTCACGCGGCGCGGTCACCGAGCCGCGCTGATCGCTCGCTTCCCCATGCATTCACGGAGACTTTCATGACTTCGATCCAGCCGACCCTCGAACCGCTCAAAGGCCAGCATATTGGCGTGCTCGGCTACGGCAGCCAGGGCCGCGCGCATGCGCTCAATCTGCGTGATTCGGGCCTCGCCGTGCAGATCGGCTTGCGCCCCGCTGGCGCCACCTCGGCGCTGGCGCGCGCCGATGGTTTCGACGTGGCCGCGCCGGCCGAGGTGGTCAGCCGCAGCGATCTGGTCGCCGTGCTCACCCCGGACATGGTGCAGCCGCAGCTCTACCGCGAGGCGATCGCGCCGCACCTGCGCCGCGGCGGCACGCTGCTGTTCGCACATGGTCTCAACGTGCACTTCGGGATGATCGAGCCGCGCGCCGACATCGACGTGGTGCTGGTGGCACCCAAGGGTCCGGGCGCGCTGGTGCGACGCGAATACG
Organism: Rhodanobacteraceae bacterium; assembly: GCA_035534135.1. Taxonomy (GTDB): domain Bacteria; phylum Pseudomonadota; class Gammaproteobacteria; order Xanthomonadales; family Rhodanobacteraceae; genus Metallibacterium. Next base: position 3,308 of record DATLSL010000134.1, on the reverse strand, counting down.
AACGCGGCGCCGGAGTGCCCTGCCTGTTCGCGGTGCATCAGGACGTCAGCGGTCACGCGCGCGAACACGTGCTGGCTTACGCCGCGGGCATCGGTGGCGCGCGGACGCAGCTGATCGAGACCTCGTTCCGCGAGGAGACCGAGACCGACCTGTTCGGCGAGCAGGCGGTGCTCTGCGGCGGCACCACCGAACTGGTCCTGCAGGGCTTCGAGACCCTGGTCGAGGCCGGCTACCAGCCCGAGGTGGCGTATTACGAGTGCATGCACGAGCTGAAGCTGATCGTCGATCTGCTGTACGAAGGCGGCCTCGCGCAGATGCACAAGTACGTGTCGGAAACCGCTCAGTACGGCGACCTGACCCGCGGCCCGCGGGTGATCAACGAAGAGACCCGCGCGCGCATGCGCGAGGTGCTGGCCGAAATCCGCGACGGCCGCTTCGCACGTGAATGGGTGGCCGAGTACGCCGCCGGCAATGGTCGCTACCACGCTCTCAAGCAGCGCGACCTCGAGCATCCGATTGAAAAGGTCGGCGCGGCGCTGCGCGCGCAGATGGCGTGGCTGCCGGCTGCCAAAGGTGGATGAGATGGCGGACTCCGGTCGGATCGAGACGAGCATCCGCAGCGGTGCGCAATGGCTGGTGGCAGCGCTGGAGGCCGAAGGCGTCGACACGATCTTCGGCTACCCCGGCGGCGCGATCATGCCGGTCTACGACGCTCTGGTGGACAGCGCGCTGCGCCATATCCTGGTGCGCCACGAACAGGCTGCCGCACTGGCTGCGGACGGCTACGCGCGTGCCAGCGGTCGCATTGGCGTGTGCCTGGCCACCTCGGGGCCGGGTGCGACCAATCTGCTGACCGGCATCGCCAACGCGTATCTGGATTCGGTGCCACTGCTGGCGATTACCGGTCAGGTCGCCAGCGGGCTGATGGGCACCGATGCGTTTCAGGAAGTCGATATCTTCGGCATGAGCCTGCCGGTGGTGAAGCACAGCTTCATCGTGCGCCGCACCGAGGACGTTGCCGCGGTGGTGCACGAGGCCTGCGCGATCGCGCGCAGCGGTCGGCCCGGACCGGTGCTGATCGACCTGCCCAAGGACGTCGCGCAATCGCGCGCGGCGGCGCGGCCCGCGCAACGTCACCGCGCCCCGGCGCCAGTCATGCCCGATGCTGCCGCGCTGGCGACTGCCGTTGCGCTGCTGGCGCGGTCCGAGCGGCCGCTGTTGTACATCGGCGGCGGCGTCGGCATCGCGTGCGCCGAAGCGGCGCTGCGCGATTTCGTCGCCCGCACCGGCATGCCCTCGGTGTGCACGCTGAAGGCACTCGGCGCAGTGGACGCGGCATCGCCACACAACCTCGGCATGCTTGGCATGCATGGCAGTCAGGCGGCCAATCACGCGGTGCAGTCCTGCGATCTGCTGCTGGTGGTGGGCGCGCGCTTCGACGACCGCGCTACCGGCAAGCTCGATACCTTTGCGCCGGGCGCACGCGTAATCCACATCGATGCCGATGCGGCCGAGATCGGCAAGCTGCGCGCAGTCGACATCGGCCTCGCCGGTGCGCTGGCGCTGGCGCTGGCGGCGCTGGCGCAGCCGCTGCACATCGACCCCTGGCGCAAGCACTGCGCCGTGCTGCACGAGTTGTATCGCAGCCGCTACGATGCCCCGGGCGATGCGATCTACGCTCCGGCGCTGCTGCGTGATCTGTCCATTGCTGCCGGTGCGCAGGCGCTGGTCAGCTGCGACGTCGGCCAGCACCAGATGTGGGTGGCGCAGCACTGGTGCATCCACGCGCCGAACGCGCATCTGACCAGCGGCGGACTGGGCCCCATGGGCTACGGTCTGCCGGCGGCGCTGGGCGCGCAACTGGCGCGGCCCGAAGCGCACGTGATCTGCGTGACCGGCGACGGTTCGATCATGATGAACATCCAGGAGCTGGCCACCCTGCGCCGCTACGGCATCCCGGTGAAGATCGTGTTGCTCGACAACGGCTGCCTGGGCATGGTGCGGCAGTGGCAGGAGCTGTTTTTCGAGCAGCGCTACAGCGAGGTCGATCTGTCCGACAACCCCGACTTCGTCGCCCTGGCGCAGGCTTTCGGCATCGAGGCCTTCGGCATCGACGCGCGCGCGCAGGTGCCCGGCGCGATCCGGCGCCTGCTCGATGCGCGCGGCCCGATCCTGTGCCATGTGCGCATCGATCCGCGTGCCAACGTCTGGCCGCTGGTGCCGCCGGGCAAGTCCAACGGCGAGATGATGGGCGGCGCCGCATGATCCAGCGCCTGCACGTCACCCTGCTGGATGTCGAGGGCGCGCTGCAGCGCCTGCTGGGCACCGCCGAACGCCGCGGTTTCCACGTGCTGCAATTGCACGCCGAGGTAGGTGCCGGCGACCTGTGCACGGTGGCGCTGACGCTCGAGGGCACGCGCGATGCCGCGTTGTTGCGGCGCCAGCTCGAACGCCTGCACGAGGTGCGCGACGTGAGCCTTGCCGCGGACTGAGCTGGGCGTCCCTGCACGCTTGCGCGATGTGCGCGTGAACGCTTGCTTGTTTCCGCTCGCCCCGCGAGAGGGGGATGGTTCGCGCTTGCGCGGTTGCACGCTGTGCATGAACGATGGTTCTTGCATTGGGCCTGGCGAGGTTGTTCTGTTCCGTGCCGCTGCCGCCGACTCTTGTCATCCTGAGCATCGCGAAGGATCTCGCTCTGGCGTGGCGCTCGGCAAGGTTTCCCTGCTCCGTGCCGCTGCCGCGGCGCGGGTCCGCGTGCCTGCGCGGGGCGCGCCGATGGCCATCCCTGGCCTGCGGCGCGTGAGCGCGATCTCGGTCCGTGCATCCTGCACGGGCCGGATCGTCCGGCCCGCAACATCGTGTTGCGGACGTTCGGCAGCAGTGGCCGCCTCACCCCGCGCGCTCACACTGCGTGCTTGTCGCGCGCAGTCCCGCCGCTGCAGAAGGGGGATGAAGATCAAGGGCACACGCGAGCGCCTCTGCATGCGGCGCTGCGTGTCATCCTTGCTGAGGGAGTGGGGGAAAGCGTGCGCGCCGTGCAAACGCGCCGGCATCAAAGCCAAGTCAAGTCACGCCGAGCCAGAACCCAGCACGGGGCCCGGCGCGATCATGCGTCGGCCTTGCGCAAGGCGCGCGCCGCGCGCCGGGACTAAACTGCGCGGCATGTCCGTGGACACGCTGCCCGTTACCTCGACGCCCTGCATCGGCGTGTGTCGCCTTGATCGCGACAAGTTGTGCATGGGTTGCCGGCGCACGCTGGGCGAGATCGCGGCGTGGTCGCGTCTCGATGAAACCGAGCGTTTGCGCCT
>DATLSL010000133.1:0-4701 GCA_035534135.1 Rhodanobacteraceae bacterium | reverse complement strand
ACCTGCACGGCGGCCTCCTTGCACTGGAGCGCGGCAGCGCGCACGGATGCATTCATGGGATGACTCCGGTGTCGATGGTGGCCAGGTCGTCGCGGTGCACCACTTCCGCACCATAGCTGTAGCCGAGCACGATTTCGATCTCGCGACTATGCCGACCGGCGAGCCGGCGTACCTCGGCGACGGCATACTGGCTCAGGCCACGTGCCACCGGACGCTCCGCGGCGTCCACGATCTCCACCAGATCGCCACGCTGGAACTCGCCTTCCGCGCCAAGGATGCCGCCCGGCAGCAGCGAGGCGCGACCGCCGGCCAGTGCCTGTGCCGCACCGTGGTCGACGCGGATGCGACCGGTCGCGGGCGGCGCATGACGCAACCAGTATTTGCGTGCCTGCATGCGACCGCCGGGCGCGCAGATCAGCGTACCGTGCAGATGGCCGGATGCCAGCGCCTGCACCGTCGCCAGATGACGCCCGCTGAAAAGCACGGTGGGGATGCCTGCCGCGGCGGCTTTGGTCGCCGCCTCCAGCTTGGTGCGCATGCCGCCGGTGCCGACGTTGCTGCCGCTGCCGCCGGCCGTCGCCATCACTTCGGGCGAGATCGCCTCCACCCGCTCGACCGGCCGGGCCAGCGGGTCGCGACGCGGGTCGGCGCTGTACAACGCCTCGACATCGGAGGCGATCAGCAGCAGATCGGCATCGACCAGCGCGGCCACGATGGCGGCCAGATTGTCGTTGTCGCCCAGCTTCAACTCGTCCACCGCCACGGTGTCGTTTTCATTGACCACCGGCAGCACATCCAGCGCCAGCAGGCCGCGCAGGGTGGCGCGGGCATTGAGATAGCGACGGCGGTTGCGCAGGTCGTCGTGGGTGAGCAGCACCTGCGCCACCGGTTGCGCCGTCAACGATTGCCACAGCGCGATCATCGGCGTCTGGCCCAGCGCCGCCAGCGCCTGGCGCGCTGCGATGTCGCGGCCAACGGTCGAGCGCTCGCGCAGCAGCGCGCGGCCTGCCGCCACCGCGCCGGAGGACACCAGCACCACCTGCCGCCCCTCGGCGTGACTGGCGGCGATGAAGGCGGCCAGCGCCTCGGCATAACGCGGCGTGAGGCCGCCGCCGTCCGCCGCCAGCAGGTTGCTGCCGACCTTGAGCACGGCACGCCGCCATGGCGGCAGCGCCTGCGCGGGCAGCTCGTTGAATGCGGACATCATGCCGGCTCCATTCAGACGTCCAGATGATCGAGGCGACGGCGCAGCTCGTCCAGCCGCAGGTCGTGGCCGGCGCCGGGCGACACGCGCGCCGCCAGGCTGCCCTCCGGCGTGCGCCCGTCGCCCGCCGATGCCGCGGTTTCCGCCGCGGCGCGATAGGCATCGCGGAACGGCACGCCGGCGGCGGCCTGCTCGATCGCCACGTCGGTGGCATACATCGCCGGTTCGATCGCCGCGCGCATGGCCGCTTCGTTCCACTGCATCCGCGTCAGCAGATCCGGCACCAGCGCCAGCGCGCCCAGGCCATGCCGGCAACCGTGGAACAGCGAGCCCTTGGAAAACTGCAGGTCGCGCTGGTAGCCCGAGGGCAGCGACAGCAGCTGCTCGATCTCGGTGCGCGCCGCGGCGACGCTGGCATAGCTGGCACGCAGCAACTCGACCACGTCCGGGTTGCGCTTGTTCGGCATGATCGAGCTGCCGGTGGTGTATTCGGACGGCAGCTTCACGAAATCGAATTCGGCCGTGGTGAACAGCGACAGATCCCACGCCAGCCGGCGCAGATCGAGCAACGCGCTGGCGATCGCCTCCAGCACCGCCATCTCGAACTTGCCGCGCGACAGCTGCGCGTAGATCGGCGAGATCTGCATGCGCGCAAAGCCGAGTGCGCGGGTGGTGTGTTCGCGGTCCAGCCTGAGGTTGACGCCGTAACCGGCGGCGGTGCCCAGCGGGTTGGCGTCGATCCATGCCGACGTCTGCCGCGCCCGCAGCGCATTGTCGATGAACCCCTCGGCGAAGCCGGCAAACCACATCGCGGTGGAGGACACCACGGCGCGCTGCAGATGGGTATAGCCGGGCAGCGGCAGCGCCGACTGCGCCGCACGATCGAGACACACCTCGGCGATCGCCCGGCAATGCGTCTCGAGCGTGGCCAGCTGTTCCTTCAGCCACAGCCGCGTGGCGACCAGGATCTGGTCGTTGCGGCTGCGCCCGGTATGCACGCGGCGCCCGGCATCGCCGAGCCGCTCGGTGAGGCGTGCCTCGATCGCCGAATGGCCGTCCTCGTAACGCTCGTCCAGCACGAACACGCCGCTCGTGAAATCCTCCGCCAGCGCATCCAGCTCGCGCTTCAGCGCCACCGCCTCGTCGGCACTGACCACGCCGATGTTGGCCAGCCCGTCGACGTGCGCCTTGCTGGCGGCGATGTCGTGCAGGAAGAACTCGCGATCCAGCAGCACGTCGTCGCCGGCGAGAAACTGCATGATCTTCGCGTCGATCTTGATGTCGGATTTCTGCCACAGCGGCTGGGTCATGGTGATGTCCTCAAGACGTGTGTAGGAGCGCACCTTGTGCGCGAAAGCTCTTTGCACAGGCCCACCCAAAAGCATCGCGCACAGGGTGCGCTCCTACAACAACGGAATGGCGGTGGTTTCGGCGACGCCGATGGCGCGGTTGATGTTCTGCATCGCCTGCGTCGCGGCGCCCTTCAGCAGGTTGTCCAGCGTTGCCACGATCACCACGCGCCTGCCGTCGGCGGCGACGGCAAAGCCGCCGATCTCGGCGTGATGCCGGTTGGCGATGCGGCTGACCCACGGCGCCTCGTCCTGCACCTTCACCAGCGGCTCGCGGTCGTAGGCGCCATGGAAGCGCTGCATGACCTCCTCATGAGTCATCTTGCGCGCCAAGTAGAGACTGCTGGTAACGGTGAGGCCGCGGAAATGCGGCGCCACATGCGGCATGAACTCCACCGGCACGCCGAGATGCCGGCTGGTCTCCTTCTCGTGCAGGTGCCCGGTGAGCGCATACGGCATCAGGTTGTCGCGCAGTTTTTCCGGATCGTTCTTGTCCGACGGCGTGGTGCCGGCCCCGGAATAGCCCGACACGCCGAAACACACCGGCGGCGCCGCCAGCAGATCCTTCAGCGGTGCGATCGACAGCTGCATCGCGGTGGCGTAGCAGCCCGGGTTGCTGATCCGCCGCTCGCCGCGCCACGTGTCGCGGGTCAGTTCCGGCAAGCCGTAGTACCAGCGTTCGTCGAAGCGGTAATCGGCCGACAGGTCGACGATCACGGGATCGACGCCAGCCTTGTCGAAAGCCTCCACGCAGGCTGCCGCGTTGCCGTTGGGTAGCGCCAGCACCACCACGTCGGCGCCCAGTTGCGGCAGCGCCTCGTGTGCCGGCGCGCTGTAGCGCAGTTCGCCGCGGTACTCGGCGACGTGTGCGTCCACGCGCTGCCCGTCCAGCTCGCGCGAGGAGACGAAGGCCAGTTCCAGCGCCGGATGCGCCGCGATCAACCGGATCAGTTCGGTGCCGGTATGGCCACGGGCGCCGACGATGCCGATGCGTTTGCTGTTCACGTTCATGCCCGTCAGTCCTCAAGGGTCGGCTCGCGCACGGCGCAGTGCGCGACGCAGCGGGCGATCGTGGCGAAGTCGTCCAGGCCGTACCAGAACACCTTCCAGCGTGGCTGCTTGAGGCAGCCGTCGGACTCGGCGTAATAGAACGGGTTGACCGGGTTGCCGTGGCGCGAGCGCCAGAACAGCTGCGGATTTTCCTCCCGCATCAGCTGCCACACCGCGCGTCCCAGGCCTTCGCCCTGGGCGTCGTCGAGCACGGCGAACTTGTCCAGGTAGATCAGCCCCTCGGCCTCGACCAGGATCATCGCGGCGCGGTAGTTCTCGCTGACATAGATGCGGTACGGCCGGGTACGCTCGAAGTAATCGGCGACCAGGATGCGGCCGAAGCTCGACTCGATCAAGGCGCGCATGCGCTCGCGGTCCACGCCGTCCCACGAGGTGAAGGTGAAGACCTTTTCGCCACGGCGCACCAGGGTGCCCGAGCCCTTGTGGGTGAAAAGTTCCTTGGCCAGCTCCGACGGCCGCGTGATCGACACCGACGAGGTCAGCGGCAGGTCGGCCAGCAGGTCGGCGATCTGCTCGATCTTCAATCGCATGCCGCCGTTGATCCACGGCTGCGCCATCAGGTGTTCGTACTCGGTGCTGAGGTTGATCGAGTCGATCAGCTTGCCCTGGTCGTCGAGCAACCCGCCGGTGCCGGTGAGGAACACGATCTTGTACGGCTGCAGCACGCGCACCAGCTCGTTGGCGGCGAAGTCGGCGTTGATGTTGAGGATCTGCCCCTCCTCGGTTTCGCCGAGACTGGCGATCACCGGGATCGAACCGGCGCGCAGGCTGGCCTCGATCGGCGCAAGGTTGATGCGGTCCACCTTGCCGACCAGTCCGTAGACGTCGCGGCCCAGATAGCTGGAGGTGAACACGCCCGATGGCACCGAGGTGGCGCGGGTGTCCATCGACTGCAGCGCCTCGACCAGCCGCAGGTTCTGCTGCTGGAACACCTTGCGCACGATCGCCAGCGCGCGGGGCGAAGTCACGCGCAGGCCGTTGACGGTCTGCTTCTCGATGCCGGCCGCGGCCAGCTCCTCGTCCAGCTGTGGGCCGGCACCATGCAGCACGATCGGCGTGAGACCCACCTGCTGCAGG
>DATLSL010000132.1:0-2323 GCA_035534135.1 Rhodanobacteraceae bacterium | reverse complement strand
CTGGACAAGGTCAACCCCGGTTCGGTGATTCTCTCCGGCGAGATGATGCTGCGCTACATGGGCTGGAACGAGGCCGCCGACGCGATCGTTGCGGCGATGGACAAGGCCATCGCCGGCAAGCACGTCACCTACGATTTCGCGCGGCTGATGGACGGCGCCACCGAGGTCAAGTGCTCGCAGTTCGGCGATCGGCTGATCGCGGCGATGTAAGGCCATCCGTGCATCCGGCGGCGCGGACTGTGCCCGCGTCGCCGTCGCCCGCCCGGTGGGCCACTCATTCTGATGTTCACCCATGACGAGGTCTTATGCAGAAGACGGCGATCCTGATCGATGGCGCGTTTTATCTGGCGCGCTACCGCAAGGTGTACGGCGAGCGTGACGCCGGCGACCCGCGCGCGGTCGCGCGCACCGCCTTCAGCATGGCGCTGGAGCACCTCAAGGCGCTGGAACGTCCGCGCGATGCGCTCTACCGCATCTTCTTCTACGACTGCCCGCCGCTGGACAAGCGCTTCGAGCGCCCGGTCAGCGGTGACAGCGTCGATTTCGGCCGCAGCGCGTCCGCCGAGTTCCGCCGCGAGCTGCACAACGAGCTGCGCCGCCAGCGCAAGGTCGCGCTGCGGCTGGGCCAGCTGAGCGAACGTGGCGAGTGGACGCTGAAGCGCCAAGCGCTGCAGGAGCTGCGTACCGGCACGCTGCGCTGGGAGCAGCTGCGCGACGATCATTTCGAGCTCGACATGCGCCAGACCCAGGTTGACATGAAGGTCGGCCTCGACATCGCCAGCCTGGCGTTCAAGCGGCTGGTCGACCAGATCGTGCTGGTCGCCGGCGACACCGACTTCGTGCCGGCGGCCAAGCTGGCGCGTCGCGAGGGCATCGACGTGATCGTCGACCCGATGTGGCAGGGCATTTCGCCGGCGCTGCACGAACACATCGATGGCCTGCAGTCGGTGTGTCCGCGGCCCAATTACGGCGCGCGTGCGGGTACAGTGGAGCCGCCCGCGGCGGAGTAATCGTCCGCGCCTACGAGAGAGTCCGATGCGCCACCTGCCACCGCTCGTGATTGCCATCAGCCTGCTGCTCGCCGCCTGCAGCGGCACTCCCGGTGACGGATCCGGTCCGGCGACCGCTGCGCCCGGCGCCGCCAGGCTGGCTGCCGCCGCAAACGCGCAAAAGCCGCCGCTGAGTTTCGACCAGCGCCTCGACGCCGCGATCGCCGGCGCCTGGCGCCCACCGGCCGACAAGGCCCGCGACGTCTATCGGCATCCGCGCGAGACGCTGACCTTCTTCGGCCTCAAACCGGGCATGCGCGTGATCGAGATCACCCCCGGCGGCGGCTGGTACGCCGACATTCTCGCGCCCCTGCTGCGCGGCGACGGCAGCTACGCCGCCGCCCTGGTCAACCCGATCGACTCCAGCTACGCCGCGCGGCAGGCGGCCTCGCTGCGTGCCCACTTCGCCGCGCATCCACAGCAGTTCAGCGATGCGCAGATCATCTACTTCGATCCGCAGACGCCCAACCTCGGCACGCCCGATTCCGCCGATCTGGTGCTGACCTTCCGCAACGTCCACAACTGGGCCGAGGCCGGCACCGCCGCGGCCATGTTCAAGGCCTTCTACAGCGTGCTCGCGCCGGGCGGCGTGCTGGGCGTGGTCGATCATCGCGCCGCGCCCGGCAAGACCCTGGCGCAGGTGATCGGTACCGGCTACCTGCCGCAGGATTACGTGATCAGGCTGGCCGAGGACGCCGGCTTCAAGCTGGCCGCGACCAGCGAGATCAACGCCAACCCGAAGGACACCAAAAACTATCCCAAGGGCGTGTGGACGCTGCCGCCGACGTTGGCGCTGGGCGACACCGATCGCCACAAGTATCTGGCGATCGGCGAGAGCGACCGCATGACGCTGAAGTTCGTCAAGCCGCTGTCGAAGCCCGCGTCCGCCGCCAGCGCGCACTGAGCCGCCAAGACACGAATACCGCGTAGCCGGATGCCACGCAGCGGAATCCGGGATTGATGCGGCAGCAAGCCCCGGATTCCGCCCCCGTGGGGCTCCATCCGGCCTACCCATCGCATCGATTGAACGCAACCGGGAGTGCGCCGGGTAGCGGCTGCAGCCCGAACACCGCGCGCGCGTTGGCGGAACTGTGCGCCGCGGTCACCTCGACCGCCTCGCCGCGATCGCGCGCGACTTCGGCGACGATGTGGGCGAGATACATCGGTTCATTGCGGCGGTGCGCGGGCGGCGGACGCACCGTGCGCGGCAGGAGATAAGGTGCATCGGTTTCCAGCAGCAGGCGCTGCGCTGGAATCTCGCGCACCAGTTCGCG
>DATLSL010000131.1:0-8481 GCA_035534135.1 Rhodanobacteraceae bacterium | reverse complement strand
CTTGCGCCCGACCGCGGTCGAGCCGGTGAAGAACAGATGATCGAACGGCAACGTGGTGAACGTCGCGCCGACCTCGGGACCGCCCAGCACGGTGGCGACGCGCTCCTGCGGAAACACCGAAGCCAGCAGTTCAGCCAGCGCGGCGCTGGTGCGCGGGGTGTGCTCGGACGGCTTCAGCATTACGTGATTGCCGGCGGCCAGCGCCTCGACCAGCGGAATCAGCGCCAGATTGACCGGGTAGTTCCACGGCGCGATTACGCCGACCACACCCAGCGGCTGGAAGCGGATCTCGCAAGTCGCCGGCCAGAACTGCCAGTCGGCCAGCATGCGTTTGGGTTTCATCCAGCGCCTGAGATGCGAGCGCGCGTGGTCGATCGCGTGCAGTACGGTCATCTCGTCGGCGAGCTGGCTTTCGTGGCGCGAGCGATGGCCGAAGTCGGCGCTCATCGCCGTGGCCAGGTCGTCGAAACGTGCCTTGAAGGCGGCGCGCAGGCGCCGGAGGTCGTCCATGCGCTGCGCGTAATCGGGCGTGTGTTGCGCATGCGCCTCGCGCTGCGCGGCGAGCAGCGCGCGCAGGCCGGAATCGGAAATATGGGTGTCCATGACGGCCTCCGGACGGGTGACAGCGCGGGCGCGGCGTGCTTTGCTGCGCGCCCCGAATCCCGAGCATACGCCGCCGCATGGCGGCATGCCGTCCATGGCAGGTGAAAATCCGATGAGCGCCCTCCGCCCTTATGGCCACGCCATTCCGCGCCTCGGCGCGCGCTGCTACGTCGACCCGGCGGCGAGCGTGATCGGCGACGTCGAGCTGGGCGACGACGTGTCGTTCTGGCCCGGTGCGGTCGCGCGCGGCGACGTCCACTTCATCCGCATCGGCGCGCGCAGCAACATCCAGGATGGCGCCGTGCTGCACGTCACCCACGACGGTCCGTACACGCCCGGCGGCCTGCCGCTGATCATCGGAGCTGATGTCACCGTCGGCCACGGCGCGATCCTGCATGCCTGCAGCGTGGCGGACCTGTGCCTGATCGGCATGCACGCCACCGTGCTCGACGGCGCCGTGATCGGCCACGGCGCGATGATCGGCGCCGGCGCCCTGGTGGCACCCGGCAAACGCGTCGGCGCGGGCGAGCTGTGGCTGGGCAACCCCGCACGCCGCGTGCGCGCGCTCAGCGAGCGCGAGCTGGAGCAACTGGCCTACTCGGCGCAGCACTACGTGCGGCTGAAGGATCGCTACCTGACCGCGCAGCAACAGGCGGCGAACGCGTCAGCGCCGTGAGCGACGCGTCTTGTCAGGCGCGCCGCCTACCTTGGCGGGTCAACGGCCAATGTGGGTGCTGCGCCCGGACGGCTCCGTCGCCGCCTCCAGCACCGCAAGCCAGGCCAGCGCCTGCTCGCGCGATGCGCCGCACATCGCCGGCTCGGGGCCCAAGGCGGCGCACACGGCGGGGCGCTCGGGGCGGCCGAACAGCGCGCAGCGCAGATCACCGGTCAGCTGCGCGCAGCGCACGCCGGCCGGCTTGCCGTGCGGCATGCCTGGGATCGGCGTGGTGATCGACGGGGCGATGCAGCAGGCGCCGCAGCCGGCGCGGCAGTTCACGCCTGCGGATACTGGACGCGCAGCGCCTGGAACACCGCCTCGCCGTCGGGGCGCTGGCCATGCCAGTGCGCGAACGCCAGCGTGCTGGTTTCCACCAGCATGCCGAGACCGTCGAAGGCGTAGCGCGCACCGCCGGCGCGCGCCCAGGCGAGGAAGTCGCCCGCCGCCGCGCCGTAGCTGAGGTCGTAGCAGAGCGCGCGATCGGCCAGCAGACCGAACGGCAGGTCCAGATGCTGACCGAGCACGCCGGCCGCGGTGGCGTTGAGGACCAGATCGAAGGTGCCGATGCCGCCGAGATCGGCCCAGTAGCGGCTGCGCACGCGACCGGGCTGGCCCAGCGCGTCGACCAGCGCATCGGCCGCGGGGGCGGTGCGGTTGACCACGGTCAGGCTGCGCACGCCGGCGTCGGCGAGAGCAAACGCCGCGGCGCGCGCGGCGCCGCCAGCCCCCAGCAGCAGGGCGTCGTGGCCGCGCAGATCGACGCGGTAGCGCTCGGTGAGGTCGCGCACGAGGCCGTCGCCGTCGGTGCTGTGCGCTGCGATCGCGCCGTCGTCGCGGCGGGTGAGCACGTTGGCCGAGCCGGCGCGCAGCGCTTCGGCGCTGCGCTGGTCGGCCAGCACCAGCGCGGCCGCCTTGTGCGGCAGGGTGACATTGGCGCCGCGCGCGCCGTCGGCGAAAAACGCCCGCGCTGCGCCCGCAAACACATCCGGCGCGAGATCCAGCGCCTGGTAGTCGATGACGAGGCCGAACTGCTGCGCAAAGGCGCGGTGGATCGCCGGCGACAGGCTGTGGCCGATCGGATGGCCGAAGACCGCGTAGCGGGGTGGGGCGTCGCGCATGGTGTGCTCCTTGAAATGGGCGCCATTGTAGTGCGCAGCCACAGCGACGCTGTCACTGGAGTCCGGGTCGTTCGCCCTGGTCCGGGAGCTGCGGGATTCTCTTCGCCCGGCTGCCGCCGAAACCCGCGGCGTCGCGGAATCTGCGACGCCAACGCGCGAGCCTCGGCTCACCGCATCCCGCAGGAAGTCTCGCCATGTCCAGCGTATCGCCCACCGTTTCCGACCGGCGTCTGCGCAGCCTGCGCCGTGCCGCCGCACTCTGGCTCGGCTGCGGACTGCTGTTGCTGGCGCTCGGCCCCTGGCCGGTCTGGTCGGAAACCGCCGGCTGGACGCTGCCTTACTGGCTGCTGGTCGCACCCGCCGCCCAGCTGGCCCTGCTGCTGCGGCTGGCGCCGGTCAGCCGGCGATGCCGAGCCGGCGGCGTTCGAGGCGGCGCAGAAAGTCCTGCATGACGCGCAGGTAAAGATCCTCGCCGAGGTAGGCGTCCTCGACGCCGGCGTCGATCGAGGGGTTGTCGTTGACCTCGATCACCACCGTGCGCTCGGCGGTCTGCTTGAGGTCGACGCCGTACAGGCCATCGCCGATCGACTGCGTGGCCTTGAGCGCCAGCTTGATCACGTCGGCCGGGGCATCGCGCACCGCCAGCGTCTTGAAGCCGCCGGACTTGGCCGTACCCTTGGCGCCGTGGTTGTAGATCTGCCAGTGCCCACGCGACATGAAGTACTGGCAGGCATACAGCGGCTCGTGGTTGAGCACGCCGACGCGCCAGTCGTACTCGGTGTAGAGAAACTCCTGCGCGATCACCAGCGCGGTGCTCTGGAACAGCTCGGCGGCGGATTTCTCCAGCGCCTCGACGGTCTCGACCTTGACCACGCCGCGCGAGAACGAGCCGTCCGGGATCTTCAGCACCAGCGGGAAGCCGAGCCGCTCGGGCAGGTCCTTGAGCTGTCTGGGGTCATCCTTGTAGAGGATCTCGGTGCGCGGCGTGGCCAGCTTCTTGGAGCGCAGCAGGTCGTGCAGATAGATCTTGTTGGTACAGCGCAGGATCGAGGTCGGATCGTCGATCACCACCATGCCTTCCTTCTCCGCCTTGTGCGCGAAGCGGTAGGTGTGGTGATCCAGCGCGGTGGTCTCGCGGATGAACAGGCCGTCGTACTCGGCCAGGCGCGTGTAGTCGTTCTTGCCGATCGGATCGACCTCGATGCCCAGTTCCTTGCCGGCGGCGATGAACGACTTCAGCGCCTTCTTGTTGGACGGCGGCATCGCCTCGTTGGGATCGACCAGCATGGCGATGTCGTAGCGGTACTGGCGGCGCACGCGCGGCTTGCGCCAGAGCTTCTTCGAGAACGCGTCCAGCGACTGCGCGAAGGCGTCCTCTTGCGGATCGTCGAGGGTGTGCAGGCCGACCGGCTTGATCGCGCTGATCCGCCACATGCGCTCGCGCTCGAACTCGATGCGCAGCAGCGGCGCCGGAAACAGCTCGAACACCTGCCGTGCCAGATCCTTCAGCGCCGGATAGCTGGTCTCGCCGAAATACACCACGATGCCGAAGTCGGTGGTGTCGCGGCCGCCGGCGGGCAGGAAGTTGGCCAGCTTCTGGTTGAGGTCCTCGACGTCGAGTCCGTACAGCGCGCGCTTGCGCAGGTCGTTGATGGTGCGCACCGAGGGAATCGCGCGATGCCCGCGCGCCTCGCCCAGCAGCGACACGTAGTAGCCGGTGCCGAGGTACTTGTAGTTGCGGCACAGATTGATGACGTGCGTGCGCTCGTCCCCACCGACCGGCTCGCGCAGATAGTTCAGCGCGGTGACGACGTTGTCCGAGGGATAGTAGGAGCCCCAGTCCGAGGCCTTTTCGACAACGATCACAAGCCGGGTCATGCGGCCTCGCGGGCGATGGGATGGCGCAAGGCCATGGGGACACCATGTCCCTGGCGCGAAGTTTGGCACGCTGGCGCGCACGCGCAAGGCGCGCGTTGCGCGCGGCGTCCGCGATCACTACAGTGCCGCGCGTGCCGCCGCCCCCTGCCCCCCAACATCCCGACGCTCTGCCGCCGCCGCGTATCCGCCGCGCCGATGCCGTGGACCTCGATGCCCTGGTCGCGCTCGAGGAGCGCGCGTTCAGCCACGACCGCCTCAGCCGCGCGCAATTTCGCCGCCACCTCGACAGTGACAGTGCGCTGGTGCTGATCGCCAAGGAGGACGGCCGGCTTCTGGGCGTGGCGGTGGTGTTCTTCCGCCGCGGCGCGCGGGTAGCCCGGCTGTACTCGCTGGTGACCGCACCGGAGGCGCGCGGCCGTGGCGTCGGCGCCGCCCTGCTCGAGGCCGCCGAACGCGCCGCACGCGTGCGCCGCTGCCGCTCGCTGCGGCTGGAGGTGCGCACCGACAACCGCACGGCGCTGCGGCTGTATGAGACGCGCGGCTACCACCACCTCGTGCATCGCCCGGGCTATTACGAGGACGGCAGCGATGCGCATCGCTACGAGAAGCCGCTGCGCTGAGTCATCGCGGCGCGTTTACGTCAGCATTACGATATGACCGTCGTCACTGGTCGGCGCACGCCGGCTACGCGAAGCTGGCACGACTTCACCCAGAAAGTCGCGCCGATGGAACTGCCGATTCGTTGCCTGGCGCGTCATCCGCGCCGGCTGGCTCTGCCGGCTGCCCTGTGCGCGCTGGTCCTCGCCGGCGCCGGCAATGCTGCCGCCGCGCTGCCGGCCGGCGCCGCGTCATCGCTGTCGCCGCAGGACAGCGCCTTCATCCAGCGCGAGCTGGTCGCGATGGGCAATTCCTCGACCAACGGCCATCCCGATCTGTACGGCCAGTACACCGGCTGGCGCCTGTACGCCGATCACGACTACGCCGGCGCGATCAAGTACTTCACCATGGGCGCCTACTACGCCGACAAGGTTTCGCAACTCTGTCTCGGCCTGATCTACCTCAACGGCAATGGCGTGCCCAAGGACCCGGTCAAGGCCTGGGCCTGGCTGAGCCTGGCCGCCGAGCGCGGCTATCCGGAATTCGTCGCCACCCGCGACCGCGTCTGGGGCCGGCTCGATGCCGCCCAGCGCACGCGGGCCGAGGCCGAGGCGAAGACGCTGGCGGCCACCTATGGCGACAAGGTCGCGCAGCCGCGCATGCTGGCCGTGCTGAGCCGGGCGGCCAGCGAGCGCACCGGTTCGTACACCGGCTTCGATGCTGGAGCCATTGTCTACATTCCCAACAATGGCCCGACGCTGACACCCAACGCCTATAATCTGAACAGCCGCTGGTACTGGGACCCCAAGACCTATTTCGCCGCCCGTGACGCGCAGTGGAAGGGCACCGTCAGCGTCGGTCCGTTGAAGACCCTGCACGGGACATCCGCGCCAGCCGGCGGCGCGCCGCCGCCGCGATGACGCCTGCGCAGGCAGGCGCGGCGCGACCGCTATACTGAGCCCTCGCCTCGCGTGGATGCCCCCGATGCGCCGACTGCTGCTGCCCGCCCTGATTGCGCTGACGCTCGCCGGCTGCGGCAACAAGGGCGCACTGGTCATGCCGAACTCCGTACCGGCGCGGCATCACGTGACGGTGCCGGCGTCGGCGCCCGCGAGTTCGGTCCCCGCCGCGGCGCGCTCGACCGGCTGAGCGCGATGGCGCTGGCCTTCAGCAAGATGCACGGGCTCGGCAACGACTTCGTCGTGGTCGATGCGCGCACGCAACCCTTCGACGCCGATCCGGCGCGCATCCGCGCCATGGCCGACCGCCAGCGCGGCATCGGCTTCGACCAGTTGCTGACGATCGAACCGGCGCGCGATCCGTCCTGCGCGTTCGCCTACGGGATCTGGAACACCGACGGCAGCCGCGCGAATCAATGCGGCAACGGCGTGCGCTGCGTGGCGGCCTGGCTGCAGCGTGCCGGAGCGCTGGGCGCGGACCACGTGCGCCTGCAGAGTCCGGCCGGCGCGGTGATGGTGCGCCTGCTCGACGACGGCCGCGTTGCCGTGGACATGGGCGAGCCGGTGTTCGTGCCGGCACGCATCCCGTTCGCCGCCGATGCCGAGGCCGACGCCTATGCGCTGCGCGTCGGTGCGCAGACGCTGACGATCGGCGCGGTGTCGCTGGGCAATCCGCATGCGGTGGTCGAGGTGGACAATCCGGACGCTCCCGCCCTCGTCACGCTGGGCCCGGCGCTCTCGGAACACCCGCGCTTCACGCAGGGCAGCAACGCCGGTTTCGTCAGCGTGTCGGCGCGCGATCGCGTGCGCCTGCGCGTGCACGAGCGCGGCGCCGGCTGGACGCTCGCCTGCGGCACCGGCGCCTGCGCTGCGATGGCGGTGCTGCGCCGGCGCGGCCGGGTGGACGCCGAGGTCGCGGTCGAACTGCCCGGCGGCACGCTGACCATCGTCTGGCCCGGCCCCGACGCGACGCTGTGGATGACCGGTCCGGCCGCCTTTGCCTACGAGGGCATCTGGCCGGCGTGATCCGCGCACCGCGCGCCGTTGCGCGAGCCCGCGCGCGCGGCCACACTGCGCGCAGCCCACGGAGAACCGCGCATGGCCGAGCTGACCCTGAAGGACGGCCTCGAGGCGATGGACGTCGCCGCCTGGCTGCGCCGCCACCCGAGCTTCCTCAAGGATTTCCCCGATCTGGCGCAAACCCTGGTGGTGCCGCGCGAGCATGGCCCGGCGGCGTCGCTGGCCAGCTATCAGCTGGAACTGCTGCGGCAGCAGAACCGCGACTTCGAACGCCGTCTCACCGAGCTGGTGGGGATCGCCACCGACAACGAGCAGCTGGTGGTGCGCGTGCATTCCTACACCCTGGCGCTGATGCGCGCGACGACGCTGGGTGAGGCGGCGCGCATCGTGGTGGCCGGTCTGCGCGAGGATTTCCACACCGACCAGGTGCGCCTGCTGCTGACGCGCACGGCGCCGGATCTGCCGGTCGCCGACTGGCTGCTGGTCGAGCCGGCCGGCATCCCGGCGCTGCCGGTGTTCGCGGACTTCTTCACCCGCGGCGAGCCGCTGTGCGGGCGCATCGCGCAGGACAAGCTGGATGCGCTGTTCGGTGCCACCGCCGCCGAGGTGCGTTCGGCGGCACTGCTGCGACTGGACGGCTTCGGCCTGCTGGCGATCGGCAGCGCCGACGCCAACCGCTTTCATCCCGGTGTCGGCACGCTGTTCCTGAAGCTGATCGCCGAGGCGGTCGCCACCGCGCTGGGGCGGTTCCTGCCGGCGTGAACGCGACGCTGCCGGCATCCGCCGTCGACCAGACCGTGGCGCGCTTTCTCGAACGCCTGGCGGTGGAGCGCCGCGCCTCGCCGCATACGGTCGCCGCCTATCGGCGCGATCTGGCCAAGCTGACTGCCTGGATGCGCGCGCGCGACCTCGCTGCAATCGCTGCGCTCGGCCCCGATCTGCTGCGCAGCTTCATCGCCTCCGCGCATCGCGAGGGCCTGGCGCCGACCAGCCTGCAGCGCCTGCTGGCGTCGTGCCGGGCGCTGTTTCGCGCGCTGGCGCGCGAGGGTCTGCTGGCCAGCGATCCCGCCGCCGGCGTGCGGGCGCCGAAGGCGCGCCGGCGCCTGCCGGCGGTGCTCGACGTCGACGCCGCCGCGCAGTTGATGGAGTCTCCAGGCGCCGACCGCCTCGGCGTGCGCGATCGCGCCCTGCTCGAGCTGCTTTACTCGAGCGGCCTGCGCCTGGTCGAACTGACCGGACTGACCTGGGCGGCGCTCGACCTCGACGGCGGCCAGGTGCGCGTCACCGGCAAGGGCCAGAAGACGCGGGTGGTGCCGGTCGGCCGCCACGCCGTCACCGCCCTGCGTGCGCTCGCCGCTGCGACCGGCGCCGCGCCGCAGGCGCCGGTGTTTCTCGGCCGCGGCGGCGGACCGCTGAGCCCGCGCGCGGTGCAGGCGCGGCTGGCGACGCTGGCGCAGCGCCACGGCCTGCCGCAACGCCTGCATCCGCATCTGCTGCGCCACACCTGCGCCAGCCACCTGCTGGAATCCTCGGGCGAGCTGCGCGCGGTGCAGGAGCTGCTCGGCCACGCCGACATCGCCACCACCGA
>DATLSL010000130.1:0-3231 GCA_035534135.1 Rhodanobacteraceae bacterium | reverse complement strand
GCGCTGAATTCGCCGCAGTTGCTGATGCTGTCCGGCATCGGTCCGGCCGAGCATCTGCGCGAGCATGGTATCGAGGTGCATGTCGATGCGCCCGACGTCGGCGGCAATCTGCAGGACCACCTCGACATCTGCACCCTGGTGACGACGCCGCGGAAGATCACCTACGACCGCACCAACGATCTCGCCGTGGCGCTCGAGTTCCTGCTCAAGCGTCAGGGCATCGGCACCTCCAACCTCGCCGAGGCCGGCGGCTTCGTGCGCACCCGCCACGCCACCACGCCGGAATGTGACATGCAGTTCCACTTCGTGCCGGCGCAACTCGACGATCATGGTCGCCATCGGCTGCCGGGCTGTGGCTACACCCTGCACGCCTGCGGCCTGCACCCGCAGAGTCGCGGACGTCTGCGGCTGGCCTCGCGCGACCCCGCGGCCAAGGTGCGCATCCACGCCAACTATCTCAGCGACGCCGAGGGTCATGACCTGAAGATGCTGATCGAGGGCGTGCGCCTGTCACGACGCATCTTTGCCGAAACCCCGTTCGATCCGTTCCGTGGAACCGAGGTCTTCCCGGGCGACGCGGTGCAGGACGATGCGGCGATCGCGACCTTCGTACGGCGCAAGGCGGAGACCATCTACCACCCCGTCGGCAGCTGCCGCATGGGCGCCGATGATCGCGCCGTGCTGGACAGCGAACTGCGCGTGCGCGGCATCGACGGCCTGCGCGTGATCGACGCCTCGGTAATGCCCGACCTGCCCGGCGGCAACACCAATGCGCCGACGATCATGATCGCCGAGCAGGCCGCCGACCTGGTTCTCGGCCACGTCGCGGCCGTCTGAGACCATGATTTCCGGCCCGTGCAAATCGTCTCTCAGGCAGTCTGAACACGCAGCGGCGAGACCATCTGCGCAGCAGGACGCGGCGCAGGCGCCGCCGCACCGCACCGCGATCGGGCAGCGCAACGCATGCGTTTACTCGTCTTCAGTCGCTGCCGTCGAGCTTCAGCGGCAATGGGCAGTGCAGCGCGGCACAGACGACGCGCAGCAGTTCGGCCTCGGCGACCCGCACCTGGCCATCCTCGCGGATCGCGCGGGTGAGCCCGCGCACCACCAGCTCTTTGCCGGCCGTATCGAGGCGATCGAGCTGCACCAGCGCGGCATCGAGGCGCACCGGCCAGTCCGCGGGCGGCGCGTAGGCAAGCGCGCGGCCGGGCAGCGCCTCCTGCACGGCGAGCTGGAATGCGCGCTGCGCGCCGGCCGCGTCGTCGTGACCGAACTCGGCTACCAGTGACGCCACCAGCGCAAAGGCATCGCGACAATCATCCAGCTTCAGCGAGCCGGCGACGAAACCACGGGCGGGATCAAGGGCATCCAGCACCTGCATGCGCACCAGCGCGGACAGGCAGTATTCCTCAAGCTCGACCTGGCCATCGGCATGCGCCAGCGCGTCGAGGATCTGCACCAGCGCCACCAGCTGCGCCCGCGGCCGCCGCCGCAGTGCCGGGAACACCAGCGCGGCCAGCGGCAGACGCTGCAGCGGGTGCAGCGTGCGCGTCCGCGCCGCGATCGTCTCCGCCGCTGCAGCCAGCTCGGGACCCAGCGCCTTGGCGATCTGCGCATGCTGCGCGCTGCGCTGGGTGTCGTCCGCCGACAAGGCCAGCGCCAGCACCAGCGCCGGCGCCTGGGCGGCATCGCGCGCGGCGGCCAGCAGATCGGATGGAATGCCTGCCTGCACCTGCGCGGCATGCGCGTAGTCGCCGGCATTGGCGTTGCCAACCTGCGCCGCTACCGCCGCCGGCGCCAGCGGCGCGCGCGCGGCGACAGCCGGCAAGGTCTGCGCCGCCGGCGCGGTGCCGGCGCCCGCCACGGTCGCCGCCAGCACGGCCGGCAGCAGGCCGGTCAGACTGGCGCGTGGATCGGCAGGATTGGCGGCACGCCGCACATCGGACCAATCGCGAGCGACCTGCTCGAGTTCGCGCGGATCAAACTGCGGTTCCAATGCACGGATGCGCTCGACCAGCGGCGGGTGGGTGGCAAACAGCGCCGAATAGGCGCCAGCTTCGCCGAACAGCATGTGCGAGACTTCCTCGCCGTGGGTATCGGTGAATTGCGAACCGGCCTCGAGCGCGGCGATTTTCTTCAGTGCACCGGCGATGCCGCCGGTCTGACGCGTGTACTGCACCGCGGAGGCGTCGGCCAGCGACTCGCGCGAACGCGACACGCTGGCCTTGATCAGGCGCCCGAAAAACACGCCGATGCCGCCGACCACCAGCAGACCGATGCCGATGAACACGATCGCGCCGCCGTTGTTGTCGCGGCGCCCGCGCGAGGAACCGACCGAGATGCCGCCCCAGTAGCCGGCGTAGAGCAGCTGGCGGCCGATCACACTCAGCGCGAGGATGCCGAACAGCAGGCCCATCAGGCGGATGTTGATGCGCATGTCACCGTTGAGCACGTGGCTGAACTCGTGCGCGATCACGCCCTGCAGCTCGTCGCGGTTGAGCTGCTGCAGGCAGCCCTGGGTCACGCAGACCGCGGCATCGGCGGGCCCGAAACCGGCGGCGAAGGCATTGATGCCGGGCTCATGCTCGAGGATGTAGATCTCCGGCACCGGCACGCCGGAGGCGATCGCCACTTCCTCGATCACGTTGCGCAGACGGCGCAGGGCAGGATCGGTGGTGTCCGCAGGCACCAGGCTGGCGCCGACGCCGCGCGCCACCGCACCGCCGCCGCTGCCGAGGCTGGCGGTGCGGTACAGCGAGGCCAGTCCGATCACTGCCAGCACGGCCGCGCTGACGCCGGCCAGCGTGGCCAGCGGCAGTGTGGTGCTGCCGTCGGGACGCTGCGACATCAGCCCGAGGGCGACCACGACCACCGCGTCCACGGCGACGACGATCGCCGCCACCGCAAGCACGAACAACACGATCAGGCGGCGCGTGTGCCGCCGGGCCCGATCCTGATGTGCGAAGAAGTCCATGCCGCGCCGCCGGCGATCAGCTGAACGAGACCTTCGGCGCCTCACGCTTGGCCGGATCGTCCATCTCCAGCGCTTGCGCCGGCTGGAAGCCGAAGCTGTTGGCGACGAACGACGACGGGAACACCTGGCAGCGGTTGTTGTAGTTCATCACGCTGTCGTTGTAGGCCTGGCGCGCGAAGGCGACGCGGTTCTCGGTGGAGCTGAGCTCCTCCGACAGCTGCATCATGTTCTGGTTGGCCTTGAGATCGGGATAGGCC
>DATLSL010000129.1:0-28190 GCA_035534135.1 Rhodanobacteraceae bacterium | reverse complement strand
TCGAACAAGACCGCCGAGGGCCGCATGCGCAACCGTCGCGTCGAGTTCAAGGTCCAGAACACCAGCAGCATGGAACAGCCGCCGCAGTAATCGATCGACGCTGATCGAGCGTGATGAAGAAACCCGGCTCCGGCCGGGTTTCTTTTTCGTGTGCGGCGTACCGGTCGCGGTGACGTCTGCAGTTGCAGTCGGGCGTCAGCGGTATCGGTTGCCGAAGCGGTAGTGGCCCACCATCCACTCGCGCCCGCCGCGGTAGCCGAACAGTTCCGCGCAGGACATCCAGAAGATGCGCCAGCGCTGGAACCACAGTGCGGCATCGGCCCCGTAAGCCTCGCGCAGGACCGCCATCACCGCGTCGTGCTGACGATCCTGATTGGCCAGCCAGTGATCCGCCGTGCGCTGATAGTGCGTACCCGGCACGCGCCAGTGCTCCTCGATCGCGAGGTCAGCGGCGAAATGCAGCAGGGTATCCGCCGCCGGCATCAGGCCACCGGTGAAGAAATGCCGGCCCATCCAGTTGTCCTCGCCCTCGACTTCGAACGGATACATCAGCTCGCGGTGGCAGAAGATGTGCACGAACAGCTTGCCATTGGGCTTCAGCCAGCCGGCAATGCGGCTGAGCAGGGTCTGATAGTTGCGCATGTGTTCGAACATCTCGATCGACACCGCGCGGTCGTAGCGGGCGGCCGGCAGTTCCAGCGCATTCACGTCGCAGGTGAGCACCTGCACGTTGGCCAATCCGCGCATGCGGCACTGTGCTTCGATGTGCAGGCGCTGCGGCCGCGAGTTGGACACCGTCGTGATGCGCGCGTGGGGGTAGCGTTGGGCCATCCACAGCGTCAGCGAACCCCAGCCGCAACCGAGCTCGAGGATGTCCTGGCCGTCGGCCAGCTGGGCGCGCTCGCCGTACAGCGCCAGCATGGCGTCTTCGGCCTGCTCGAGCGATTCGCTGCCGGTCGGGTAGTAGCCACTCGAATACTTCAGTCGGCGTCCGAGGCAGAGCTCGAAGAACTTCGGCGGCAGCTCGTAATGCTGGGCGTTCGCTGCGTCGGTGTGGATTGCCACCGGCGCGCGCCGCAGTTCGGCCAGCAGCGCACGAAAGCGCGCCCATGCCGCTTGCGGATCATCGCTGCGCTCCTCGCGCAGGCGCTGCGAACACAACCTGCGGATGCCGGCGCGGATCAGCACGTCCGGCAGCAGGCCGCGCTCGGCGAGTGCAATCGGAGCAAGTCGGTTGACGGAGGGCAGGGCTTCGGCGGATGCGGACATAGCAACCTCGTGCACGGGTGTTTCAAGGATGGCGATGCTCGCCGCGCACACGCGGCAAACGCTTGGGGAACCAGGGGATCAACGCGCTGGTGCTGCGCTGATAATCGCGGTAATCCTGGCCGCGGCTGCGCAGGGCCTGCGCCTCGGTGAACGGAATGCCGGTGAGCCAGCACAGCGATACCAGCATCAACGCCGGACCCAGCCACGCCAGCCAGGCGATCGGTGAACCGACGGCCAGCAGCACGTAGGCGAACCAGTGCGTCCACTCGAAGAAATAGTTGGGATGACGCGAGTAATGCCACAGACCTTCGCGGCAGGTCAGGCCCTGGTGGTCGGGATCGCGGCGGAATCGCGCCAGTTGCATGTCGGCTGCGGTTTCGCCGGCGATACTGATCGCCCACACGACGATGCCGGCCAGTATCCACGGCGTGAGCGACATGGCCGGATTCTGCGCCACCGCGTAGAAAGGTAGCGAGAACAGCACCGTCAGCACGGCCTGTGCCTGGAAGAAGCCGAAGAACTTGCCCTGATGGTCGCCCCAGTGCTCGCGCAGATGGCGATAGCGGCCGTCCTCGTGCTCGGTCAGTACCCGCGCCAGGATGTGCATGCACAAGCGAAAGCCCCAGAAGCCTCCGAGCATGGCGACCATGAAGCGCGCCACCAGACCACCGCCGCCGGCGCTGGCGTAATACAGCGCACTCGCGCTCATGCAGCCGGCCCAGACAGCATCGACGATACCGGCGTTGCGCGTGCGCCACTGCAGCCACCAGCCGCCGGTCATGGCGACGGCGGTGGCAAGCCACACGATCAGGATCGGGGTGAGGTTGAAGCTCATCAGGGTGCGGCCCGCGTGCGCAGCGCCGGCCGCAGCCGGTCCGCGCGATACGCCCATGTCGCCAGCCACAGCGCGACGGGCAGGGCCAGCGCCCAGCCCGCTGCCAGAGCGCTCATGGCCAGCGTCTCGCCGCGCGGGAAGGTCACGGCATTCCAGCCATGTGCAGCAGCGAGATAGGTCAGCGGCGCGCCCACGGTTCCCAGCAGCGCGGCCAGCCAGGGGTGCCCGTCAAGGAAGCGAAACGTGCTGGTCAGGGTGAGCGCGAAGGCCATCCAGATCGCGACGATCCAGATCGGTGCCAGGGCCGGCGATGGGACAGCCGCGGCAAAGGCCAGCACGCCGTAGGCGGCAAAAGCCGAATCCAGCAGGCAGCCCATCACGCCGATCGCCAGCATCAGCCGCAACTCGGCGCGCGGTTGCGCATTGCCGGCGATCTGCCAGATGGCGAACGGCAGCAGCGCCAGCGGGCCGGGCCACCACAGGCCGTGTCCGGCGCCGATCACGGCAGCCAGCCAGACGCCCTGATAGCCGACCAAGCTGATCAGCCGGTTTTTCATCATCCCGCGTCCGCGAGGTCGGGCAGCCACTGGGGGCGGCGACAACCGGGCTTCACCAGCAGCAGTTGCACATCGCCGATCGAGCGCTCGCGAAAGCCCCCCTCGCAGTAGGCCAGATAGAATTCCCACATGCGGATGAAGCGTTCGTCGTAGCCGAGCGCGCGCACTTCGGGCAGTCGCGCCAGAAAGCGTTCGCGCCAGGCTTTCAGGGTCAGCGCGTAACTGGGGCCGATGTCCTCGACGTTGAACGCGCGCAGGTCACTGGCCGTCGCCGCGGCGCCGAGCAGGGCGCTCAGCGCCGGGATGAAGCTGCCCGGAAAGATGAATCGCTTGATGAAGTCCACCGATTGCAGCGCCTGCCGGTAGCGGTGATCCTCGATGGTGATCGCCTGCACCAGCGCCATGCCGTCGCCCTTGAGCAGGCGCGCGACGGCGGCGAAGTAGGTCTCGAGATATTGATGGCCGATCGCCTCGACCATCTCGATCGACACCAGCTTGTCGTAGCTGCCTTCGAGATCGCGATAGTCCTTGAGCAGCACTTCGATGTGGTCGCCAAGGCCCGCGGCGGCAACGCGTTCGCGTGCCAGGCCGTACTGCTCGCGCGAGATGGTCGTGGTCGTGACGCGGCAGCCGTAGCGGCTGGCGGCGTGCAGCGCAAAACCGCCCCAGCCGGTGCCGATCTCGACGACATGGTCCGTGGGTTTGAGTTCGAGCTTGCGGCAGATGCGATCGAGCTTGCGCAACGACGCGGCTTCCAGCGTCTCGTCCTCGCGGGCGTAGACGGCCGAGGAGTACATCAGATCCCCGGACAGGAACAGCTTGAACAGCGGATTGCCCAGATCGTAGTGGGCGGCGATGTTGCGCCGACTGCCGCTGCGGGTATTGCGACGCAGTGCGTGCCAGCCCTTCAGCAGGGCGTCGGCGAGGCGCGCGGTGCCGCTGTCGACGGCATCGGACAGCGCGCGATTGCGCACCAGGATGCGAACCAGTGCGACCAGATCGTCGCAGTGCCAGAGGCCATCCATGTACGCCTCGCCGGCGCCGACGCTGCCCTGTGCGGCCAGTGCGCGGTAGAAACCGGCATCGCGCACCTCGAGCCGAACATGCAGCGTGTCAGCGGCCGGTGCCGCGGGCGTGCCGAGCACGGCCTCGCCGAGCGCATCGCGCAGGGTCAGGCGGCAGCCCTGCAACGCGCGCATCTGCGCGATCAGGCGCCCGCGCAGCAGACGATCCAGCGCGCTCCAGGACGGCGTGGTGATGGAGGTTTCGCGGGTGATGTCGGTGCTCATGCAGATCCGCCTTTCGGAATGTCGGGGTGATCGTAGACGGGGTTGCGTCGCAGAAAGATCAAGAGCGCCTGCCAGTGGATCGCGGCGACAATTTTCAGCGTCATCGCCGGATAGCGCAGCAGCACGCGCGCCAGACCGCGGCCGTCGAGCGGACGTCGGCGCAGCGTGAGGGTGGCGTCAAATTCGCGCGCGGCGCCACTGAGTACATCCATGTGCACGAACAGGTCCTCCGCCGGCGCAGTGAAGCGCCAGGCGTAGTCGCGATCCATCGGCATGAACGGCGAGACGTGGAAGGCTTTTGCGAACTGCCAGCCCAGGGCGCGGCCGTGCGCCTGCGCCGTGCGTACCGGCAGCACGTAGGCGTGGCGCTCCTTCCACGGCGTGTTGGTGATCTCGGCGACGATCGCTTGCAGTGTGCGGCCGTCCTCGGCGTAGCAGTAGTAGAAGCTGACCGGATTGAAGTTGTGACCCAGATAGCGCAGATGCGTGAGCAGCCGGATCGGGCCGCGCGGCCGCAGCTTGGTCGCGGCCGCGACGCGGCGGCGCACGGCTTCGTCCAGCGGCAGCTCGGGCGGTCCGAGGTAATCGCTGCGGCGGAATTGCGCGACGTTGCGCGCATGCGCCGACCACAACCAGCGGCCGGCAAAGACGCTTTCGATCTCGGCCAGATCGAGGTACAGCATCGCCACCCGGTAGCGGAAGGCATGCGCATGCGGTGCCAGGCGACGATGCCGCACCCAGCCTTCATAGATCGCGCTCCGAAATCCTTCGGGATTGGCAGGAGCATTCCCGGTCGCCGCGGACACAGGACTCGGGTTGGCCGGCTGCAGGGGATCGCGCGTCAGCACTTGTGTATTCATCGCCGCACGCCGGCCGCATGACGTGTGCGGTCGCGTCCGCTGCGGAGCGCCTCGGCCACGCTGGCGGCGTGCAGCGGCACGATCGTGCTGGCAGGCCAGTGCACGCCCAGTGCGGCGGCAACCTCGACTGCGCTGCGCAGCCCGTCCTCGTGGAAGCCGAAGCCCCAGTACGCGCCGGTGAACCAGGTGCGGCGCTGGCCCTGGATCTCGCCCTTGCGCGCCTGCGCCGCGACCATCGCATGCGCATACAGCGGATGGTGGTACTGCATGCGGCGCAGGATTTTCGCGGGATCGATGCGCGCCGTGCTGTTGAGACTGACGCACAGCGGCTCGGGGGCATCCAGCGACTGCAGCAGGTTCATGCAGTAGGTGACCGTGCAGGCCTCTCCGCTGCGCGCGGGGATCAGCGCATTCCAGGCCGCCCATGCCTTGCGCTGGCGCGGCAACAGGCGCGCGTCGGTATGCAGCACGGTGTCGTTGGGCTGGTAGCGGATGGCGCCGAGGATGTCGCGCTCGCGCTCGTCGGCGTCGGCCAGCAGGGCCAGCGCCTGATCGCTGTGGCAGGACAGCACGACGTGATCGTAGTGCTCGACGCCCGCGGCGCTGGTCACGCTGACGCCATCGGCATCACGGCGGATGCCCTGCACCGGGCAGGCGAGGCGTTCGCGCACCGGCCAGCGCGCGTGCAGCGCGTCGACGTAGCGCTGCGAGCCGCCGCGCACCGTGCGCCATTCCGGGCGCCCGCGCACCTGCAGCATGTGGTGGTTGGCCATGAAACGGGCCAGATACTGCGCCGGAAAGCGCAGGATCTCCTCGGCGGGCGACGACCACAGCGCCGAGGCCATCGGTACCAGATGCTCGTCGCGGAAGGCCGCGCCGTAGCGGTGCTCGCGCAGCCAGTCGCCCAGCGTCGGGCCCTCGCCCTCGAGTCCGAGCAGGTCGGGTGCTTCGCGGTAGAAACGCAGGATGTCGCGGACCATGCCCAGAAAGCGCGGCGAGACCAGATTGCGGCGCTGGCAGAACAGCGTATCCAGCGACGCCGCGTTGTATTCCAGACCGCTGCCCTCGTTGCGCACGGCAAAGCTCATCGTGGTCGGCTGCGACGCCACTCCCAATTCGACGAACAGCCGCGTCAGCAGCGGGTAGTGTCGGGGGTTGTAGACGATGAATCCGCTATCGACCGCGAGCGAGCGGCCATGCAGCTCGATGGCGTGGGTGTGGGTATGCCCGCCCAGACAGGCGTTGGCCTCGAACAGGGTGACCTCGTGTCGGCGCGACAGCAGCCATGCGCTACCAAGCCCCGCAATGCCCGAACCGATGACGGCGATGCGCATGGGATCAATCTTCCCTGGTGCGGCGCAGGCCGGCGGGTATGGGCTTGAGATCCCAGATCAGGCCCAGCGCAGCAAGTCCGCGCAGGCCGTAGTAGGTGAAGTCGACCTCCCACCAGCGAAAGCCCTGGCGTGCCGCGCCCGGAAAGTGGTGGTGGTTGTTGTGCCAGCCCTCGCCGAAGGTCAGCAGCGCCAGCAGCGCGTTGTTGCGGCTGTTGTCGCGGGTGTCGAAGCGGCGCGTGCCATAGCGGTGCGCCAGCGAGTTGATCGTCACGGTGACGTGAAACAGAACCACCGTGGAGACGAAGAAACCCCAGATCAACAGCTGCGCGCCGTCGGTGTGCAAACCGGGGGCGACCGCGGCCAGCGCGTCGCCGAGCAGGAACAGGCCGACCGCGGTGGCCACCGGTACCAGGATGTCGAAGCGGTCGAGCAGGCGCAGCTCGGGGTATCGCATCAGGTCGGGGATCGAGGCGGTATCGGTGCGAAACCCGCGGCGAGTCAGGAACCAGCCCATGTGGCTCCAGAAAAAACCGCGGTACAGCGGCGAGTGCGGGTCATGCTCGGTGTCGGCGTGGCGATGGTGGTTGCGATGATGCGCGGCCCACCACAACGGCCCGCGCTGCACGCTCATCGCGCCGAACAGGGCGAACAGGAACTGCACCACCCGGCTGGTGCGAAACGCCTTGTGCGAGAAATAGCGGTGGTAGAAGCCGGTGATCGCGAACATGCGCAGGGCATACATGCCCAGCGCCACTCCCAGCGCGGTCGCCGAGACGCCGACCCAAAGCACGCCGATGCAGGCTGCATGCATGGCGATGAACGGCACCGCGCGCGCCCAGTCGATGCGACCATCACCCGTATCCTCGGGGCCGCCGGCGTCGGAGTCGAACCAGCGCGCGACGGCGAGCAGCAGGCGCTGCAGGGGGGGCGGACGGGCGGCGGTGGCAGCGGCGTTCATGGGCACGTTCGTGACTGGGTTCATGGTGATCTTCCCGGTATGGAGTGAATGTCCGGTGCAGACCGCCGCCCGCGCCTCGCCGTGCACTCAGAGCGCCAGCTCGATTTCCGACTTCACCGAGTTGGCGATGAAACAGGCGTGATGGGCGCGTTCGTGCAGCTTGCGGTAGTCCTCGGGCGAGGGTTGCCGGTCGCCGCCAAAGCGCACCTTCGGCGCCAGGGTGACGTGGGTGACGGCCATCTGCCCTTCGCTGTTTTTTTCCAGCCGCGCCGTGGTGGTGTCGTCGTAGGCATCGATCACGTAGCCGCGATTGGCGGCGACGGCGAGGAACGTCAGCATGTGACACGAGCTCAGCGCGGCCGCCAGCAGCTCTTCGGGATTGCTGGCATGGCTGGCGCCGCCGAAGTCGGCGGCGGCGGAGTTCTCCAGCGTCTGGCCGCCTTCGAAACGGACGGCGTGCTCGCGCACATAATGGCCGCGCTCGAACGGACCGTTGGCGCGTGACCAGCTGAGGGTGATGTGATGCTCGGACATGGGGGTCTCCTGGTGAGATTGCGCACCGCAGGCTGCGGGCGGATGCAGTGTGCCGTGGCCGCGCTGCTAATCTCGCAGGATGCCTGAATCAGCCTATCCAGCGCGTCGCCGGGCGGACGGCACCGGCACCGGCCATGGGCTGGCGCGCGTGCTGGCCCGTCGCGGTGTCTGCTCGCGCAGCGAAGCCGAACGCTGGATCGCGGCGGGTCGCGTCGGTGTCGAGGGACGCACGGTGCGCGACGCCGAACGCCGCACGCGGGCGGATGCGCGCATCACCGTGGACGGGCGCGAAGTAACGGCGATCGCGCCGCGCTACCTGGCCCTGAACAAACCGCGTGGCCTGATCACCAGCGCCGCCGACGAGCACGGTCGCGACACCGTGTATGCGCTGCTGGCCGCGGCCGGGCTGCCATGGCTGGCACCGGTCGGCCGCCTCGACCGCGCCAGCGAAGGCCTGCTGCTGATGAGCAACGACAGCGGATGGGCCGCAGCGCTGACCGATCCGGCAACGCACGTCGACAAGACCTACCGCGTGCAGGTGCGCGGCGTTCCCGATGCGGCTGCACTGGAGGCCATGCGCGCGGGGGTCAGCGACCGCGGCGAGCAGCTGGCAGTCAAGAAAGTCATGCTGCTGCGCAGCGGCGGACGCACGGCGTGGCTGGAGATCGTGCTCGATGAGGGCCGCAATCGCCATCTTCGCCGCCTGCTGGCGGCGCTCGATTTCGAAGTGCTGCGGTTGATCCGCATCGCGATCGGGCCGCTGGCGCTGGGCGAGCTGGGCAAGGGCTGCTGGCGCGAGCTGAGCGCGCCCGAGGTGCAGGCGCTGGCGCGCGCTGCCGGCCGCGGCGATTGCTGATCAACCGATGCCGGAGTGGCGCAGGACCATCAGCAGCATCAGCAGCGCGATCGTCGCCAGCAGCACGAGGCGGATGCGCAGTGCCAGCGCGCCGCGCCGGCGCTGCGGCCTGGCTTCCGGCTGCGGCGCGGGCAAGGGATCAGCGTGGCGCCCCTTCGGCTCGATGCCGATCTCGCGCATCAGAGCGCGCGCGCGGGTGAAATCATCCGCATGCACCACCCATACCTTGGGCCAGCCGGCGCCGCTGTCGCGGGCGGTGTAGCTGGGGCGGTCATAGCTGGCATGTCGATAGTTGCTGCGGTCGGTGACCGAGGTCTCGATGCCGTGCTCGGCCATCAGCGCGACGACGCGGTCGATGTTGTGCAGGCGCGGCGAGGTATAGATCTGGCGCACCGATCAGTCCTCGCTGTGCAGTCGCATCAGCCCTTCCTGCGCGCTGGAAGCCACCAGCTGGCCATCGCGGGCGTAGATCAGCCCGCGTGTCAGTCCGCGCGCGCCCTGCGCGCTGGGACTGTCGCAGCTGTACAGCAGCCAGTCGTCGATGCGGAATGGGCGATGGAACCACAGCGCATGATCCAGACTGGCCACCTGCAGGTCGTGGCTGAGATAGGACACGCCATGCGGCAGCATGGCGGTGCCGATCAGGTGGAAGTCCGACGCGTAGGCCAGCATCGCGCGTTGCATCCGCGCATCACCCGCGGTCGTGCCGGCCAGGCGAAACCAGATCTGCTGAGTGGGCGGGCGCCTGGCGGGTTTCAGCTCGTCGCGAGGGGACACCGGGCGGAACTCGAACGGACCGCGTCGGGTCAGCCAGCGCTGCAGCTTTTCCGGAAGCGCCGCCAGCTCCTCGGGCGGCAGTGGCGCGGGCGGCTGCAGGTCTTCCGGCTGCGGCACCGCGGGCATGTCGATCTGGTGTTCGACGCCGGTCTCGTCGATCTGGAACGACACCGAGCCGTTGAGGATCGGCTGGCCGTGCTGGATCGCCAGCACCCGCCGCGAGGAAAAACTGTGGCCGTCGCGCGCGCGCTCGACCACGTAGACGATCGGCGCCTCGATGTCGCCGGCGCGCAGGAAATAGGCGTGCAGCGAGTGCGCGTGCCGCGACGGATCGACGGTCTGCTGCGCGGCCGAAAGCGCCTGTCCCAGCACCTGACCGCCGAAGACATGGCGGGTGCCGATGTCGCGGCTCTGGCCGCGGAACAGATTGTCCTCGAGGCGTTCCAGGGTGAGCAGGTCGGCCAGTTCGTCGGCCACGCTCTGGGTCATGGTCGCGGAATCCGTGCGCGGTGGAATGCCAAGTATGCCAGTGTGGCGGGTGTCAGCGCAGGCGCTGCAGCCCGACCCGCGCCAGCACCGCGGACCACGGGAATAGCGGCCCCGGATCGAGTTTGCGGTGCACCGTGCGGGCGGCATCGTCGCTGGCCTGCACCGTGCCGGTGTCGAGGTCTGCGTGTCCGGCGATCTGGCGCAGCGCCGGCAGCTCTGCGCGCAGCTGCTGCAGCAGCGCGCAGAGCGCCTCGACCTGCGCGTCGGGATAGGGCTCGGTCATGGTCTGACAGTGGCTGTCCAGCCAGTGCGGCCAGCGCCCGTGATTGACCAGCTCGATGCCCAGCGCACGCTCGTTGAAACCGCGCACGTGATGGGCGACGCGGGTGGCCACGACAAAACGATGCACACTGCCGTCGCGGTCGATGTAGTAGTGCCCGCTGTTGCCGCTGCCCGACGGATGCACGACGCGCTCGCCATAAGCACGCGCGGCGGCCAGATCGGGCAGCTCGGTGCAGTGGATCACCGCCAGGTCGATGGCGGCGGGTTCGCGCAAGGCGAGGCGGTCGACATAGGCTAGCGGCCAGTCGCGGACCTGCAGCGTTGGCGTGTTCGCGGGGCTCATGCGCGCAGTCTCGCATAGCCTCGCCGCGGCAAGGCCGCCGCGGGCCGCTGCTATCATCGCGGCCATGAGTACGGGCGCCGCGTTGCGGGAACTGGCCGCAAACTTTCCGCGCGCGGGCACGCTGCGCTGGATTGGCCTGCGCCCGGCCAGCGGCGTGCCGATGTTGGCAGTGGCGTCCGTCGAGGCGCGAGCCGGGGCAGCACTGGCCGGTGACCGCTATCCCGGCAGCGGTCGGCGTCAGGTGACACTGATCCAGGCTGAGCATCTGCCGGTGATCGCCGCACTGACTGGACACGTCGAGGTCGATCCCGCGTGGCTGCGCCGCAACCTGCTGGTCGCCGGCATCAACGTGCTGGCGCTGGGCTCTGCGCGCTTTCGCGTCGGCGACGTGCTGCTGCAGGGCTCCGGTCCCTGCGAGCCCTGTGCGCGCATGGAGCAGGCGCTGGGCGCGGGTGGTTATGCGGCCATGCTCGGCCATGGCGGCATCACCGCGCGCATCCTCGAGAGCGGCACGCTGCGCGTCGGCGACGCGGTGCGCTTCGAGGTGCTGAATTGATGGAGCGCGCATGAAGGGCTGGGCGATTCTCTCCCACGGACTCGAGAGCGGGCCGCAGGCGACCAAGGTCAGTGCGCTCGCCGAGGTCGCCACGAGCCTGGGCTGGCAGGCGCTGCGCCCGGACTACCGCGATCTCGACACACGCGGACTGGCGGATGCCGCCGCGCCGCGACTGCAGCGTCTGCTGGACGCGATCGACGCGGTTCCGGTCGGCCAGCGCGTGGTGCTGGCGGGATCGAGTTTCGGCTCTTTCGTGTCGGGCCTTGCCGCCTGCGATCGCGCGATCGCGGCGGCCTACCTGCTGGCTACGCCGCTGCATCTGCCCGGTTATCCGCGGCCGTTTGCGCTGCCGGCGGGCATGCCTGTGGCCATGCTGCACGGCTGGGACGACGAGCTGTGTCCGGTGGCCGACGTGCTGGCGTTCGCGCAGCACGCCCGCTGCACCCTGACGCTGGTCGCGGACAGCCACCGACTGGAGCGACATGTCGATGTCGCCGCGCGCCAATTCGGTCAGCTGCTCGAACAGGCCAGCGCATGAGTGCGCTGTTCGCCACCTGCCCGAAAGGGCTGGAATATCTGCTGCGCGATGAGCTGACGGCGCTAGGCGCGAGCACGGCGCGTGAAGCGCTGGCGGGCGTGCATTTCGAGGGCGATCTCGAGCTGGCCTACCGCGCCTGCCTGCATTCGCGTCTGGCCAGCCGCATCCTGCTGCCGCTGGCGAGTTTCGATGCCGCTGACGCCGAAGCGCTGTATCGCGGCGTCGCGGCAGTCGACTGGGAGCGCCACATCGCCCCCGACGGCAGCCTCGCGGTCGATGCGGTGGTGGCGCAGAGTGCGATCAGCCACAGCGGTTTTGCCGCGCAGCGGGTCAAGGACGCGGTGGTCGACCAGCTGCGCGAACGCTTCGGCGTGCGCCCGAGCGTGGTGCTCGAACGCCCGCAGCTGCGCCTGCATCTGCATCTGCGCCGCGATCGCGCCGATCTGGCGCTGGATCTGTCCGGCGAGCCGTTGCACCGGCGCGGCTGGCGCGTCGATCAGGGTGCGGCGCCGCTGAAGGAGAACCTTGCCGCGGCGATGCTGCTGCGTGCCGGCTGGCCGGCGCTGTACGCCGAGGGCGGCGCTCTGGTCGACCCGCTGTGCGGCGGCGGCACGCTGCTGATCGAGGCGGCGTTGATGGCGGCCGGCGTCGCCGCTGGCCTGCGCCGCGACTACTACGGCTTTCTCGGCTGGCGCGGCCACGACGCCGCGCTGTGGGCGCGTCTGCATGCGCAGGCCACGGTGCAGGCGCACGACGGCCTGACTGCGCTGCGATCGGTTTTCTTCGGCCGCGACCAGGACCCCGGGGCCATCGCCATCGCGCGGCGCAACGCCCAGGCGGCCGCAGTGGCGGGTTTTGTGCACCTCGAGCGCGGCGACGTCGCCCACCTCGCGCCGCCGGCGGGTTTCGGGCGCGGACTGCTGATCGGCAACCCGCCCTACGGCGAGCGCCTCGGCGAGCGCGACGAGGTGGTCGCCCTGTACCGCACGCTCGGCGAGCGCCTGCGCGCCGGTTTCGTCGGCTGGCGCGCGGCACTGCTGATCGGCGAGACGGAGATGGGCCACGCCTTCGGGCTGCGCGCCGACAAGCGCTACGCGCTCTACAACGGCGCGCTCGCCTGCACTCTGCTCACCTTCGAGATCACCGTCCGCAGTGAGCCGGCGACGGAGCCGCGTCCGCTGAGCGCGGGCGCGGCGATGGCCGCCAACCGCATCGGCAAGAACCTGCGTCATCTGCGCAAGCGGCTGCAGCGCGAGGACATCACTTGCTACCGCGCCTATGACGCCGACTTGCCCGAATACGCCGCGGCGATCGACGTCTACCACGGCTGGCCGCTGGACGCCGGTCGTGCGCAAGTTGGCGCAGACGCGGCGCCGCGCTGGCTGCACATCCAGGAATACCAGGCGCCCGCCGACATTCCCGAGGCGACCGCACGCACGCGTTTGCGCGAGCTGGTGCACGCGGCGAGCGAGACGCTGGAGGTGCCGCGCGAACGCATCGCGGTCAAGACCCGCCAGCGTGGCCGCGGCGGCGAGCGCTACGGTCGTCTCGATCAGCGCGAGACGGCGATCGAGGTCAAAGAGGGCGGGCTGGCGTTTCGCGTCGATCTGTTCGACTACCTCGATACCGGTCTGTTTCTGGATCACCGGTTGGTGCGGCAGCGCATCCGCGAGCTGGCGCGCGGCCGGCGCATGCTCAACCTGTTCGCCTACACCGGCACCGCCAGCGTGTACGCCGCGGCCGGCGGCGCCGGCGAGACCGTCAGCGTGGACCTGTCGGCGACCTATCTCGACGTCGCCTCGTGGAATCTGGCCCGTAACGGGTTTTCCGGCATGCGCCATCGACTGGTGCAGGCCGATGCGCGGGCATTTCTGGACACCGACCGCGCGCGCTACGGCCTGATCTACGTCGACCCGCCGACCTTCTCCAACTCCAAGCGCGCGGACGACTTCGACGTCCAGCGCGATCATGCCGCGCTGCTGCACGCCTGCGCCGATCGCCTGGCGCTGGACGGCGTGATCGTGTTCTCCAACAACTTTCGCCGTTTCCGCCTCGACCGCGAGGCGCTGGACCCCGCGTTCGCGATCGAGGACTGGAGCGCGCCCAGCATCCCCTTCGATTTCACCCGTCGCGGCGACATCCACGGCTGCTGGCTGCTGCGCCCGCGCGCCTTGTGATCCGCGTCACGACGGGCGTGGCGTTGTCTCCGTCATTACCAATCGGTAAGCGGCCACAGCGCGAAAATCGTTCCGATTTAAGGGCTGATTCATCCTCGCGGCGCCAGCATGGACTCGCACCACTACGGAGGTGAGTCATGAACATCGCGACGAACGGTCTGCTGCGTGCGGTTGGACTGGCACTTGCCGGAACCTTGGCGCTGGCGGCGCCGGCCGTTTCCCGCGCCGATGGCATCGGCTACAGCATCAGCGTCGGCGGCCCCGGTTTCGGCGTCAGTTACGCCGGCTGCGGTGACTGCCGCGGCTGGGGCGGTGGCTGGGTCAGCTCGGGCTGGGGCGACGACGAAGGCTGGTATCCGGCGCGCCAGGTCTACGTGGCGCCGGAGTACTACGGTGGCTATGGCGATGGTTACTACCAGCGCCCGCAGGTGGTCTATCGCGGCTCTGAGCACGACGGCTGGCGCGGCCGCGGCGACTGGCATCGCGAACGCGGTTGGCACGATCGCGGCGGGCGTGGCGGCGACCACGGCTGGCGCGGGCGCGGAGGAGATAACCGCGGCGGCGGGCGCGACCATCGTGGCGATGGCGGCGATGGCGGCGGCTGAAGTTTCTCGCCGGCAGATCCCCCTTCCCCCTGTCTGCCGGCACCCCCGGCCCGGCCACGCAAGTGGCCGGGCTTTTTCATGTATGACGCGTCACCCGCCCTTGGCGGCGAGCAGGGCGTCATAGCCGCCCGGATCGAGCCGGCGCATGCCCGCGATCGGGCAGACGTTGCCGCGCGCGGTAATCGCCGATTCGCCGCTGTCGCCGCACAGCACGTTGCTGTTGCCGGGCGCCATCTGCCATGCCGCCGGACGGCTGCGGTCATGATCGCAGTCATCACCGAAGTGGATTTCGAAGTAGCTGTCGCCGGCGACGACTGCGGCTGCGCGCGCGCCAAGCGCTTGCCAGCGGGTGATTTGCGAGGGATTGAGGCACTGCTGCAACGGCCGGATCGGACCCGGCGCCGGCGTGGTGGCAGGCGCTGCGTTTGTCGTCGGGGTTGTCGAGGCCGTCGCGGCGGGTGTGTCCTGGGCCTGCGCGGCGCCGAAACCCAGCAGACTGGTCAGGATGGCGGCGATCAGTGTGGTGTGGGCCATGCTTTAGCTCTCCGGAGGCGCGACTGTCGGACGGGGCCAGCATGCGCCGTTGTGAAGGCACTGTATCGCGGTGCAAGGCGCGGCCATGCGGTTGACCCTGTTCGCAGCCAGCATAATCAACGATGATCGCCACACCAGCGGGAAAAATTCCTATGCCAGACCGCCGCCCCTCATCCAGCGCACCGCATTGGTCATCGGCTCCGACCTACGCGTTCTTTCGCGCCTGGCTGCGCGATCCGCTGGCGGTGGCCGCGCTGTCGCCTTCCGGTCGCCAGCTGGCGCGGCTGATGGTCGAGCAGTTGCCGCCCGGTGCCGAGCGCGTGATCGAGCTGGGTGGCGGCACCGGGGTGTTCACGCGTGCCTTGCTGGAAGCCGGCGTGCGCGCCGATCGCCTGCTGGTGCTGGAACTCAACGAGCCACTGCATCAGCTGTTGCAGCAGCAGTTTCCCGGCGTCGGCGTGGTCTGCGCCGACGCGCGCGACCTGCGCGGCGTGGCCCGGCGCAGCGGATTCCTCGATGACGGGCCGGCCGACGTCGTGCTCAGCGGGCTGGGTCTGCTGTCGATGTCGCGTCGCACGCAGCGTGCGATCCTCGAGGCGGCCTTTGCGGTGATGCACCCGAACGGGCGTCTGATCCAGTTCACTTACGGGCCGGTCAGTCCAGTGCCGCGGCCGCTGCTCGATCAGCTGCGCCTGACGGTGCACCGTGGAGGCTTCGCGTGGTGGAACATGCCGCCGGCGTCGGTGTACGTGTACCGTCGTGCGGACCCCACGCCGTCACGATGACGTCTGCGCACGGCTGACGTAGCCAGGCGCGGATGGCAGCGGCAACAGCTCCGGTCGGCAGCGTGAACACGTCATGGGCGTATTCGCAGCAAGTGCCGGCGGCACTCTGCGCGCCGTCGCGGCAGGCTCATGCTGCGGCGCGCTGGCCCAGCGTCGCCAGCAGTTCGCGCGCCACACGCAGGCGCTCCGCCGCGCCGGGCAGCTCCATGCGCAGGCGCAGCTTGTCCGGGCCGTCCAGCTGGTAGACCCGCGGCTGGCGCTGGATCAGGCGGATCACCGCCATCGGGTCGAGATCCGGCTGGGCGCGGAATACCACGCGGCCGCCGCCGGGGCCCAGTTCGAGCTTGCGGATGCCCAGCGGCGTCGCCGCCAGCTTGAGCGCGGTCACCGCGAACAGGTACTTGACCGGCTCGGGCAGCAGGCCGAAGCGGTCGATCATTTCGACCTGCAGCTCACGCAGCCCCTCGTCGTCGCGGGCGCTGGCAATGCGCTTGTACAGCGTCAGCCGCGCGTGCACGTCGGGCAGGTAGTCGTCGGGGATCAGCGCCGGCAGGTGCAGCTCGATCTCGGTCTCGTGCGCGCCGCTCAGTTCGAAGTCGGGCAGCTTGCCGCTCTTGAGCGCGCGCACGGCGCGGTCGAGCAGCTCGCTGTAGAGCGAGAAGCCGATTTCCTGGATCTGTCCGGACTGCTCCTCACCCAGCAGCTCGCCGGCGCCGCGAATTTCCAGGTCGTGCGTGGCCAGCGCAAACCCGGCGCCGAGTTCCTCCAGCGCGGCCAGCGCGTCGAGGCGTTTCTCGGCATCGGCGCTCATCGCCTTGCGCTCTGGCACCACCAGATAGGCGTAGGCGCGATGGTGCGAGCGGCCGACGCGCCCGCGCAGCTGATGCAGCTGGGCCAGTCCGAGGCGGTCGGCACGATTGATGACGATGGTGTTGGCGGTCGGGATGTCGATGCCCGACTCGATGATCGTGGTGCAGACGAGCACGTTGAAGCGCTGGCGGTGGAAATCCAGCATCACCTGTTCCAGCTCGCGCTCCGGCATCTGGCCGTGGGCGATGCGCACGCGCGCGTCCGGCATCAGCGTTTCGATCTCGCGCGCCATGCGCTCGATGCTGTCGACCTCGTTGTGCAGGAAGTACACCTGCCCGCCGCGCGCCAGTTCCCGTTGCAGCGCCTCGCGGATCAGCGCCGTGTCCCAGGGCGCGACGAAGGTCTTGACCGCGACGCGGTGCGCCGGCGGCGTGGCGATGATCGACAGGTCGCGCAGCCCCGCCATCGCCATGTTCAGCGTGCGCGGGATCGGCGTCGCGGTCAGCGTCAGCAGGTCGACCTCGGCGCGCAGCTTCTTCAGCTGCTCCTTGTGGCGCACGCCGAAGCGGTGCTCCTCGTCGACGATCAGCAGGCCCAGATCGCGGTAGCGCACGTCGTCCTGCAGCAGCCGATGGGTGCCGATGATCACGTCGACCTCGCCGGCGGCGAGCTTGTCGAGTATTCCCGCGATCTCCTTGCGGCCCTTGAAGCGCGACAGCACCTCGACGCGGATCGGCCAGTCGGCGTAGCGGTCGCGAAAGTTCTGATAGTGCTGCTGCGCCAGCAGGGTGGTCGGCACCAGCACTGCCACCTGACGACCGGCGATGGCGACCGCAAACGCCGCTCGCAGCGCGACCTCGGTCTTGCCGAAACCGACGTCGCCGCAGACCACGCGATCCATCGGCCGCGGTGCGGCCAGATCGGCCAGCACGGCTTCGATCGCACTGGCCTGATCGGGGGTTTCCTCGAACGGGAAGCTGGCCGCGAACTGCGCGTACAGCGTGCGTTCGATCGCGGTCGCCACGCCCGGTCGCGCCTCGCGCTGGGCATAGATCGCCAACAGCTCGGCGGCGGTGTCGCGCACCTTTTCGGCGGCGCGGCGCTTGGCGCGTTCCCAGGCTTCGCCACCCAGGCTGTGCAGCGGCGCCAGCTCGGGCGCGGCGCCGGCGTAGCGGCTGATCAGTGCCAGTTGCGCCACCGGCACATAAAGCTTGTCGCCCTTGGCGTATTCCAGCGCCAGGAATTCGCCGGCCGCGCCGCCGACATCGAGCGTGATCAGGCCGCGGTAGCGGCCGACGCCGTGATCGAGATGCACCACCGGCGCGCCCAGCGCCAGTTCGGAGAGATCGCGTACCAGGGTCTCGGGATCGCGCGCCGCGCCGCGCCGGCGCCGGCGCTGTTGGCGCACGCGTTCGCCGAACAGCTCGCGCTCGGTCAGCACGGTCAGCGCCGGCGACGTCAGCACGAAGCCCTGCGTCAGCGGCGCGACGGTGATCGCCAGCGGCATCGCCGCGGTGGCGAACGCCGGCCACGACTCGACTTGCGGCGGCCGCAGGCCGGTCGCGGCCAGCAACTCCAGCAGCGCTTCGCGGCGGCCGGCTGATTCGGCCACGATCAGCACGCGTCCGCTGCACGCCGCGATGAAGCGGCCCAGCATCGCCGCAGGCTCCTCGCCCTTGGTCTGCAGCGCCATTTCCGGCGCCGGCTGCGTGCCCAGCGCGACCGCGTGCTCGCTGCTGGCGGCCACGATCTCGACCCGCGGCCGACGGTTGAGCCGCTCGCGCAGCAGTTGCGGCGACAGGTACAGCTCGGCCACCGGCAGGATCGGCCGCTCGATGTCGTGCGCGCGTTGCTCATGGCGCTCGCCGGCCTGCGCCCACGCCTGCTCGGCGGCCTCCAGCGCGCCCTCGCCCAGCACGAACAGGGCGTCGTCGGCGAGGTAGTCGAACAGCGTTTCGGTGTGCTCGAAGAACAGCGGCAGGTAGTACTCGATGCCGCCCGGGGTAACGCCTTCCTTGATGTCCTGATAGATCGGGCAGCGCCGCACGTCGATCGCGAAACGCTCGCGCAGGCGCGCGCGAAAGGCCTTGATCGCCGCCTCGGTCAGCGGAAACTCGCGCGCCGGAAGCAGTTCGACGGCCTCGACCCGGGTCTGCGAGCGCTGGCTGTCGACATCGAAGGTGCGCAGCGTGTCGATGGTTTCGTCGAACAGCTCGATGCGATATGGCTCGGCGCTGCCCATCGGAAACAGGTCGATCAGTGCGCCGCGTACGGCGAAGTCGCCGGGCTCGGCCACCTGCGGCACGTGGCGATAGCCGGCGGCTTCCAGCCGGCGCTGCTCGGCGGCGAGATCGAAGGCCTGGCCGCGTCGCAATTGCAGTCCGGCGCCGGCGAGAAAGTTGCGCGGCGCCAGCCGCTGCAGCAGCGTCGCCACCGGAATCACCAGTACGCCGCGCGTCACCCCCGGCAGGCGGTACAGCGTGGCGATGCGCTGCGAGATGATCTCCGGATGCGGGCTGAACAGGTCGTAGGGCAGGGTCTCCCAGTCGGGGAAATGCAGCACCGGCAGGCTGCCGGCGAACACGCCCAGTTCGGCTTCGAGGCGCAGCGCCGACTGCGTGTCACGGGTCACCGCCACCACCAGGCCGGGCTGGCGCTGCGCCGCTTCGACCAACGCCAGCGCCAGCGCCGCGCCATGCGGCGACACCCAGCGTCGGTGCTGGCGGGCATCGGGCGGCAGCGGCGGATTCAGCAGCGGGGATTCGGACATCGTCATCGCGGGAGGCGGCGGCGCGCCGCGCAAT
Organism: Rhodanobacteraceae bacterium; assembly: GCA_035534135.1. Taxonomy (GTDB): domain Bacteria; phylum Pseudomonadota; class Gammaproteobacteria; order Xanthomonadales; family Rhodanobacteraceae; genus Metallibacterium. Next base: position 8,998 of record DATLSL010000129.1, on the reverse strand, counting down.
CGCGAAGTGTAGCGTGCGTCGCGTTTGTCGTTTCGGTGACGCTCATGCCCGACGCAGTGTGGCGGCGCGCAGCATCAGCCGTGCCGGCGGATCGGACTACCGCGCCAGCGGCAGCGCCGTCGCTGACGGCGCGAATTGCGGGTAGCGCGCCAGCACCGACCGCCGCGCGCCGGCGAGGTCGAGACCGGCCTCGGCCAGCAGCTCCTCGCGGCTGCCGTGCTCGAGGAAGCGATCGGGCAGGCCCAGCATCAGCAGCGGCAGGCCGACGCCGCGCGCCGCCATCCATTCGGCGACCGCGCTGCCGGCGCCGCCGGCGACGACGTGGTCCTCGAGGGTGACGAAGGCGGCGTGATCGCGGGCCAGTTCGGCCAGCAGGCTTGCGTCCAGCGGTTTGACGAAGCGCATGTTGACGACCGTGGCATCCAGCTCGGCGCCCAGCGCCTCGGCGACCGGCACCAGTGCGCCGAAGGCCAGCAGGGCCAGTCCGTGACCGTGGCGGCGGACCTCGGCTTTGCCGATCGGCAGCGGCTCCAGCGCGCGGCCGGCATCGATGCCGGCGCCGGCACCGCGCGGGTAGCGCACCGCGGCCGGGCCTGCGTGCAGGAAGCCGGTGGTCAGCATGGCGCGGCATTCGCGCTCGTCGGCCGGCGCCATCACCAGCAGGTTGGGCAGGCAGCGCAGGTAGGCGAGGTCGAAGCTGCCGGCGTGCGTGGGACCGTCGGGACCGACCACGCCGGCGCGGTCGAGCGCGAACAGCACGTCGAGGTTCTGCAGGGCGACGTCGTGCACCAGCTGATCCCAGCCGCGCTGCAGGAAGGTCGAGTAGATCGCCAGCACCGGCTTGGCGCCTTCGCAGGCCATGCCCGCGGCCAGCGTCACCGCGTGCTGCTCGGCGATGCCGACGTCGAAGTAGCGCTGGGGGAACTCCTTCGAGTAGCGCACCAGTCCCGAACCTTCGCGCATCGCCGGGGTGATCGCCAGCAGGCGCGGATCGGCCGCGGCCATGTCGCACAGCCAGTCGCCAAAGACGTCGGTGTAGGTGGCCTTGCCCGGCACCTTGGGCACCACACCGCGCGTCGGGTCAAACGGGCCGACGGCGTGGTAGTCGATCTGCGCCTGCTCGGCGGGCGGATAGCCCTTGCCCTTGGTGGTGATCACGTGCAGCAGCTGCGGGCCCTTCAGCTCCTTGACCGTGCGCAGCGAATGCAGCAGCTGCGGCAGATCGTGGCCGTCGACCGGACCGGTGTAGTGGAAGCCCAGTTCCTCGAACAGCGTGGACGGCACGAACATGCCCTTGGCGTGCTCTTCCCAGCGTTTGACGAAGCGCCAGACCAGCGAGTGCGCGGGCATCGCGCGCTTGGCACGCTCGCGCAGCGCGTTCAACCGCTTGCTGGTCATCAGCCGCGCCAGCATCTTGGTCAGGGCGCCGACGTTCTCGCTGATCGACATGCCGTTGTCGTTGAGGATCACCAGCAGGTCGGGCTCGACGTCGCCGCCGTGGTTGAGCGCCTCGTAGGCCATGCCGGCGGTCAGTGCGCCGTCGCCGATCACCGCGACGATGCGCCGCGGGTCGGACCGGCGCTGCGCGGCGATTGCCATGCCCAGTGCGGCGGAGATCGAGGTCGAGGAATGGCCCACGCCGAAGGCGTCGTAGGGACTTTCGGCGCGCTTGGGGAACGGCGCCAGGCCGTCCTTTTTCTTGATGCTGGTGATGCGCTCGGCGCGGCCGGTGAGGATCTTGTGCGGGTAGCACTGGTGGCCGACGTCCCAGACCAGCCGATCCTCCGGCGTGGCGTAGAGATAATGCAGGGCCACGGTCAGCTCGACCACGCCCAGTCCGGCGCCGAAGTGGCCGCCCGAACTGGCGACCGAGGCGATCAGGTAGCGGCGCAGCTCGTCGGCGATCGCAGGCAGCTCGCCCTCGGGAAACTGCCGCAGGTCGGCCGGCGTGGCGATGCGCGCCAGATGCGGGTAAGCCGTAGCGTCGATCATCGGCCGATTGTTGTGCCACAGCGGGGCAGCGGCAAGTGATGGCGCGGCCATCGTGCTGGCGCAACGCGGGCAAGATGCCGCGGGTGCGGATCAGGTGCGCCGCCGCCCGAGATGCCGCTCGGCATGCCGCGCCTCGCGCAGCCGTTGCCGGTGTGCGGCCAGCAGATCGCCGCGGGTGAGGATGCCGACCATGCGCCGCGGGTCGTCCGCGGCCACCACCACCAGTCGGCCGATGTCAGACTCGACCATGTGATCGGCGGCTTCGCGCAGGGAGTGGTCCTCGCGCACCACGATGGGTCGGGCTTGCCGCAGGAGGTCGCCGATCGCAGTCGCATCCGTCACCTGCGGATCGAGCAGGACGCGGCGCGTGACCACGCCGCGCACGTGCCCCTGCGCATCGAGTACCGGAAAGCCCTGATGCTGCGCCGCGCGGCTGCCGGCATGCAGCCAGGCGCGCACCTCGGACACGGTCTGATCCAGGCGAAGGCTGACCACGTCACGGCTGCAGGCATCGCGCACCAGCACCTGATCGAGGTAGTCGGCCATGTATTCGCTGGGCACGCGCACGCCGCGGCGCACGATCTTCTCGGTCATGATCGTGGTGCGCATCAGCAGGCCCGACATCAGATACGCCGCCATGCAGCCGCCCAGCAGCGGCAGCAGGCCGTGCGGCTGCTGCGTGGTCTCGAAGGCGAACACCACCGAGGTCAGCACCGCGCGCGAGGCGCCGGCGAACAACGCCGCCATGCCCACCAGCGCGGCGAGGCGCGGATCCAGATGCAGCCACGGCGCCCAGCGCGCCGCGGCGAGGCCGAGCAGCGCGCCCAGCGCGCCGCCGATGGTGAACAGCGGCGCCAATGTGCCGCCCGAGGTGCCGCTGCCCAGCGCGATCGACCACGACAGGAACTTCAGCAGGCACAGCGACGTCAGCGCGACGAGCCCGACCTGCCCGGCAACGATCGCGGCGATGTTGGCGTAGCCCACGCCCAGCGTCAGCGGCGCGAAATACCCGATGACACCGACGACCAGACCGCCCAGCGCCGGCCACCACATCCAGTGGATCGGCAGTTTCTCGAAGGCGTCCTCGATCGCATAGACGCTGCGTGTCACCGCCACGCTGATCAGCCCGACCAGCAGGCCGAGCACCACGCAGGCGGCCAGGGCCGCGAGTCCCGGTGTGGCGACCCCGGGCATCGGAAACATCGCGGCGCTGCCCTCCAGCACGAAGCGCAGGCCGGTCGCGCTGACCGCGGCCAGCGCCACCGGAATCAGCGAGCGTGCGCGGCGCTCGAACAGCAGCAGCTCGATCGCCAGCAGCACCGCCGATACCGGCGCGGCGAACACCGCCGCCATGCCGGCAGCGGCACCCGCGGCCAGCAGCGTCTTGCGCTCGTCGGCGGTGACGTGCAGCAGTTGCCCGACCAGCGAGCCCAGCGCGCCGCCGGTGGCGATGATCGGTCCTTCGGCGCCGAACGGCCCGCCGGTACCGATCGCGATCGCCGAGGACAGCGGTTTCAGCCAGGTGACGCGCGGCGGAATGCGGCTTTCGTTGAGCAGGATCTGCTCCATCGCCTCGGGGATGCCGTGGCCGCGGATCGCGCGCGATCCGTAGCGCGCCATCACGCCGACGATCAGGCCGCCGGCCGCCGGCACCGCGACCACCCACCAGCCCAGATGATTGCCGGCCGGACTGGCGAAGCTCGCGCTCAGGCGCCCGTAGAAGGCGAGGTTGGTGATCAGTCCGATCAGCGCCGTCAGCGCGCGCGCCACCAGCGCGGCGGCGAGGCCGATGACCAGTGCCAGCGCACTGATCCACAGCACGCGCCGCTCCAGCGGGCGATACGGGCGCGGCATGTGCGCGGCGGCCAGCGTCGGATCCGGCGCGGACGCCACCGGCAGGGGCGGCTGCGTGTGCGGAGCGGGAGCATCGTTGCGCACGCGGGCTTCCTCGACACGAAAACCCGCAAGGCTACGCGGATGCTGGCGGTGTAGCTGGCTGGAAAATGAACGAGTGCGTCAAGGCAACGAAGCGGCGCTGCCCTGCTCGTGCTGCTACGAGCGGTGCTCACTTCAGGCGGGTCAGGTGCGCGGATTCTGCTCCAGACGCAGCATCGTGATCACGGCCTCGAGGCGGCGACGCAACTGCACCACCTCACCGAGCAGCACGATACCGAAGGCATAGCCTGTGCCGGCGATGATCTTGATCAACAGAGCATCGTGCTGGCCGAACACGCCCAGCCCAACGCCTATTGCGATGATCGGAATAAGACTCCACCACAGCGACAGCGCATTCCTGGGACGGTCGAGGACTTCGAGCGCCTTCGCGCGCGCTTTCACATCCTTGGCGATGCGGCGACCATCGATTTCTTCGACGATGCTCATGGCGCTGCTCCCTGTGTGATCGTCAGTCTACGGTCGCTCTCTAACTCACCCGCCGCTTTTTGGGCAGATGCCCGACCAGGAACTCCATCTGGTCGGCGAGGATGTTGCGGTTGGACAGGATCAGGTGTTCAACCCAGCTCGGGCGATAGGGCACGGCCAGCAGCGGCATCGCGGCCTGCTGCGGGGTGCGGCTGCCCTTGCGCAGGTTGCAGGCGACGCAGGCGGTGACGACGTTTTCCCATTCGTCGTGGCCGCCGCGCGAGATCGGCATGACGTGGTCGCGGGTCAGCTCGCCGCGCATGCCGTGGGCGCCGCAGTAAAGGCACAGATGGCGATCGCGCGCGAACAGCGCGGCGTTGGTCAGCGCCGGCGCCGGGTCAATGGCGTGGTCGCGGCAGTGGCCAGTGCTGGCGATGATCGGGTGCAGTTCGATCAGACTCTGCCGCCCCATCTCGCGATTGAAGCCGCCGTGCACGGTCAGGCAGGGTTCGCCCAGCGTCCAGGCGACCGCGCCACGCACATACAGGCACACGGCGTCCTGCCAGCTGATCCAGTCGAGGATGCGGCCGCCAGCGTCCAGTGACAGCACGCGCGTGCTGCCGAGCTCCGGACATCGATTGACGACGGTCTGCATGCAGCCCTCCCCGCGGTTTGACCGGCCGCCGGCACCAGCGCTGGACGGCGTGTCACTTATCACTGCGGAGCATAGTGCAACTGCATGACGGCGGGAAAACGGCGCCCCGGCTCAGCCTGCCGCTGGAGTGGCCCGCGTCCGCACCGCGCGTTCGGCGCGCGCGGCGATCAGAAACAGGAATACCAGCACGTAGAGGGTGGCGGTGCCCAGCACGTCGCCCTTGTTGCCGGTGACGCCGGCGGCGTAGGGGCCGCCCCAACCCTCGGCGGTGGTCCACAGCACGAAGCTGTAGATCGCGCCCAGCGGCAGTATCCAGTCGAGCGCAAGGCCGGTCAGCAGCGCCAACGCGATGACGCTTTCGGCCGCGGCGATGGCGATGCCGAAGGCCAGCGGGCCGACGAGCAGGATCACGCGGATGAAGAAGCCGATGTAGGCCACGATCCAGCCCGGCTGACCGGCCTGCGAGGCAGTGAGATTGTCGACGCCGTGCAGCAGGAAATCCGGCTGCCATTTCCAGTACGCATCGAAGGCCCACAGCAGGCCGAAGGCGATCTCGCTCAGGCGCAGCTTCCAGTTGGCCGGCGCCTGCATCGGACCGTGGCGGACGAGGCTCAGCGATCGCCACGCGTGCGTCAGCAGCACCAGCGCAAAGGCCAGCACGTAGACGATCGCGGTACCGGGATCGGTGGCACCAGGGGTGTACGGGCCGCCCAGACCGCCGACCGTGCTCCACAGCCACAGGTTGTAGACGATGCCGGCCCAGGCCAGCCGATGCAGCCAGGCGCCGGTCAGCAGCGACAGTGCCAGCACGAACTCGATCACCACCATGGCGTTGACCACGGGGCCGACGCCCAGTGTCTGCACACCGGCGGCCATGGCGTGGCCCCACGCTGCCAGCCACGCCGGCTGGCCGGGCGCCCAGTCGGCGGCGAGGCTGGCGAGAAACTTCGCGGGATAGGCCGGATCGAGATGCAGCAGCGCGTTGACCAGACAGATCGCGCCGAACAGCAGGCGCGCCAGTCCGACGGCGGTATCGGCGGTGAGACGGGATCGCTGGGCATTCATCGAGACGTCTCCACGCGGCGCCGGAGGTGCACCGCCGCAGGATGGACCGCGCCGGCGGCGCGGGGTTCACTTCACCGGCTTGGCCAGGCGCAGGGTGTCGCTGCCGTAACCGGCGGCTTCGTACAGATGCCGCCCGCGCGCATTGCCGGGAAACACGTGCAGGGTGACCAGCGCGCAGGAGTGCTCGCGCGCCCAGTCCTCGGCGTAGGCCAGCAGGGCGCGGCCGATGCCCTGGCCGTCGTGGTCGTGTGCCACCGCCAGATCGGAGATGTGCGCATTGTTGCGGCCGGTCAGCACATCGGCGACTTTTTGCATGTGCAGCAGGCCGACGCGTTCGCCCGCGTTGTCCTCGGCCACGAACATGTAGCTGCCCGGCGGCTCCTCGCGCAGATGGTGGGTGAGATCGCGGCGAATGCCGGCGGCGCATTCGCCGCGCTTGCGCCACGGCGGCAGTTCGAAGTCGACGAAACGCTCGGTCAGGCCGAGGATGAAATCCTCGTCGCCGGCTTCGGCCAGGCGCAGGTGCAACTCGGCAGCGTCACTCATGAGGCGGTCTCGCACGGGATCGGCCGGGGAGTTCTACCGCGCGCCGCGCCCGAGGGGAAGGGCCGGACGGGTGTGTCCGGCCCCGCGTCCGCTGTGGCTGCGCCCGGGACCTGGGTGGCCAGCGGGCCCCGCGCCCCGATGCATCGTTCCCGCGACGGCGGAAACCCCGTCATTTCAACGCGCTGGATGCCCGCCTGCGCGGGCATGGCAGGTTTCAGGGGAGCCCGGTCGTTTCGCTGCATAACGAGTCGCACCGCTCAGCCGAACAGCTCCGCCGGCAGATCCAGCAGACTGGCCGCCCCGGCCTTGATCGCCGCGGCGTGGGTCTGCGTGCGCGGCAGGATGCGGGCGAAGTAGAACCGCGCCGTCGCGCGCTTGGCCTGCTTGAACCCGGCGCTGCGGGTCGAGGCGTCCGCTGCGGCCACGCTGCGCGCCCAGAAATAGGCCAGGGTCACGTAGCCGGAATAGAACAGGTAGTCCACGGCGGCGGCGCCCACTTCCTCGGCATCCTGCATCGCGCGCTGGCCGATGCTCTGGGTCAGCGCGCCCCAGGCCTGTGCGAGCCCGGCCAGCGGACCGATGAACTCGGCCAGCGCGGCATTGCCGGCGTGCTCCTTGCAGAACGCGTCGATCACGCCAAGGAACTGCTCGAGGCCGACGCCCTTGAGCTGCATCACCTTGCGCCCGAGCAGATCCAGCGCCTGGATCTGCGTGGTGCCCTCGTAGATCGTGGTGATGCGGGCGTCGCGCGCCAGCTGCTCCATGCCCCACTCGGCGATGTAGCCGTGGCCGCCGAAGATCTGCAGGGCGTCGTAGGTGCACTCGATCGCGGCCTCGGTCAGCACGCCCTTGATGATCGGGATCAGGAACGACAGCTGCTGCTCGGCGCGCTCGCGTTCGCCGGCATCGCTGCTGCGCAGGAAGATGTCGGCCAGCGTCGCCGCATACAGTGCCATGGCGCGGCCGCCCTCGGCGAAGGCCTTTTGGGTCAGCAGCATGCGGCGTACGTCGGGGTGGACGATGATCGGATCGGCCGGTTTGTCGGGAAACTTCGGACCCGACAGCGCGCGCATCTGCAGGCGCTCGCGGGCGTAGGCCAGGCTGTTCTGCCAGGCGCGCTCGATCAGCCCCAGGCCCTGCAGGCCGACGCCCAGCCGCGCCGCATTCATCATGGTGAACATGGCCATCAGGCCCTTGTGCGGCTGGCCGATCAGGTAACCCTCGGCACCGTCGAAGTTCATCACGCAGGTGGCCGAGCCCTTGATGCCCATCTTGTGCTCGATCGAGCCGCAGGCGACGCCGTTGCGCGCGCCCATGCTGCCGTCGCGCGCCACCTTGAACTTGGGCACCAGGAACATCGAGATGCCGCGCGAGCCGGCGGGCGCGTCGGGCAGCCGCGCCAGCACCAGATGCACGATGTTCTCGGTCAGGTCGTGCTCGCCGGCGCTGATGAAGATCTTGGTGCCGCTGATCCGGTAGCTGCCGTCGGGTGCCGGTTCGGCGCGGGTCTTGAGCAGGCCGAGGTCGGTGCCGCAGTGCGGCTCGGTCAGGCACATGGTGCCGGTCCAGCGGCCTTCGACGATCGGCTTCATGAAGGCCTGGCGCTGCCATTCCTCGCCGTGCAGGGTCAGTGCCTCGGTGGCGCCCGAGGACAACAGCGGATAGGTGCCCCAGGCGACGTTGGCGGCGGCGATCATCTCCTTGAAAGCCACGCCGATGGTTTCCGGAAGGTCCTGGCCGCCGTAGGACTCGGGCGCGTTGAGGCCCATCCAGCCGCCATCGACGTACTGCCTGAAAGCCTCCTTGAAACCCTTGGGCGTGGTCACCGACGCGGTCGCCTTGTCGTGATGGCAGCCCTCCTGATCGCCGACCTGATTGAGTGGCGCCAGCACCTGCTCGCTGAACTTCGCGGCCTCCTCGAGGACGGCGTCGATCAGCTCGCGGTTGGCGGCCTCGCAGCCGGGCAGGCGCGCGAACAGCGCATCGGCACCGAGCACGTCGTAGAGCGCGAAGCGCATGTCGTCCAGTGGCGCGGCGTACTTGGTCATGATCGATCCTCGGGGATGGAGTTCAGCGCCAGGCGTCGGGCAGGCCCGGTACCGGCGAGAGGTAGCCGGTGTGCCGGGCTGCGTAGTGTTCGGGCTGCTTGGCGTCGGGCAGGCCGGCCACCACGGTGCCGGCCAGTACATAGGCCACGCTGCCGTTTGCGCAGTCGGTCAGCGGATGGGCCGCGCCCGCATCGGCCAGCGCCTTGGTCGCGCCAGGGCTGGCGCAGGCAGTCAGCGTGGCTGCGGCCGCGGCGGCCGGCGTCAGCATGAAGCGGGCGACATCGCCGCTCAGTTCGGGAATCGCGATGCCGATCGGACCGCTGAGCCGCCC
>DATLSL010000128.1:0-34580 GCA_035534135.1 Rhodanobacteraceae bacterium | reverse complement strand
GCCGAGGCGGGTGTCCTGGCCTGCATCGCCGGTGCCGCGATCGTGCTGCTGCGTGATCGGCGCGTCCTGCTCGCCACGCCCGCGGCGCGCCTCGCGCTGGCGCTGTGGGCCTGCTATGTGCTGGCGGCTGCATGGTCACTCGTCGCAGCCGTTGCGCCCGAGCGCAGCGCGCTGACCGTGCTGGCCCTGCTGCGCTATCTGCCGTTGGCGCTGTATGCCGCCTGGGTCCTGCGCGGCGAGGACCGCGCGCGCACGCTGGCGACTGCGACCGCGGTCCTGGTTGCGCTGTGGACAGCCGACGCCTGGATGCAGGCGCTGACCGGCTGGAGCCTGCGCGGGGCGCCGGAGCCACACCGGCTGACCGGCATCTTCGGCGCCGGCGATCCCAAGCTCGGTCAGGTGCTGGCGGTGCTGGCTCCATTCGTCTTCGAGACGGCGCGACGTCGCTTCGGGCGACGCGGGCTGGGCTTCGCTTTCGTATTCCTGCTCGGCCCGATCCTGCTGGCCGGATCGCGCGCGGCCTGGGTCACCTACGCCGTGGTGACGCTGGCTTTTTTGTGGCGCGAGACCGCATCGCCGCGGCGCTTTCTGCTTGGGTCCGCAGTGCTGGCCGTGATCGCGGCATTGGCCATGGGCATGGCGTGGCAGGCTTCGCAGCGCTTCGATGCGCGCATGGATCGCACCCTGCTGGCGCTGTCGGGTTCGGAGCGGGGCCTCAATGAGGCGTTGTCGTATCGGCTCAGCCTGTGGAGCACCACGCTGCGCATGATCGCCGCGCATCCGCTGACCGGCGTCGGCGTGCGCGGTTTCCGCTACGCCTATCCGGTCTATGCGCGGCCGGGCGACCCGTTCGTGCGCCCCGGCTCCGACGAGGGCGCGTTCCACGCGCACCAGATCGTGCTCGAGGTGCTCAGCGAGACCGGTGTCGTCGGCCTCGCGCTGTGGCTGGTCGGTGTCGCTGCGGCTCTGCGTGCCTGGTGGCGTGCCAGTGCCGCGGCGCGCGCGCGCGCGTGGCCGGCGACGGTCGCGCTGGGCGCGGCGGTGTTTCCGCTCAACACCACGCTCGCCTTCTATTCGGCATGGTGGGGGCTGCTGTTCTTCTGGCTGCTGGCGGTGTGGGTCGGAGCCTTGCTGGCGCCACCGGGCACGACGGAGGGCGCGCATGGCGCGTGAGCCGCTGTCGCTGGTGGTAACCACCTACAACAGCGCAGCGACGCTGGCGCGTTGTCTTGACTCGGCGGCTTTCGCTGACGAGATCGTGGTCCTCGATTCCGGTTCGACCGACGCCACGTTGGCGATCGCGACGGCGCGCGGCGCCCGCATCGCCACGCATGCCTTCGACGATTACGGCCCGCAGAAGCAGCGCGCGATCGATCTCGCCGGTCACGACTGGGTGCTGCTGCTGGACGCCGACGAGGCGCTGACGCCGGTGGCATGCAGCGAAATCGAATCCGCGCTGGTGGCTCCGCCGGTCGCCGGCTTTCGCCTGCCGCGGCGCGAGCTGATGTTCTGGACGTTCCAGCACCGCTGCAGCCGGATCAATACGCACCTGCGGCTGTTCGATCGCCGCCGCGTGCGCATGAACACGGTGCCGGTGCACGCCGCGCCGGTCAGCGCCGCTCCGCAGCACACGCTGCGGCGGGCGGTGTTTCTGCACTACGGCGAGCCCGACATCGCCACCAAGGTGGCCAAGATCAACGCCTATTCGAGCGGGCTGGTCGCGCACAAGCAGGCACAGCACACGCATTTCGTGCGCACGCGCATGCTGCTCTATCCGCCGGTGTTCTTCCTTCGCCAGTACTTCGGCAAGCGCTACCTGCTCAACGGCTGGGCCGGCTTCATCAGCGCGGCGACGGGTGCCTACTACGTATTCCTGAAGTACGCCAAGCTGCACGAGGCACGCATGCAGGCCGCGCGTCGCGGCGCCCGCGATCAGTAGATCGGCGCCGCGTCCGGCGGTCGCGTCTTGAAGCGCTTGTGCACCCACAGGTACTGCGACGGCGCTGCGCGCACCATCTGCTCGATCGCGGCATTGACACGGGCGGTGTCGGCGATCACGTCGGGGCTGGGGAAGTCCGCGAGCGGCGCCTCGATGCGGATCGCGTAGCCGCCGCCGGGCAGGCGCCGGTGCGCGAACGGCAGCACCGCCGCGCCGGACAGGCGGGCCAGATGGTGGGTGGCAGGAATCGTCGCCGCCGCCACACCGAAGAACGGCACGAACACATGATCCTTGCCGCGCATGTCCTGATCGGGTGCGTACCAGATCGTGCCGCCGCCACGCAGGTACTTCACCGTCGCGCGCAGTTGCTCGCGGGTGAACATCGCGTCAGCGTAGTGCAGGCGAGCCTGCAGCACGACATGTTCAAAGACCGGGTTGTCCATCACCCGGTACATGCCGGCGATGCGGATGCGTTGCGAGACCAGCCGGGCGCAGAGTTCGAGATGCGAGAAGTGGCCGCCGACCAGCAGCACGCCGCGCCCGGCGTTGCGCGCGTCGGCGAGATGCTGCAGACCGTCGATGGTCAGCGGCACGCGCGCCAGCGCGGTATCGCTGCCCATCCAGCCCAGCGCGAACTCCACCAGCATCAAGCCGAGGTCGCGCAGATTGTCAGCCAGCAATCGCGCGCGTGCGGCCTTGTCCAGTTCGGGAAAGCACAGCGCCAGATTGCGCGCGGCGATACGGCGGCGTGCGGGCAGCAGCGGTGCGGCCAGCCGCCCCAGCGCGCGCCCCAGCGCCAGCAATATCGGATAGGGCAGCGCGGCGACCGCGCGGATGGCGGCAACGCCGAGCCACGCCGGCCAGTGGCGCGGCGCCAGCAGGCGGCTGGGGACGGGCAAACGGGGCGACGACGACATGCGCAGCGATGGTAGCACCGGGCCGCGCGGTATCGGCAGCAGGCTCCGCACGCGAGCGGGCGAATGCAGGTGCGCCGCTATACTGCCGGGCCTGCTGCGAGCGAGCGCCGTGCTGCCGCGTCTTCTCTATACCCTGGCTCTGTATCTGCTGACGCCACTGGTGATGCTGCGGCTGGCCGCGCGCGGCGTGCGCTACCACGATTATTTCGGCCGCTGGCGCGAACGCTTCGGCTTCTTCGCGACACCGCCGGCAGCCGGCGCGATGTGGGTGCACGCGGTCTCGGTCGGGGAGGTCAACGCGGCGGTACCGCTGGTCGAGGCGCTGCTGGCACAGCACCCCGAGCGTCCCTTGCTGCTGACCACGGTGACGCCGACGGGCTCGGCACGCGTACGCCAGCTGTTCGGGGCGCGAGTCCTGCACGTCTACCTGCCATACGATCTGCCCGGCGCGGTGCGGCGCTTCCTGGTCCGTGTGCGACCCTGCCTCGGGGTGATCGTCGAGACCGAGATCTGGCCCAATCTCTACGCCGCCTGCGCGCGCAAGGGGGTGCCGATCGTGATCGCCAACGCCCGCCTGTCGCAGCGTTCGATGCGCGGCTACTGGCCCGGCCGCACGCTGATCCGCACGGCGCTGCGCAGCGTGGCCCACGTCGCCGCGCAGACCCGCGCTGACGCCGAGCGTTACGGCGAACTGGGCGTGCCGGCAACGCGCATCAGCGTGGTCGGCAATCTCAAGTACGACATGCCGCCGCCGCACGCTGCGCGGCTCGCCGGGGCGGCGATGCGCCGGCAGTGGGGCCCTGCGCGGCCGGTGTGGATCGCCGCCAGCACTCACGAGCCCGAGGAGCTGGCGGTGCTGCAGGCTCATCTGGTCGTGATGCGACGGTTGCCGGACGCGCTGCTGCTGATTGCGCCGCGTCATCCCGAACGCTTTCGCCCGGTCGAGCAGGCCGCGCGCAGCCTCGGCTTTGCCGTGGCCACGCGCCAGGCGGAGGGTTTGCCGGCGGTGCCGACCCAGTGTTTTGTCATCGACACGCTGGGCGAGCTGCTGGACTTCTATGCTGCCGCCGAGGTTGCATTCGTCGCCGGCAGCCTGGCACCGATCGGTGGTCACAACGTGCTGGAGCCGGCGGCGCTGGCGGTGCCGGTGCTGGTCGGTCCGCATACGTTCAATTTCGAGGAGATCACCGATGCGCTGCTGACCGCGGGTGCGGCGCGGCGGGTCGCCGACGCCGTGGCGCTGGGGCCGGCTGTGCTGGGCTGGCTGGGGGACGCGCCGGCGCGCGCGCGGGCGGGTGCGGCCGGGATGGCGGTCATCGTGCAGGGCCGTGGTGCGCTGGCGGCGACGCTGGCGCCGATCGAACAACTGCTGCGCGAAGGGCGCTGCAGCGGATCCGCGCGGTCGACGCCGACGCGGGTTACTTCAACAGGGCATTGACCCGCTCGAGGTCCTTGTAGCCAAGCGTGCCGGCATCGGCCTTGAGCGTGAGCTGGTTGATCACCAGGGCGTGGCGTGCCTGCGAATAGGCACTCTCGGCCTGGAACAGGGTCTGCTGCGCCAGCAACACGTCGACGATGGTCTGGGTGCCGACCTCGTAGCCGGCCTGGGTCGCTTCCAGCGAGCTCTTGGCCGAGATCACCGCCTGGCGGTTGGCCTCGACGCTGCTGATGCCCGCGATCACCGAGCTGTATGCGTTGCGGGTGTTGCGCACCAGCGCGCGGCGGTCCTGTTCGAGCACATCCTGTTGCACGTCGCGCTGGTCGATCGCCTGGCGCACGCGCGACTGGGTGGCGAAACCGCTGAAGATCGGCACGCTGAGCACCACGCCAATCGCGGTGTCGCTGCTCATGCTGTTGGTGTGGTAGGCGCCGATGCCGCCCAGCCGCGAGGTCTGGTCGCCCCAACCCGGCGCACGGGTGTAGGTCAGCTGCGCCGACAGGGTCGGCAGATGGCCGGCGCGGGCGGTATTGATGCTGTCATCGGCCGAACGCACCTGCTGCTGCTGCGCCAGCAGGGCGGGGTTTTGCGCCAGCGCCTGGTTGACCCAGGCCTCCTTGTCGCTGGGCGTCGGCGGCACCAGCGGGATGTCGTTGCGCAGGATGCGCAGGTCCGTCGCCGGCTTGCCCGTGATCTGCGTCAGTGCCTCGCGGGCGTCGTCGAGGGTGTTGCGCGAACTGATCACGGTGGCGACTGCGGCATCATGCTGGGCCTTGGCCTGGTTGACGTCGGTGATCGCCGCCAGGCCGACGTTGAAGCGCTGCTGGGCCTGGTCGAGCTGGCTGCCCAGCGCTTTTTCGTTGGATTCGGCGAAGCTCAGCTGGTCGCGCGCGGTGAGCACGGCAAAGTAGGCGGTGGCCACGCGCAGGTAGAGGTTTTGCGCCTGCGACTCGTAGCTGGCGTCCTGGCTGGCGGCTTGCGCCTGGCTGGCCTTGTAGTTGGACCACTTGGAGAAATCGAACAGGGTCTGGCTGAGCGTGCCCTGCAGGGTGGTGCCGAAATTGCTACTCGACGACGTGAAATTGAAGATCTGGAAGCCGGTATTGGTACTGAACGGCTGCGTGCTGCTCGAAGTGCCGTGACTCTTGGAGTAGCTGTAGCTGGCGGCGATCTGCGGCAGCAGCAGTGCGCGTGCCTGGGTGATGCCCTCACGGGTGGCGCGCTGCTGTGCGCCGGCCTGCGCCAGCACCGGATCGGAGTCGCGCGCCTGTTGATAGGCCTGCAGCAGATCTTCCGCCCCGGCCACGCCGGGCAGCAATGCCAGGGCCACGGCGAAAGACAGCAGCGTGCGGGTCATCGGACGGCTCATGGGACGGGTTCCTTGGGGTACGGAGCAGCGCTCAGAGGGTGAAGCGCGGCGGTGGTGCCGCGTGGGCGAGATAGGGCAGGTCGGTTTCGAACAGGCTCTCTTCGCTGAAACGACCGTCGCCGGCGTGACGTACCAGCACCGCCTGCATGGCCGGCGACTCGCCGCGGATGGCAAACAGGCGGCCGCCCGGACGCAGCCAGTCGAGAAAGCGCGCGGGAATGCTGTGCACGGCGCCGGTGACGGCGATGGCGTCGAAGCTGCGACCAGGGGCGAAATCGCGCACGGCCTCGGCTACCGCAAGTTCGGCATTGCCGAGCCCCGCACCCAGCAGGCGCGTCTGCGCGGCCTGCACGAAATCGCTGCGCAGATCCACGCTGGTGACACGGTGCGCCAGCGTCGCCAGGCAGGCGGTGAGGAAGCCCGAACCGGTGCCGATCTCCAGCACCTCATCGTCCGGCTGCAGCGCCAGCGCCTGCAGCAGGCGGCCCTCGACCACCGGTTTCATCATCACCTCGCCGTGACCGAGCGGCAGGCCGAGGTCGGCGAACGCCAGCGCGCGAT
Organism: Rhodanobacteraceae bacterium; assembly: GCA_035534135.1. Lineage (GTDB taxonomy): Bacteria > Pseudomonadota > Gammaproteobacteria > Xanthomonadales > Rhodanobacteraceae > Metallibacterium. Next base: position 28,356 of record DATLSL010000128.1, on the reverse strand, counting down.
AGGCCGCCGACACGAAATCCTCGCGGCGCACGCGCGACAGCGTGTCCAGCACGCGCGGGTCGAGCACATCCCAGGCACGCACCTGGCTTTCGACCATGGTCTGACGGGCTTGTACGTAGTCGATTGCCATGAGCATGTTCACTTGCGGCGAAAGGGGTCGAGAAGGATAGGCACAGGTGCCTGCGGCGGCAACGCGAAGCTGCCTCAGCGCAGGCGGTCTGCGCAGTGCCGGAGGTCATCCGGCACGATTGACGGACGTCATCTCGAAGCGCGCGTCGTGCCCGCTGCGTTGCGGCAGACGGCGCGTGGCCGCCATCACCGCCCGCGCCAGGCTGGCATCCAGGCGCAGCAGTCGCTCGGCCAGCGGCAGTTTGTCGCGCAGCGCTTCGCTGGCGCCCAGCCACGCCAGCCAGCGCGCCAGCCGGCTGCGCTCCACCGCGCTCAGTGCGCGCAACGCCGCGCGTGCGGTGAAGGCGTGCTGACGCAGGCCTTCAGCAGCATCCAGCCAGGCGGCAAAGCTGCGTTGCGCATGGCGATACGCGGGGTTGAGCACGAGTTCGGCTGCGGTCATGGCATCGGGGCCGGCGGCGTGGGTCGCCGCGCTGGATTATTAGTGAACTTGATCGTATAATAATGGGCATGAACCCGGCAATCAAGCCTGTCGATGCTCCCCGCGCCTGTGGCCCCGGCCGGCCCAAGGACATGGGCAAGCGGATGGCCATTCTGGAGGCTGCCAAGCAGCTGTTCGTGCAGCACGGCTATGAAGGCACCAGCATGGACGCGGTGGCGGCGGCAGCGGGCGTTTCCAAGCTCACCGTCTACAGCCACTTCGGCGACAAGGACCGGCTGTTTCGCGAGGCGATCCGCGCCCGCTGCCAGGCGCTGATCCCGGACGCGCTGTTCCAAAACAGCGGCGATGGCATCCGCGCCGCGTTGCTGCAGATCGCCCAGGCGCATGCCGACGTCATGGTCAGCGCCGAGGCCATCGGTACCTGGCGTGCCATCGTGAGCGACTGCCGCGAGGGCAACCCGCGTCTCGGTTTGCTGCTGTGGGAGGAAGGCCCCGGGCGCGGCCATGCGCTGATGGAGCAGTTCCTCAATGCCGCCGTCGCCGCGGGCGAGCTGGACATCCCCGATGTGCCGCGGGCTGCGGTGCAGTTTCTGGCTCTGCTCAAGGGCGACATGCACCTCAAGCGCCTGTTCGGCTGCGAAGGCGACTGCATCGAGACCATCGAGCGCGAAGTGCGTGCCAACGTCCTCGCGGCCGTGGAGATGTTCCTGCGCGCCTACGCACCGCGCTGACCGGCGGTTCGCCCGCCGCATCCGCTTCGTGTTTGAATAGGGACAAGAAGCGGGGGTGCCTGTGCGCACAGGCTGAGAGAGACCCTTCGAACCTGATCCGGACCGTTCCGGCGTAGGGAGCTTCGTCGGGGTCGCCCCCGATGCCGCCGCTTCGTCCGCCGCCACCAGGACGATGCCCATGAACGCCCTCGCTTCCGAATTGCTGCGCGCCACCGAGGCGTTGTCGGCTGCGGTGACCGCACCGCTGCGCGGTTCAGCCAAGATCCATGTCGGCGGCAGCCGGCCCGACCTGCGCGTGCCGATGCGCGCGATCGCCCAGGCTGCCACGCCGGCCACCTTCGCTGCCGAATCCAATCCCGCGCTCGCGGTCTACGACACGTCCGGCCCGTACACCGATCCCGACTACCGCGTCGATCTGGCCGCCGGTCTGCCGCCACTGCGTGCGGGCTGGATCGAGGCGCGCGGTGACAGCGAGGCGCTGCCCGGATTCAGCTCCGAGTTCGGTCGCCGCCACGCGCTCGCGCCCGAACTGGCGGCGGTGCGCTTTCCCAATCTGCCGCGCCCGCGCCGGGCCGGGTCCGGCGCCAACATGACGCAGATGCACTACGCGCGCCGCGGCATCATCACGCCGGAGATGGAGTTCATCGCCATCCGCGAGCACCAGCGTCTGGAAACGCTAGACGACAGCGGCCTGCTCAAACAGCATCCGGGGCACAGTTTCGGCGCGGCGATTCCGGCGCGCATCACCCCCGAGTTTGTGCGCGACGAAGTCGCCCGCGGCCGCGCCATCATTCCCAACAACATCAACCATCCGGAATCCGAGCAGATGATCATCGGCCGCAATTTCCTGGTGAAGATCAACGCCAACATCGGCAATTCGGCGGTCTCGAGCTCGATCGCCGAGGAAGTCGAAAAGATGGTGTGGGCGATCCGCTGGGGCGCCGACACGGTGATGGATCTCAGCACCGGCCGGCACATCCACGAGACCCGCGAGTGGATCATCCGCAACAGCCCGGTGCCGATCGGCACGGTGCCGATCTACCAGGCGCTGGAGAAGGTCGGCGGCGTCGCCGAGGACCTCACCTGGGCGCTGTTTCGCGACACCCTGATCGAGCAGGCCGAGCAGGGCGTGGACTATTTCACCATCCACGCCGGCGTGCGCCTGCCGTTCATTCCGCTGACCGCGAAGCGCGTCACCGGCATCGTCTCGCGCGGTGGTTCGATCCTCGCCAAGTGGTGCCTGGCCCACCATCAGGAAAACTTCCTCTACACCCACTTCGAGGACATCTGCGAGATCATGAAGGCCTACGACGTGGCCTTCTCGCTGGGCGACGGCCTGCGCCCCGGCAGCATTGCCGACGCCAATGACGCCGCCCAGTTCGCCGAACTCGACACCCTGGGCGAGCTGACGCAAATCGCCTGGAAGCACGACGTGCAGGTGATGATCGAGGGTCCCGGCCACGTGCCGATGCAGCTGATCAAGGAGAACATGGACCGCCAGCTGGAGCAGTGCGGCGAGGCGCCGTTCTACACGCTCGGCCCGCTGACCACCGACATCGCGCCGGGCTATGACCACATCACCAGCGCCATCGGCGCGGCGATGATCGGCTGGTTCGGCACCGCGATGCTCTGCTACGTCACGCCCAAGGAGCATCTGGGCCTGCCCGACAAGCAGGACGTGCGCGACGGCATCATCGCCTACAAGATCGCCGCGCATGCGGCGGATCTGGCCAAGGGTCATCCGGGTGCGCAGGCGCGCGACAACGCGCTTTCCAAGGCGCGCTTCGAGTTCCGCTGGGACGACCAGTTCAACCTCGGTCTCGACCCGGACAAGGCCCAGGAGTTTCACGACGAGACGCTGCCCAAGGACGCGCACAAGTCGGCGCACTTCTGCTCGATGTGCGGGCCGAAGTTCTGCTCGATGAAGATCACCCAGGACGTGCGCGAGTACGCAGCCGCCCACGGCGTCGGCGAGGGTGAGGCGCTGATCGAGGGCATGGCGGCCAAGGCGGCCGAGTTTCGCCGCGCGGGTGGCGAGGTCTATCGTCCGCAATGACGAGAGCCGGGATCGAGTCCTGGCAGGCGTACGAGGGGCCCCATCGATGAAGTTGCAGGTACCGTTCGTCCAGCTTCCGCTGCAGTTTGACGCTGCGCGGCTGGCATTCGAGGTCCATGCGCTCGGCGATCAGCCCTGGCGGCCGCACCCGCAAAAGTATCCCGGCAACTTCGCGCTGCCCCTGATCTCGGCGCATGGCAACCCGGACAGCGACAGCATTGCCGGACCGATGCGCCCCACGCCGTGGCTTGCGCAATGCCCTTACCTGATGCAGGTCATGGAGCGCCTGGGTGCGGTCTGGGGTCGCGCACGCCTGATGAAATTGTCGGGACAGGCCGAGGTGACGCCGCACGCCGACATCAACTACTACTGGCGCGACCGCGTGCGCGTGCATGTGCCGGTCTTGACCCGGCCCAGCGTGCGTTTCATCTGTGGCGATGCCGAGGTGAACATGGCGCCCGGCGAATGCTGGATTTTCGATACCTGGCGTGAGCATCGCGTCATCAACGCCGCGGACGACGAGCGCATCCATCTGGTTGCCGACACGGTCGGCAGCGAAACCTTCTGGGATCTGGTCGGGCAGGGCCGGACGCCCGGGCGTGACCCGCGCCCCGGATGGCACGCCCAACCCTTTGCGCCGACCGCCGATAGCCATCCCGCGCTGCGTTTCGAAACGATGAACGTGCCAGAGGTCATGACGCCGTGGGAGCTTCGCGACCATGTCGGTTTCCTGCTCGGTGATCTGCGACCGCACCCGCAGGCGCCGGTTGTGCAGCAGTTGGCGGCGCGCTTTGTGATCACCTGGCAGGCGCTGTGGTCGCAATACGGCAGCGACCGCGCGGGCTGGGCCGCTTATCGAGACGCGATCGATGCCCTCATCGCGTCGCTGCAGCCGCTCGCGGCGCCGTTGCAGCTGGTCAACGGCACCCAGTTCATGCCGACCCTGCGTTCGATGGTGCTGAAGGTGGCGCTGGCCGATCGTCAGGACGTGCCGGGTGCCGATGAGCCGCGCGCGCCGCAGGCGATGCCCGGCGCGCGGGCAGGCGAGAGCAGGCCGGATGTCCTGTTCGAGCGGCCGATCTTCATCGTGTCGCCGCCACGCTCGGGCTCGACCCTGCTGTTCGAGACCCTGTCGCGCGCTCGCGGGCTGTGCACGATCGGTCACGAGAGCCATGCCTTGATCGAGGGGATCCCGGAGTTGCATCCCGCGCAGCACGGGTACGAATCCAATCGCCTCGACGCCTCTGCGGTGACACCCGAACTGGCCGACGTGTTGCGTGAGCGATTCCGGGCCGAGCTGCGCGACCGGGATGGACGTGTGCCGGCGCCGGGCCGCATGCGCATGCTGGAAAAAACGCCGAAGAACGCGCTGCGCGTCCCTTTCCTGGCCCGCATTTTTCCGGAAGCGCACTTCGTCTATCTGTACCGCGATCCGCGCCAGGTGCTGAGCAGCATGATCGAGGCATGGCAATCGGGCCGGTTTTGCACCTATCCCCGGCTGCCGGACTGGCAGGGGCCTGCCTGGTCGCTGCTGCTGACTCCCGGGTGGCGCTCGCTGGCCGGCAAGCCGCTGCACGAGATTGTCGCCGCACAATGGGGGAGCACGACCCGGCTGCTGCTGGACGATCTGGAAGGACTGCCCCCGGAGCGTCGCTGCGTGGCCCATTACAGCAGCCTGCTGGACAGTCCAGCCGCGGAAATCGAGCGTTTGTGCCAGGCCCTGGATCTGGATTGGGACCAGCCGCCGCCGACGGCGCTTCCGGTTGCGCGTTATGCGCTATCGCCACCGGATCCCGAAAAATGGCGACGTCATGCCGATGAGATCGGGACGGTGTGGCAGAGCCTGGCCACGACGCGCGAGCGCGCGCGGCGATTTTCTGCTTGCTGAGGCATTGCGGCTGACGCGGCGTGGAGGACGTCGGCCCGATTCCCGGCCGTTCTTGCCGATTGCCGCTGGCGGACCTGCTCAGAAATTGGGACGGGTCGGCGCGGCGTTGAAGCGTGCCACGCTGGCCTCGATCTCGGCACGGGCGGCGCCGGCGTCGCCCCAGCCCGACAGCTTCACCCACTTGCCCTTCTCGAGATCCTTGTAATGCTCGAAGAAGTGGCCGATGCGCTCCAGCCAATGGCCCGACACCTGGCTGATGTCGCTGATGTGGGCGTAACCGTTGAACACCTTCGACGTCGGCACCGCGATCAGCTTGGTGTCTTCACCGGCCTCGTCGGTCATGTTGAGCATGCCGACCGGACGGCAGCGGATCACCGCGCCCGGGATCAGCGACAGCGGCAGGATCACCAGCACGTCGACCGGATCGCCGTCGCCGCACAGCGTGTGCGGCACGTAGCCGTAGTTGCAGGGATAGCGCATCGGCGTCGACAGGATGCGGTCGACGAAGATCGCGCCGGTGGCCTTGTCGACCTCGTACTTGACCGGCTCGGCGTCTTTCGGGATCTCGATGACGACGTTGATCTCGTGCGGGACGTCGCGACCGGCGGGGACCAGATCCAGGCCCATGGCGAACTCCTGTGGGGCAGTCGGGCGCGCAGGATAAGGCAATGTCTGCTGCGCCGCAGCAGGCGGCGCCGATCCCCGCCGGCTGCGGTTCAGACGGCCGGGTGCGTCAGGGCCACGAAGGCAGCTGCTCGATCGCGACCATGCGCTGCCACGCCGGACGCGCGCTGACGCGCCCCGCCAGGGCCGCCAGCGGCGCAAACGCCAGCGCCGGCCGCGGCAGATGGCGCGACCAGCGCATCAGCATGGTGGCGTAGATGTCGACGACGCTGAAGCGGGCGCCGAGCAGCCAGGGACCCCCGGACTCGATCCGTGACGCCAGATGCTGCCAGGCGATTTCGATCCGCATTGCGGCAGCGGTCTTGATCGCGGCGGAGTCGCCGCCGGCTTCCTGCGGATAGAACCAGTGGCGGAACGCCGGCTGCACGTTGTTGGCGAGGTACAGCATCAGCTCGAGGTATTCCGCGCGCTCCACCGCGCCGGGCGCGGGCGCCAGTGCGGCGTCGGGATGGCGCTCGGCAATCAGCATCGCCAGCGCGGCGCATTCGTGCTGCGGGCGACCATCGACGATCAGCGTCGGCACCTGTCCATGCGGATTCAGTGCCAGATAGGCGGGGCTGCGCTGCTGGCCGCCTTCGAGATCGACGCGTTCGAGGCGATACGGCGCGCCGGATTCCAGCAGGACGACGTGCACCAGCTGGCTGGCGGCACCGGGCGCGTAATAAAGCGTGTACATCGGGTGGCTCCGCGGAGGGATCCGCGAGCGTAGCGCAACGACGCTCAGGTGCAGAGTCGCTGCGCCGGACCGACTGCAGCGTGGCCGCCGCTGCTGGCGCAGTCCTGCGCGAAGGCCTGTGCCGAATCCGCTGCCGGCAACTGCGCCAGCGCCTGTTGCAGGGTGGCGCCGGCGCTGACAGCGCGGATCACCGCCGCGGCGCGGGCGTCGATGCGGATGGTCAGCTGCGTGGCCCCGTGTGCCAGATCCTCGCCGGCCCCGGCACTGCCCGCTACCGCGAGCAGGCTGGCGCACAGAACCCTGAGCACAAGGCGGGTTGTTGCGGATGACATGACACGCCCCACATCGACTGAACCGGTGTCCACGGTGCGCAGTGCGCTCGAGGACGAGGCTCATGCTCCGCTCCGGCGGGCAGTGCGAATGCGATGCAGGACACCGAATCCGCCGCCCTTTGTCACAGTGCGTGACGGCTCTGGTCACACGTCACAGTCCGGTGCCGAATCAGGCCGGTGCTAACCTGCGCACTTTTGCGAGGGAGCTCGCATGCGGGATCTGCTGCGCCGTCTCGATTTGCCCAATCTGCCCACCCAGGCGCTGCATGACGGGCTGCGCCTGCTGATCGCGCTGCTGCTGTTTCTGGTCGGCCTGTGGCTGGCGGCGCGCGTTGCCGACGCCGCTCGGCGCGCCATGGACCGCGCGCGCGTGGAGCCGACGCTGACCAGCTTTCTGCGCAACGGCTTCTACGGCGTGCTGATCGCGGTGATGAGCGTGGTGGCGCTGGACTTCGCCGGCATCCCCACGGCGTCGCTGGTGGCCGCGATCGGCGTCATCGGTATCGCCATCGGCCTGGCCCTGCAGGGCTCGCTGTCCAACCTGGCGTGGGGCGTGCTGCTGATCCTGTTCCGGCCGTTCCGCATCGGCGACTACGTCGATGCGGGCGGCGCCAGCGGCACCGTGGAGAGCATCAGCCTGATGCATACCGTGCTGGTGCTCGCCGACAACCGCGAGGCGGTGATCCCCAACGCCAAGGTCGGCACCGACATCATCATCAACTACAACCGCCGCGGTACGCGTCGCGCGCAGATGCAGGTGGGCATCGGTTATGGCGACGACATCGGCCGTGCGCTGCAGGGATTGCGCGACATGCTGGCCGCCGATGCACGCGTGCTCGCCGAGCCGGCACCTGCGGTATTCGTCGCCGGGCTGGGCGACAGCGCGGTCAACCTGACGGTGTGGGCATGGGCGCGCCGCAGCGACTGGTGGCCGTTGCAGCAGGATCTGCCGCGGCGGGTGAAGGAGACGCTGGACGCCGCCGGCATCTCGATCCCGTTCCCGCAGCGCGAGCTCACCCTGCGACAGGCGCCGGTGGTTCCACCGGTGGCGTGACGGCACCGTCGGTGCGCGGAGAGTGTTCAGCCGCCGCCACCGCCACCCCCTTTATGGTGCTTGTGGCCGCCCTGCGGTCCATGGCCATGATTCGGCTGCGGTGGTGGTCCTTTGCCACCGTGATCGGGTCCGCCGCCTCTCTGCCCGGGTCCGCCGCCCTGCGGTCCATGACCATGATTCTGTCCACCCGGCTGGGGATGCTGATAGCCCTGTCGCTGGGGATAGTAGTTCGGCTGGGGATGGTAGTTCGGCTGAGGATGGTAGTTCGACTGCGGGTGATAGGCCTGCTGCGGGCGATAGCCATGACCCCACTGCCGATATCCGTACTGGGGATCAGCCCAACGCTGGCGCTCCCCGTACCATGATCGGTTGCTGTAGTGGTTACCCCAGTACGCACCAAGGATAAAGCTGACGATCGGGATTCCGATCTGGGAACCGTAACTGGAGAGCACAACGCGCCGGTTGCCGTAGGGATACTGCACGTAGCTGCCATCGACCCAGCCGCGTTCGCCCTGTGTCCCGACATCACACCAGCTCCAGCCGTTGATGCAGCCATGGACGGCCACCGCGGTGCCGGGTTGCAGGGTCATGATGCGCGGGTAGCGGGTGCCGGGACCCGCGCGCAGGTTCACGTAGCCGTTGACGTAGCCATCGGCGGCCAGCGCCGACAGGGGTGCCAGCAAGGCGGTGGCGAGAATTGCGAATTTGAGCGGACGTTGCATGGCGAGATCTCCGGGGGACAGGACAGTCCGCCGCGGTGACGCAGCGGACTGTCCTGCATACCGCATCGGCCCACCCGCCATCGGTGCGTTTTCCCACAAAGGCGCTCCCGGGGGACCGCACCCGTGTCGGTTTGCGGAGTGCAAGATTGCGACTGTGCGCGGTGCCGGATGACGCCTGCGACGCGATGCGCGACACTTGCGGTCTTGGCGCGTCTGCGAATGCGCCGCGATACCCGGGAGACTCCATGACCGATCTGCGCGAAGCCAGGGTGCCTGATATCGGCAACTATCACGACGTGCCTGTGATCGAACTGCTGGTGCGGTTGGGCGACACGGTGAAGAAGGACCAGGGTCTGGTGACGCTGGAATCCGACAAGGCGACGATGGAGGTGCCGGCGCCGTTCGCCGGCGTGGTGCGCGAGATCAAGGTCAAGCTCGGCGATACGCTTTCCGAAGGCGCGGTGGTGGCGCTGATCGAAGCAGCCACGGCTTCTGCGATACCCGCTGCTCCTGCTCCTGCCGCCGCAGTTCCCGCAGCGGCTGCCAAGACGGTCGCCGTGGCAGCGCCGCCGCCGGCTGCGCCGCCTGCGGCGGTTGCTGCACCGATGCCGCCGGCCGCGACCGGCGCCGCGGCCGTCATGCCCGATCGCGTGCCCTATGCCACGCCCGCGGTGCGATTGCTCGCGCGCGAGCTGGGCGTGGATCTGGCACGGGTCACGGGCAGCGGTCGCGGCGGGCGCATCCTGCGCGAGGACGTGCAGACTTTCGTCAAGCAGGCGCTGACCGGCGCGGCGCCGCAGACCGCGGGCGGCAGCGGGCTGAACCTGTTGCCGTGGCCGCAGATCGACTTCGCCAAGTTCGGCGCGGTGGAGACGCTGCCGCTGGGCAAGATCAAGCGCGCCACCGGCGCCAACCTGGCGCGCAACTGGGCTCTGATTCCGCACGTCACCCAGCACGACGCGGCCGACATCACCGAGATGGAAGCGTTTCGCAAGCAGCTGGGCGGCGAGCACAAGGACATCAAGATCACGCCGCTGGTGTTCCTGATCAAGGCGGCGGTGGCGGCGCTGCAGGCTTTCCCGAACTTCAACGCCTCGCTCAACGCGGCCGGCGACACGCTGACGCTGAAGAAGTATTTCCATATCGGCATTGCCGTGGACACTCCCGAGGGCCTGGTCGTGCCGGTGCTGCGCGACTGCGAGCGCAAGGGCCTGCTGGAGCTGGCGCGCGAACTGGGCGAGATCTCGGTCAAGGCGCGCGACAAGAAGCTGACCCCGGCCGACATGTCCGGCGGCTGCTTCTCGATCTCCTCGCTGGGCGGCATCGGCGGCACCGCGTTCACCCCGATCATCAACGCGCCCGAGGTGGCGATCCTCGGCGTCAGCAAGAGCGCGCTGCAGCCGGTGTGGAACGGCAGCGCCTTCGAACCGCGCCTGCTGCTGCCGCTGTCGCTGTCCTACGACCATCGCGTGATCGACGGCGCGGCAGCGGCGCGCTTCAGCGCATTCCTCGCCCGCACGCTGGGCGACCTGCGCCGGCTGTTGCTCTGAGCCGCGCATGGCCGCGCATCTGCCAGGCAGCTTGGCGGTGACCGCGACGGGTCTGTGGGCGCGCACGCAGACCGCGTTCACGCAGATCGACAACCTGCTCGATCTGCGCCTGATCCACCTCGGCTCGGTGCGCCTGAGCGTGGGCGCGCTGCTGGCAGCGCTGCTGATCCTGGGCGGCGCGATCCTGCTGTCATACCTGCTGCGGCGCGTGCTGACGCATTACGCCACCCGCTATCCGGACAACATCAACCGCTCGGCGCTGTACACGCTGGCGCGGCTCGGCCATTACGCCCTGCTGACGCTGGGCGTGATGTTCGCAATGGCCGCGACCGGGATTCCGGTCAGCCGTTTCGCGGTGTTTTTCGCCGCACTCGGCGTCGGCCTCGGTTTCGGTCTGCAGGCGATCTTCAACAATTTCATCTCCGGCCTGATCCTGCTGTTCGAACGCAGCCTCAAGGTGGGCGACTTCGTCGAGCTGGCCTCGGGCGTGCACGGCGAGGTGCGCGACATCAACATCCGCGCCACCCGCATCAACACCAACGACGATGTCGACATCCTGGTGCCGAACTCCGAGTTCGTCAGCGGACGCCTGGTCAACTGGACCCTGACGGCGGGCACGCGGCGCATCAAGGTGCCGTTCGGCGTTGCCTACGGCAGCGACAAGGAACAGGTGCGCGAGGCCGGACTCGAGGCGGCGCGCGAGGTGCCGCATACGCTGGCGCAGGACGGCCCGCATGCGCCGCAGGTCTGGCTGAGCGGTTTCGGCGCGTCCTCGCTCGATTTCGAGCTGGTGGTGTGGGTCAATGCCGACGCCACCCGGCATCCGGGCGGCGTCACCGCCGCCTACAACTGGGCGCTGCACAGCGCGCTCGCCAAGCGCGGCATCGAATTGCCGTTCCCGCAGAGCGATCTGCATCTGCGCAGCTGGTTCGGGCTGACCGGCGCCGAGGCGCTGCAGGCCTTGCGCGAGTCCACGCCACCGGCCGCGGCCGGGCTGCCGTCGACTCCGGCGCCTGATTCCCATTCCGACGCCGCGCGCTGAGCGCGGCCGCACCCGAGGGCGCCGCACGATGGCCAGCACGATCGAGATCAAGGTTCCCGACATCGGCAACTACCACGACGTGCCGGTGATCGAGCTGCTGGTCCAGCCGGGCGATACGGTCAAGAAGGACCAGGGCCTGGTGACGCTGGAGTCCGACAAGGCGACCATGGAGGTGCCGGCGCCCGCGGCCGGCGTGGTGCGCGAACTCAAGGTCAAGCTGGGCGACAAGGTTGCGGAAGGCGTGGTGATCGCGGTGCTGGAGACGGCCGCCGCCACGGCGCCAGCGGCGACGCCAGTCCCGGCCGCGCCGAGCGCGGCGCCCGCCAAAGTTGTCGCGGCGCCCGCGGCCCCACCCGCCGCCGCTCCGGCCGCGCCCGCCCGCGGCCGCGCGGCCGACGTCGACTGCCAGCTGCTGGTGCTGGGCGCCGGCCCCGGCGGTTACAGCGCGGCGTTTCGCGCCGCCGATCTCGGTCTCGACGTGGTCCTGCTCGAACGCTATCCGACGCTGGGCGGCGTCTGTCTCAACGTCGGCTGCATTCCCTCCAAGGCGCTGCTGCATGCCGCGGCGGTGATCGACGAGGCGGCGGCGATGGCCGCGCACGGCGTCCGCTTCGGCGCGCCCACGCTCGATCTCGACAAGCTGCGGGCCTTCACGAACGGTGTCGTCGGCAAGCTCACCGGCGGTCTCGCCGGCATGGCCAAACAGCGCAAGGTGCGCGTGCTGCAGGGTGCGGGCCGCTTCGTGTCGCCGCACGAGCTGGAGGTCGCGACCGCCGAGGGCAGCAAGCGCGTGTCGTTCGCGCAGGCGATTATCGCCGCCGGCTCGCAGCCGGTGAAGCTGCCCGGCTTCCCCTGGGATGATCCGCGCGTGATGGATTCCACCGACGCGCTGGCGCTGAAGGACATTCCGAAGACGCTGCTGGTGGTTGGCGGCGGCATCATCGGCCTGGAGATGGCCTGCGTGTACGCCGCGCTGGGCAGCGTGGTGACCGTGGTCGAGCTGGCCGATCAGCTGATGCCGGGTACTGATCCCGACTTGGTCAAGCCGCTGGCGCAGCGCCTCGGCAAGCGCCTGGCCGGTATCCATCTGCAGACGAAAGTGGTCGCGGCCAAGGCGCAGAAGAACGGCATCGCCGTCATCTTCGACGGCGCTTCGAAGCCGGCGACGACCCTGTTCGACCACGTGCTGGTCGCGGTCGGGCGCACGCCCAACGGCGGTCGCATCGGTGCCGAGGCGGCCGGCGTGGCGGTCGACGCACGCGGCTACATCAAGGTCGATGCGCAGATGCGCAGCAACGTGGCGCACATCTTCGCGATCGGCGACATCGTCGGCAACCCGATGCTGGCGCACAAGGCGACGCACGAGGGCCACGTCGCCGCCGAGGTCGCGGCCGGCCGGAAGCGCGCCTTTGAAGCGCGGGTGATCCCCTCGGTGGCCTACACCGATCCCGAGATCGCCTGGGTGGGCCTGACCGAACGCGAGGCGAAGGAGCAGGGCCTTGCGATCGGCGTCGGCAAGTTTCCGTGGGCGGCCAGCGGGCGCGCGATCGGCATCGACCGTACCGAGGGCTTCACCAAGCTGCTGTTCGACGCGGCCACGCAGCGCATCGTCGGCGCCGGCATCGTCGGTCCGCATGCGGGCGACCTGATCGCCGAGCTGGCGCTGGCGATCGAGATGGGCGCCGAAGCCGCTGACATCGCCCTGACCATCCATCCGCATCCGACCCTGAGCGAGTCGGTGGGTCTCGCGGCAGAGGTCTACGAGGGCACGGTCACCGATCTCTACGTGCCGAAGCGCAAGTAGGGCTTGTCGCAACCGGATTGGCACGTCGCCGCCGCGGCACTGTTGCCGTGGCGTGCATACGGCATTGAGCAGGATGCGCTCGACGGCAGTCGCAGCCGAGGCCACCATGGCGGCCTGCCCGATGCAGTCTCGTGTCCCGCCATCCCCTGTCCCGCAAGGAGTTGCCATGAAGCTCTATTTCGCCCCCGGCGCCTGTTCGTTCTCGCCGCACATCGTGCTGCGCGAGCTGGGCCTGCCGTTCGATCTGGTCCAGGTCGACCTGCGCAGCAAGGCCACCAGTGACGGCCGCGATTTCCGCGCGATCAATCCCAAGGGCTATGTGCCGACGCTCGAACTCGATGACGGCCGCATCCTCACTGAAGGCCCGGCGATCGTGCAGTACCTCGCCGACCGCAAACCCGAAGCGGGCCTGGCGCCGGCCAACGGCACGTTCGAGCGCTACCAGCTGCAGGAATGGCTGAACTTCATCTCCACCGAACTGCACAAGCAGTTCAGTCCGCTGTTCAATCCGGCCACGCCGGACAGCGTCCGGCAGCAGCAGATCGAGAAGCTGGGTGGGCGCTTCACCGAGATCAGCGTGGTGCTCGGCAAGCAGGACTATCTGCTGGCCGGCGGCTTCAGCGTGGCCGACGCCTACCTCTACACCGTGCTGGTGTGGACGCGCTTCGTTGGCGTCGATCTGGCACCGTGGCCGGTGCTGGTGCGCTACATGCAGCGCATGGAAGCGCGTCCGTCCGTGCAGGCGGCACAGCTCGCCGAGCGGGACGCCAAGAAGATCTGATCCGCGGCGCGGATGCCCGCAGCGCACGGCACACGTCCGCGTTCGCGGGCGTGTGCGTCTCAGTCCTTGCCGCGCGCCACCGGCAGATCGGCCTGCTGCCAGGCGCCGATGCCGCCGCCCAGGCTGTGCACCTGCTTGAAGCCGGCCTTGACCAGACGCGCCGCGGCCTTGGCCGAGGTCACGCCGCTGCGGCAGCAGACCGCGATCGGCAGATCCTTCACCTTGGCCAGATCCTTGTGCTCGGGATCGAACTGAGCCATCGCCACGTGGCGCGCGCCGGGAATGTGCGCCTTCTCGAAATCCGTGCGTGGCGAGACGTCGATCAGCAGCGCGTTCTGGCGGTTGATCAGATGCGTCAGCGTCGCTGGAGTGATTTCCTTCCAGCCGCGCATCAGGCGCAGCACCTCGGTGGCGATCAGCGCCAGCAGCAGGACGACGAAGGCCGCGACGAGCAGCGCATGCTGGCTGGCGAACTCGGGCAGGCGATGCAGAAAATCAGTCATGGGGTACGGTCGGGTGCGATGGAAGACCGACGATTATCCCGAAAACGGCGTCGCATTGCCGGAGGCATCGAAACCGCGGCCTCGTGCCGGAGCGGAAGCGGCTTCAGGCCGGCGTCGATCCGTAGAGCTTCAGTCCCTGCGAGTCGGGCGACGCATCCAGCAGCAGGGAAGCGATCCGCACCGGCGTGATCGGCTCGAGACACTGCGCCGTCGCGCCCAGCCGGCAACGTTTGCCATAGCAGTTGAGGCAGCCGACATCCGCCTGGACCGCGCGCACGTGCGGGCCCAGCGGCTTGACCCGCTGCGGATCGGTGGGGCCGCAGATCACCAGCAGCGGTGTGCCGGCTGCGGCGGCGATGTGCGCCGTGCCGGTGTCGTTGGCGACGATCAGGGTTGCGGCTGCACAGACCGGCACGATCTGCAGCAGGCTCAGCGTCGTCAGCTCGATCGCCGCATCCGGGTGATGATGGTTGATGGCCGCGACGATGGCCGCGCACTGGTCGCGCTCGTCGGGCCCGCCGATCACGACGATGCGTTCGAGATCGCGCGCGAGCAGCAGACCGGCCAGCTGCGCGTAGCGCGCGACGCCCCAGCGCTTGAGCCAGCCGGCCGCCTGCGAACCCGGCAGCAAAACGGCGAACCGCGCAGACAGCAATCCGTGATCGCGCAGAATTCGTTGTGCCTGCACGGTCTCGGCGGGCGAGGGATGCAGGATCGGCCGTGTGGTCGTAGCCGGGATGTCGGCACAGGCCAGCAGGGCATGCATGCGGGTGACCGCGTACGCAGCGCGCGCCAGTCCGCGCGGGGCCAACGTATAGGGCCAGCCCGGCCGCACGCCCCAGCGGTGACGGATGCCGCAACCGGTCAGACACGCCAGCGCGACCAGACCGCGCGTGTGGTCGCTGCCCTGCAGGTCGATCAGCAGGTCGTAGCGACCCGCACGGACGCTGTGCAGCCAGGTCCTGATCATGCGCAGGCGATGCCCGTGCGCGCGCGAGTCGATCGCCAGCACGTGCTCGAAGCGTGGATCGTGTGCGAACAGCCCGGCTGCGGCCGGCAGCGTGTTGAGATCGATCCGCGCCTGCGGAAAGGCGCGGCGGATGTCCTCCATGATCGCGCTGGCCAGGGCCACATCGCCGAGCGCACTCCACTTGAGGATCAGGATGCGGCGGATGCGGCGGCGGTCCGGGAGGGCTTTCATGAGGGCGGCAAACGGCTGTCGATCTGCTCAGGGTCGCATCGACGGCATCCGGAAACCACAGCGGCCGCGCCCCGGAATGCGGCTGCAGCGGGTCGTCCTCGTGCCGCTGGCTTGCAGGCTTGCCTGATGTTTAATATATTACTTATGATGTTTTTATCGTGATATCTGACGAATGATCACTGCTGCTCAACTGCGCGCTGCACGCGCCCTGCTTGGCTTTGACCAGCGCGAGCTGGCCGAGCGCAGCGGGCTGTCGCTGCCGACCATCCAGCGCATGGAAGCCAGCGATGGCACGGTGCGCGGCAACGTCGATTCGCTGGTCAAGCTGATCGTTGCGCTGGAGCGGGCCGGCGTGGCCCTGCTGGGCGATGGTCAGCCCAGCGCCGGAGGCGGGCGCGGTGTGCGTCTGAAAGCCCTGCCGCAGGAGCCGCCTGCATGAACACGGGAGCGCTGGCACTGTCGCTGGCCGGCGCGGCCGTGGTCGCGGCGCTGGCCTCGGCGGCCAGCGGGCTGCTCGCCACGCGCTGGCCACGCACGCTGTCGTGGCTTGCGTTTCCACTGCTGGCCCTGTGCGGCGCGGCGGCGCTGGCGGCGGGGATCATGGCTCTCGCCAGCGACAGCACGACGACCGCGATCCTGCCGCTGGGCCTGCCGTGGCTGCCATGGCATGTGCGCCTGGATCCGCTGAGCGGGGTGTTCCTGCTGATTCTCGGCGCGGTGCTGGTGCCGGTGGCGATCTACGGTCCGGGCTACACGCGCGTCTTTCGCAATGGCCGCGACTCGCTGGCCGCGCTGGGCGTGTTCACCGGCCTGTTCGTGACCGGCATGCTGGGCGTGCTGCTGGCCGACGACGCTTTCCTGTTCATGGTGGCATGGGAGCTGATGTCGCTGGCGTCGTATTTTCTGGTGACGTTCCAGCATGAGGTCGCCGAGCATCGTCGCGCCGCCTTTCTGTATCTGCTGATGGCGCATATCGCCGGGTTGGCGATCCTGCTCGCCTTCGGTGTGCTGGCCGCCAGCGGTGGCAGTTTCGCGTTTGCCGTCATGCGTTCGCATCCGCCGGATGCGCTGTGGGCGTCGGTGGCGTTTGCGCTGGCGCTGCTGGGCTTCGGCACCAAGGCCGGCTTGCTGCCGCTGCACCTGTGGCTGCCGGAAGCGCATCCGGCCGCGCCCTCGCATATCTCGGCGCTGATGTCGGCGGTGATGCTGAAGGTCGCGGTCTACGGCTTCATCCGCGTGGTGTTCGAACTGCTCGGCCCACCGCAGTGGGGCTGGGGCGTGACGCTGGTGCTGGTGGGCGCCACGACCGCGGTGGTCGGCGTGCTGTTCGCGCTGCAGCAGACCGACCTCAAACGCCTGCTGGCCTACTCCTCGGTGGAAAACCTCGGCATCGTGTTCCTGGCACTGGGCCTGGCGCTGATCTTCCTCGGCAGCGGCCATCCCGCGCTGGCCGCGCTGGCGCTGGTGGCGGCGCTGTATCAGGCGCTCAACCACGCGCTGCTGAAGGGGCTGCTGTTCCTCGGCGCCGGCGCGGTGCTGCATGGCGCGCACGAGCGCAACCTCGAACGTCTGGGCGGCCTGCAGCGGCGCATGCCGCGCACCGGACTGTTTTTCCTGATCGGCTGCATGGGCATGGCGGCGCTGCCGCCGCTGAACGGCTTCGTGTCGGAGTGGCTGACCTTCCAGGCGGCGCTGCAGGCATGGCAGCTCGGCAGCGGTCTGCTGCGCATCCTGGTGCCGGTGGCCGCTGCGGCGCTGGCGCTGACCGCGGCGCTGGGCGCGGCCGCCTTCGTGCGCGCCTATGGCAGTGCGTTTCTGGGTCGTGCGCGCAGCCGCCATGTGCGCCGCGCCCATGAGGTCGGACGCGGCATGCTTGTGGCCCAGGCGCTGCTGGTGGCGGCCTGCGCCGCGGCCGCGCTGCTGCCGACCACGGTGGTCGGCTTGTTCTCATCGGCGGCGCGGCAGCTGACCGGCGCGGGCCTGGAGCAGGCCGGCAGCCGCGGCTGGTTGTGGCTGACGCCGATCGCGCCGAACGTGGCCAGTTACGCGCCGATTCCGATCCTGCTGGTGCTGGCGTTGCTCGGCGGCCTGCTGGTGTGGGCGCTGCGGCCGTCGCGGCAGGCGCCGGTGCGGCGGGCCGATCCCTGGGACTGCGGCTACGCGCCGCCGACGCCGCGGATGCAGTATTCCGCGGCGGGTTTCGCGCAGCCGATCCGGCGCGTCTTCGCGATGGTCTACGCGCTCGACGAGGACACCGATGCGGCGACCGCGACGCACCGGCTGCTGGTACGCGATCGCCTCTGGGGCTGGCTGTATGCGCCGCTGGGTGCCGGGCTGGACCGCGTCGCCGATTTCGCCCGCCGCGCCCAGACCGGGCATGTACGCCGCTACCTCTCCTGGTCACTGATCACCCTGCTGGTGCTGCTGTGGATCATTTCCTGAACCCGCTCGCGCACGCGCTGTCGGCGCTGCTGCAGCCGCTGCTGCTGCTGGCTGCAGCACCGCTGCTGGTGGCGTGGATCCGTCGCGTCAAGGCGCGCCTGCAGAACCGCCGCGGTGCACCGTTGCTGCAGCCTTACCGCGATCTGCGCAAGCTGTTCGCCAAGGAGGCGGTGGTGGCGCGCACGGCGTCGCCGCTGTTTCGCGCCGCGCCCTACCTGGTGTTTGCCGCGACGCTGGTGGCCGCCGGCGCACTGCCGCTGCTGTCGCTGCGCCTGCCCAGCGCGGCGGTGGCGGATGCGATCGCGGTGATCGGCCTGCTCGGGCTTGCGCGTTTTCTGCTGGTGCTGGCCGGCCTCGACGCCGGGACGTCGTTCGGCGGCATGGGCTCCTCGCGCGAAATGCTGGTGAGCACCTTCGCCGAGCCGGCGCTGCTGCTGGTGGTGTTCACCCTGGCGATGACCGCGCACAGCACCAACCTCGCCAGCATGGTGCAGACGACGTTGAACGCCGGCCTGGTGCTTCGGCCCTCGTATCTGTTCGCGCTGGCGGCGCTGCTGCTGGTGGCGATCGCCGAATGCGGGCGCATTCCGGTGGACAACCCCGCCACCCATCTCGAACTGACCATGATCCACGAGGGCATGCTGCTGGAATACAGCGGTCGCCATCTGGCGCTGATGGAGTGGGCGGCGCAACTGAAGCTGGCGCTGTTCGCGGCGCTGATCGTCGACCTGTTCCTGCCGTGGGGTATCGCCGCCGGCTTTGCGCCGGGCGCGCTGGCGTGGGCGGCGCTGGCGCTGGCGCTGAAGCTGGGTGTGCTCGGCGCGCTGCTGGCGGTGGCCGAGACGGCGCTGGCCAAGATGCGCCTGTTCCGCGTGCCGGGATTTCTCAATCTGGCCTTCATGCTGGCCCTGCTCGGCCTGCTCAGTCACGTCATTCTGGAGGCCGCGACGTGAGTCCCGCCGCGATGCCGCTGCTCGATCAGGCGGTGCTGGTGCTGGCCGCGATGGCGCTGTTCACCGCCTTCGCGCTGCTGGCGCAGACGCGGCTGACCGCGGCGATCAACACCTTCGCCTGGCAGGGCGCGCTGGTGGCGGTGGTGGCGGCGCTGACCGGTCGCGCCAGCGGCGACGCGCATCTGTACGTGTCGGCGCTGATCACGCTGACGCTGAAAGTGGCGCTGATTCCGTGGATGCTGCACCGGCTGGTGCGGCGACTGTCGCTGGAGCGTCAGGCCGATCCGCTGCAACATCCCGCGCTGACCCTGCTGGCCGGTGCCGGCATCGTGGTGTTCAGCGACTGGGTGGCCGCGCCGGTGGCGCACTTCGATGCCAGTGCGACGCGCAACGTCATCGCCATCAGCCTGGCGATCGTGCTGCTCGGCATGCTGATGATGGTGGTGCGGCGGCAGGCGGTGGCGCAGGTGCTGGGCTTCATGGCGATGGAGAACGGCCTGTTCCTGGCGGCGGTCGCCAGCACGCACGGCATGCCACTGGTGGTCGAGCTGGGCGTCGCCTTCGACGTGCTGGTGGCGATGGTGTTGTTCGGCGTGTTTTTCCTGCAGATCAAGAACAGCATCGATTCCCTGGACATCGACCGCCTCAGCCAGCTGGCCGAACCGGTCGAGGATGACGAGCGCGGGGACGCGCCGTGATCGCGCTGCTGCTGACCGTGTTCACGCCGCTGGCCGGCATGCTGCTGCTCGGCGCCCTGCGCAGCGCGCGCGTCGCCGGCTGGCTGAACCTGGCGCTGTGCGCGCTGAGTCTGGCCGGCGCGCTGTGGCTGGCCGCCGACGTGCTGGCGCACGGCGCGGTCGCCGGCGATTCCTTCCGCGTCGACGCGCTCAGCGTCTATCTGGTGGTGCTGACGGCCCTGGTCGGCCTGACCACGGCAATATTCTCGCGCCCCTACATGCGTTACGTGCATGAGGAAAAGCGCGTCAGCCGCGGCGGCCTGCGCCTGTACCACAGCATGTACCAGGGCTTCCTGTTCACCATGCTGCTGGCGCTGACGACCGACAACCTCGGCATCCTCTGGGTGGCGATCGAGGGCGCCACGCTGGCGACCGTGCTGCTGGTGTCGCTGTACCGCACGCCGGCGGCGATCGAGGCGGCATGGAAGTATTTCATCCTCTGCGGCGTCGGCATCGCGCAGGCGCTGTTCGGCACGGTGACCCTGTATTTCGCCGCCCAGCACGCGTTGGCGGATCCCGCCGCCAACGGGCTGAGCTGGAGCGCGCTGTATGCGGTGGCGCCGCATCTGGAACCGCGGGTGATGAGCGTCGCCTTCGTGTTCCTGCTGGTCGGCTACGGGACCAAGGTCGGCCTGGTGCCGATGCACAGCTGGCTGCCCGACGCGCACTCGGAAGGTCCGACGCCGATGTCGGCGGTGCTGTCGGGATTGCTGCTCAACGTCGCCCTGTACGCGGTGGTGCGCATGAAGATGCTGACCGACGCCGCGCTCGCGCGCAGTGCCACGCCCGATCTTGCCGGGCATCTGCTGATGGGCTTCGGTCTGGTCAGCTTTCTGGTGGCGGCGATTTCGCTGCAGCGTCGCCGCGACATCAAACGGCTCTTCAGTTACTCGTCGATCGAGCACATGGGGCTGATGACATTCGGTTTTGGCGTCGGCGGCCCGCTGGCCACCTTTGCCGCGCTGCTGCACATGCTGGTGCATGCACTGACCAAGTCGGCGATCTTCATCACCGTCGGCCACGCCACCCACATCAGCCGCACGCAGCGCATCGACCGCATCCGCGGTCTGATCCGCACCCAGCCCGCGGTCGGCTGGGGGCTGCTGATCGGTGTCGCCGCGATCGCCGGATTTCCGCCGTTCGGCATCTTCACCAGCGAGTTCCTGTTGCTGTCGGCGACCATGCAGGCGTGGCCGTGGCTGACGTTGCCGCTGATGATCGGACTGGTGGTGGCCTTCGCCGGTCTGTTCCGCGCGGTGCAGCCGATGGTGTTCGGCGCGGCGCCGCCGGGGCAGTATCCGGTGCGCGCCAATATGCTGCCGGTGATCCTGCAACTGGCGCTGGTGCTGCTGCTCGGCATTGCCCTGCCGGGACTGCTGGCGCACTGGCTGGACCAGGCCACGCAGCTGATCACCGGGAGGCATCTGCTGTGATGGCCCAGGCCTTCGCCGAGCGTCTGCGTGCGGCACGGCCGGCGGTGGCGCTGACTCCGCGCACCGAGTCCGGGTTGATGCCGGCGATGGTGATTGCGGTGGCCGCCGCCGACTGGGGGACGCTGGCCATGGCGGCGCGCGAACTCGGTGCACGCTGGTCGGCCTGCTGGGTCGATCCCGAGCCGGACCACTGGCGCGCCTGGGCCCTGTACGAGCAGGGCGGGGCCTACGTGCTGGCGCAGACGGCGCTCGATCCGCTGATACCGCGGCTGCCCAGTCTCGCGCCGGTCTTTGCCGCCGCCGATCGTCCCGAACGCGCCATCCGTGACCTGCTCGGTGTCGTCTTCGACGGCCATCCCGACGCGCGGCGCTGGCTGCGTCATCAGGCCTGGCGCGCGGATGTGCATCCGCTGCAGCCGGAGCAGCCGCTGGCCGGCGCGCCGCCGTTGCGCACGCCCGCGGACGTCGGCTATCCGTTCCGCAAGATCGCCGGCGACGCCGTGCACGAGATCGCTGTCGGACCGATTCACGCCGGCACCATCGAGCCGGGGCATTTTCGCTTCGCCAGCGTCGGCGAGCAGGCGCTGACACTGGAAACGCGGTTGGGGTACACGCATCGCGGCGTCGAGAAGATCGCCGTCGGCCGCGACGCCGCCGGCCTGCTGCGGTTGGCGGCGCGGGTGTCCGGCGATTCGACGCTGGCGCATGCCTGGGCCGCCTGCATGGCGATGGAGCGCGCGGCTGGTTGCGCGGTGCCGCCGCGCGCACTGGCGCTGCGCGGCCTGCTGGCCGAACGCGAGCGCGTGGCCAATCATCTGGGCGATGTTGGCGCGATCGCCGGCGACGTCGGCTTCAGTTTCGCGCAGATGCAGTTCGGCGCGTTGCGCGAGCGCTGGCAGCGGCGCAGCGCGACGCTGTTCGGTCATCGCCTGCTGATGGATACGCTGTGTGCGGGCGGTGTGCGCGTGGATCTCGATCTCGAGGGCACGCAGGCGCTGCTGCAGGACCATGCGCGGTTGCGTGCCGAGCTGGCGCCGCTGACCGCCATCCTGCTCGATCATCCCTCGCTCGAAGACCGCCTGGTCGGCACCGGCGTGCTAGCCGCTGCCGATGCGCGGGCGCTGGGTTGTCTGGGCTATCTGGGGCGCGCGTCGGGACTGGCCTACGATCTGCGCCGCGACGCGCCCTATCCGCCGTACGATCGGTTGCCGGTACGCGTGCCGCTTTACGACAGCGGTGACGTCGCCGCGCGGATGCGCGTGCGGCTGGACGAGATCGGCGTCGCGCTGGAGCTG
This sequence comes from Rhodanobacteraceae bacterium, assembly GCA_035534135.1. Taxonomy (GTDB): domain Bacteria; phylum Pseudomonadota; class Gammaproteobacteria; order Xanthomonadales; family Rhodanobacteraceae; genus Metallibacterium. The sequence goes on along the minus strand of DATLSL010000128.1, from coordinate 5,901 downwards.
ATGGACGCGCTGCTGGCGGTGCTGCCGGCGGGGCCGACGACCACGCACTGGGAGGTGCCGCCGGCTGACGCGCGGGGTCTGGGTCTGGTCGAGGGCTGGCGCGGCGAGACCCTGGCGTTCGTGCGCTTCGGCGCTGCCGGCCGCGTTGCGCGCTATGCCCCGCGCGATCCCAGCGTGTTCGCCTGGCCGGCGCTGGAGCGCCTGTTGCCGGGCAACATCATTCCCGACTTTCCGGTCTGCAACAAATCCGTCAACGGTTCCTACGCCGGCTGCGATCTCTGAGGCCACCATGCTGCGCATCCTGCATCGCGTGATCACCACCGGCACCCTGACCGAGCCGCTCGACACCTCGGTCTCGCTCGAGTCGCTGGGGATCGCGGTCCGGCGCACGCTGGGGGCGCGCTTCGCCGGCAGCTTCGCCATTCGCCACGTCGATGCCGGCTCCTGCAACGGCTGCGAGCTCGAGATCCACGCGCTCGGCAATCCCTACCATGACCTCGAGCGCTTCGGTATCCGCTTCGTCGCCTCGCCGCGCCACGCCGATGCGCTGCTGGTCACCGGCGTGGTCAGCCGGCACATGCAGGAAGCGCTGCTGCGCGCGCATGCGGCGATGGCCAAGCCCGGACTGGTGATCGCCGCCGGCGCCTGTGCCTGCGACGGTGGCGAGTTCGGAGTGTCCTACGCCAGCTGCAGCACGGTGGACAGCGTGCTGCCGGTGGACGTGCGCATCCCCGGTTGTCCGCCGACGCCCGTGCTGCTGCTGCGCGGACTGCTGGCGGCGCTGGGCCGCGCGACGGTCTGAGCGCCTACCTCGCCGCGACCGCCTGGTGATCGGTGGCACGGATGAAGGACGCGATGTTGGCGTGCAGCGTGGCGAGGTCCGCAGGCCGCACATAGATCATGTGCCCGGTGTGATAGAAGCGGTACTCGATGTTCTTTTGCAGCTTGGCCTGCATCGGCAGTTGCTGCATCTGGTAGACCGCCGCGTAGTACGGCGTGGCCAGATCGTAGTAGCCGGCGTTGACCATCACCTTGAGATCCGGGTTGTAGCTCATCGCCGCAGCCAGGTCGGGCATCACGTTGGTGCCGACGAACGCGACAGGCGTCGTCTGCCCGGGCAGGGTGTGCATGAAGACCCAGTCGTTGCCCACGCTGGTGGAGACGATCCTGTAGGTGTGGTCGCCGCCGAACTTCAGTGTCTTGCGCACGTAGTCGTTGAACGCCGCGGTGTAGGCCGAGCTGATCGCCGCGCTCTGCGGATCGTACGCGGCCATCTCCGCCAGCGGGTCCATGGTCGGGCCGGAGAAGCGCGCGTCCAGGCGTCCGGTAGTCTCGCCGTGCGGCAGCAGCAGGGTCTGCTCGAATTCCGGGCCGGTCACGCGCAGGTCGGCCTTGACGATGTAGCTCTCGGGCAGGCCGGTGTACTGCGCCATCTGCGCGGCGATCTGCTGCTCCTGCGCCGGCGCCAGCGCGCTGCCCTGATTGAGTGCCTGCAGGTAGGGGCCCATCGCCCAGGTCTGCACCTGGTCCAGCCACGGGTGCAGGGTGGCCGGCGCGTGGCTCAGCGCCTTGTGGTACCAGGCGGTGGCGGCATAGGTGGGCAGGCCCAGCGCATAGGTCAGGTTGATACCGGGGTTGAGGTTGGGCGTATCGATCGCGGTGTCGAAGTTGAGGATGGTCGACAACAGCACGACGCCGTTGAGGTCGATGTTGTCCTGCTGCTCGAGGATATTGGCCAGCACCGCCGAGCGCGTGGTGCCGTAGCTTTCACCGATCAGATATTTGGGCGAGTTCCAGCGCCCGTATCGGGACAGAAACTCGCTGATGAACTGGGCGTAGGCCTGACCATCGGGATCGACGCCGTAGAACATCTTGGGCGTGCCTGCGCCGCCGTGGGCCTTGTCAAGAATGCGACTGAAGCCGGTGCCCATGGCATCGACGAACACCAGGTCGCTGGCATCGAGCAGGCTGTCGGCGTTGTTGACCATGGAGTAGGGCGCGGGCGGCGTATGCGTGTGGCTGCCGGTGACCACACGCACCGGGCCGAAGCCGCCCATGTGCAGCCAGACCGACGACGAGCCCGGGCCGCCGTTGTAGAGGAACGCGATCGGGCGCTTGGCCGGGTCCACGCCGCGCTTGAAGTAGGCCACGTAGAACATCTCGCCGGTCGGCTTGCCCTGCTTGTCGTGCAGGATCAGCGTACCGGCGTCGGCGGTGTAGGCGATGTGCTGTCCGCCGACCGTCACCCCGCCTTCGGTCCTCGTGGTGTGCGTGGTGCCCCAGTAGCTGTCGGCCTGGACCGCGGCGATCGTTTTTGCGGTGGTCGACGCGGCGGCGGTTGCCGCCAGCGGCAGCAGCGCGGCGGCAACGGCGAGCGACAGCAGGCGGATACGCATGGGGCGACCTCGGTGTGCGGGATGCATCAGAGATCGCGCCAGCGTCGCGAAGTTCCGCAGTTCGCGAAGTCCGGCGCGGTCGCGCTGCCGTTGCGCGCGAGCGCCGATGATGCCCCGCCTACTCGCCCTGGGTGATATCCGGCAGCCCCGATTCCAGCCACCACTTCTGCGCCTTGGCGTCGTAGCGCCAGGTCTGGTGGTCGAGGATGCTGCGCTCGATCTGCGTGTTGCGGTTGATCAGGCCGATGCTGACGATCTGGCGGAATTCGCCCGGCGGCGACGGCAGCACGCCCTGGGTGTCGTAAGTGCTGACGCGCACCTGCGCATAGCGGGCCAAGTCGAATTTGCTCATCGGGTGCTTCGCGAGCACCTTGGGATCGACAAACGCCAGCGCGGACTCGAAGTCGCCCCAGCGCAGGGTGGCACCGTAGGCGCTGACGGTCGACTCCAGCTGGCTGGCCTGGCGATTGCTGGCGCAGCCGCCGAGCAGCAGCACGACGGCAAGGCCGGACACGGCGGCAAGACGGTGCAGCCGCGGTCGGTGCCGGATCATGCGGCGGAGGCTGACGCGGTGTCCGCGGCGATGCGTCGCTTGGCGACGAAGCGCGCGCTCATGCTGCAGGCGGCGGTGCCGGCGCCGTCGTGCACCTGGATGATCGTCGTCAGCCGGCCCCTGCCGCGCGCGGCCAGCTGGTTGAAGAACGTCTGCCAGTCCTCGCCGTCGCCCAGTCGCGCTTCGGCGCGCAGATCGCCCCAGACTGGCGCCAGGTAGCGCAGCGTGGAATCCTGGACGTAGACATCGCAATCCTCGTCGCGCGCCTGCAGCGCCAGTTCGATCAGGCCCCATCCGGCCAGCGTCATCAGCGAGGCCAGGCTGCCGCCGAAGGCGCAACCCTTGTCGTTGACGTTGGGCGCCAGCGGTGCGGCCAGCACCAGCGCCTGCAGGGGCGTGTGTGAATCAACCCGTACCTGCATGGTGGCGGCGAGCGGAATATGACGATGCAGGTAGTGCTGCAGGCGTGCGGTCGGACTGGCGGTGTTGGGCATGCACGCAAGTCTGCACGCGTGCCGTGGCGACCACAAGCTCGGCGACGACGGGCTCGGCGACGGTTAGCATGAGCCGATGAGCGCTGCCGGCCAGCGCCCGCTCGCGGGCGCCCATGTCGTGATCACCCGCCCCGCGGGTGACGGCGCCGCGTTGGCGCGCCGCGTCCGCGCGCTCGGTGGCGTGCCGCTGCAGTTGCCGGGCAGCAGCCTGCGCGCCGTGGCGGATGCCGCGGCCGCGTGCGCGGCGCTGGCCGCGGCGCTGCGCAGCGATGCGCTGGTGTTCGTCAGCCCGGCTTCCGTGCGTTTCGCCGCGCGCCTGGTGTCGCTACGGCCCGGGTCGGCGACGCGCGTGCTGGCCGTGGGCCAGGCCACCGCGCGCGCGCTGGCGCGCCACGGCATCCGCGACGTCGGCGTGCCGCGGCGGCAGGACAGTGAAGGCCTGCTGGGGCTGGCGCCGCTGGATGCACCACGCGGTCGCGCGGTCGCCCTCGTCGGCGCCGCTGGCGGCCGCGGCCTGCTGCAGCGGCAACTGATCACGCGCGGCGCCACGCTGCGCGAGGTCGAGGTCTACCAGCGTCGGCCGGCGCGGCTCGATGCGCGCCATCTGGCGCCGCTCGCGGCCGCGCGCGATCCGCTCTATCTGCTGTTGTCCAGCAGCGAGGCGCTGAATCACCTGCGCGCCGCACTGCCGTCGGGGGCGTGGACGTGCCTGCTGCGTGCCACCGCGGTCGTCAGCAGCAAGCGCTTGGCGGCGGCGGCGCGGGCGGTCGGTTTCACGCGCGTGCGCGTGGCGTCATCGGCACTCGCCGGCGACCTGCTGCAGGCGGTGAGCATGGCGCAGGCGCGACAGCGATCCTGAGCCGCGGCTGTCCGGGCAGATGCGATGCGGCGCCGCGTTCACATGGATATTTGCAGGGCAGGACACTAGCATTCGCGCATGAACGATCCCTATCCCGATATCGTTGAAGGCAAGGCGCCGCGCGCCCGGCGCGGCGTGCGTCTTCTGCTGGTGGCGCTCGTGTGCGTGCTGCTGACGCTGCTGGCTTGGCGCGTATGGCTGGCGCAGCAGCAAGCCGATGCCGTGAACACCGCGACGCAGGCGCTGAGCGCGCGCGTCGCCGGCGTCGAGGATGCGCTGACCAGCCTGCAGCAGGAGCGCGCCGGCCAGCACCAGCGCCTGCAGGATGCCGACGCCGTCAATCGCGCGTTGCGCGAGCAGCTGCTGGGTCTGGACGTACGCACGCGCACGCTGGAGGATGCCGTCGCCAGCCTGTCCGAGCAGCACTTCGCCGCCGCCGACGCGCTGCGCCTCGATGAGGTGGAGATGCTGCTGCGCATGGCGCAGGAGCGCTACGCACTGTTTCACGACGCGGCCGGCGCGCTGCAGGCGACCACGCTGGCCGGGCAGGTTCTGGCTGCGGTCAGTGATCCCGCCTATGCCGAACTCGCGCAGACCATCGAGGTGCAGCGGCAGGCACTGCTGGCGGTACGGCCGCTGGCGCGCGCAGCTGACCTGGCGACGCTGGGCCGCTTGCGCGCGCAGACGCCGCTATTGCCGATGCGGCGCGATGATGCCGCGCCGACAGCGCCGCCGCAGGGCGTGCTGGAGCGCATCGGTGCGGCCCTGTCCGGGCTGGTGCGCATCCAGCGCAGCGCGCACGCGCCGCTCGCCGCCGTCAGCAGCGGTCTGGCGCACGAGCTGCTGCTGCTGGACCTGGCACAGGCGCAGTCGGCGCTGCTGGCCTGGGATAACGCCGGCTACCGCGCTGCACTGCAGCGCGCACGCACGCTGCTGGCGCTGCGGTTCGATCCCGCAGCCGGCACGGTGCAGGCCGCCGCCGCCGACCTGGCACGGCTGGCCGCGGAACCGCAGCCTGCCGTTGCGCCCGATCTCGAAGCCGCACTGGCGCAGCTGCGCAGCCTGCGCGCGGTGCACGCGCTCAAGCCCGCAGCGGCGGCGCCGGTCGGCAAGGGCGGCGCTCGATGAATGCCTGGCGCTGGCTGCTGCTGTTGCTGTTGCTGGCGTTGGCGGCGGCGCTGGGTTGGCACTGGCTGGCCAGCGATCCGGGCTACGTGCTGCTGCGCTGGCGCGGCTGGCAACTCGAGACCACGGTGATCGCCGGCGCCGCGTTGGTGTTGCTCGGCTGGGCGCTGCTGAGCGTGCTATGGCGCGCGCTGCGCTGGCCATTCGGCGCGCTGTCGCGGCGCCATCGGCGGATCAGCCGCAAGCGTTTCTCGGAGGGCCTGATCGCGCTGATCGAGGGCCGCCACGGCGAGGCCGAACGTGCGCTCGCGCGCGCCGCGCGTTACCCGCCCCTGCGCGCGGTCGCGCTGCTGGTCGAGGCCGAGGCGGCCTGGCGTCGCGGCGAGCCCGAGCGCGCGCTGGAAGCGCTGGACGAAGCCACCCAGCTCGCGCCACGCGCGGCGCGCGTGCTGCGCGCCCGCGTGCTGCGGCGCG
>DATLSL010000127.1:0-5555 GCA_035534135.1 Rhodanobacteraceae bacterium | reverse complement strand
CAGTGACAGTGGTTACCGGATGTTCGAAAAAGGCATGCACCGCGATGCTCGCGAGCGTCTGACGCTGACGCTGGAGTTGCGCGAGGCCATCCGCACCGGCGTGCTGCAGGCCTATTTCCAGCCGACCTGGGACCTGCGCAGTGGTGCGCTGGTGGGTGCCGAGGCGCTGGCGCGCTGGGTGCATCCGCAGCGTGGCCAGGTTTCACCAACGGTGTTCGTGCCGCTGGCCGAGGCGGACGGCCTGGCCGGTGCGCTGGGTGCGGCGATGCTCGATCAGGTACTGGGACATCTGCGCAGCTGGCTTGCGGAAGGCCTGGATCCGGGGCCGGTGGCGATCAACCTGTCGCTGTACGAACTGCGCGACGCCAGCTTCATCGACGGTCTGCGCGACAAGCTGGAGGCCTACCAGGTCCCTGCCGATCGCCTGCGTTTCGAGATCACCGAATCGGTCGCCATGGGCGATCTGCAGGCCACGCTGGCGCGCCTGCACGCGATCGTCGCGCTGGGCTGCGGCCTGCTGATCGACGATTTCGGCACCGGTTACTCCAGCCTCAGTCATCTGCGTCACCTGCCGATCGAGGCGATCAAGATCGACCAGTCATTCGTGCGGGCGGCGCTGGTCAACCAGGCCGATCGCGACATCACCGAGGCGATCGTGGCCCTGGCCAAGCGGCTGCGGCTGAAGATCGTCGCCGAGGGCGTGGAGACCGAGGCGCAGGCACGCTGGCTGCGCGAGATCGGTTGCGATGTCGCACAGGGGTTTCTCTACGCGCGCCCGCTGCCGCCCGCCGACTACGCCGAACGTCTGCGCGCCGCGCGCGGCGCCGTCGCGTCGCGCGCGCGGATGCCGGCGCCGACCCTGCAGGTGGTGCGCACGCCTTGATACCTGGTGGCGTTCAATCGATGCGCTGGGTAGCCGGATGGAGCCTCGCGAGAAGCGCATTCGGGGCTGGGTGAAACAGCATGCCCGGATTCCGCTGCGCTGCATCCGGGCGACGCGGTTTTCGTATCTTGATCGCGAACGGGGATGAGTCGACGGCACCTGCTTCAGCCGCGGCGCGAGCCGCGCAGGCGCTCCACCGAGAAGGTCGCGATCTCGCCGCCGTCCGTTCGCTGCGGCTGGCCCTCGGATGCGCCGAAAGCATGCAGATAGACCACCTCCCAGGTGGACGGGATGCGGCCGTCGCGGCGTCGCGATTCGTAGGCGTCGAGCATGCGCCGGTAGCGCGCCTTGCCGGTCAGGCCGCGCTCGCGCGCGACATCGGCGTTGGTGGCGCCGAGGCCTTTCAGCTCATGCAGCAACGCCGGCACGTCGGCATAGGTCACGGTCAGGTGTTCGGCGTCGAGTACCGGATCGCGCAGGCCGGCCGCCAACGCGGCGTCGCCGAGGTCGTGCATGTCGAGAAAGCGGCTGACATGCGCATGCACGCCGTCGGCCGCGGCCCAGGCCGCGCGCAGCTCGGTGAGCGTATCCGGGCCGAAGCTCGAGACCAGCAGCAGGGCGCCCGGCTTGAGCACGCGCGCGAACTCGGCGAACAGCGGCGCCGGATCGTCGATCCACTGGATGCAGAGATTCGAGTGCAGCAGGTCGATCGAGCGGTCGGGTAGCGGCAGAGTCTGGGCTTCGGCGCAGACGCGCGCGAACGGGCGCCGCCAGCCGGCATGACGGCGCGCCGCACGCAGCATCGGCAGGGCGAGATCCAGCGCGATCACCTCGACCTTGGGGTAGGCCTTGCGCAGCGCGGCCGTGCCGAGGCCGGTGCCGGCGCCGACGTCGAGCACGCGTGCGGGGGATGCATCCAGCAGCAACAGCCGTTCGCGCAGGCGCACGCCGACCTCGCGCTGCAGCGCGTCGTGCTGCTCGTAGTGCGCGGCCGCGCGACCAAAGGCGCGACGCACCTGCATGCGGTCGAGGTGGAAGTCGTTGCGCGCGCTCATGCACCGGCGTCCAGCAGTGGCACCAGTGCGGTGGCGACGGCATCGGCGTGGCCGAGAAACGGCGCATGCGCGGCGTGTTCGAGTTCGACGAAGGCGCCGCCGCACACGGTCGCTGCCGCGTGCAGCGCCGCCGATGGCACCAGGCGATCACGGCGGCCGGCGATCCAGAGGCTGGGCACGGCTAGTTCGTGCAGCAGCGAGCGCAGGTCGCTGCGTGCCAGCAGCGCGAGGCCCGCAGCGAGCGCGGCCGGATCGGGCTCACCGCGCGCGAACAGATCGGCACGCAGCCGGCGCAGGTCGGCCTGCGCGCGCGTGTCGCCCAGCACCTCGAGGGCGAGAAAGCGCTCGACCGTGGCGCGCCAGTCGCGGTCGAGGTCGGCGGCGAAGGTCTCGAAGGTGGCTGGCGCCATGCCGTGCGGCCAGTCGGGCGCGGCGACGAAGCGCGGCGTGGCGCAGACCATCGCCAGTGCGCGCACCTGCGCCGGTCGCGTCGCTGCCGCGTGCAGCGCGAACAGTCCGCCCAGCGACCAGCCCAGCCAGATCGCCGCTGGCGTCGCCGCGGCGATGGCCGCGACGACCGCATCGAGTTCCAGCGGCAGCGTACTGGCGCGCGCATGTCCGTGCCCCGGCAGATCGACCAGGTACAGCGTGCAGCGTTCGGCCAGCTTTTCGACCAGCGGCGCGAACACGCCGCCGTGCATCGCCCAGCCGTGGATCAGCACCAGCGGCTGCGTGCCGCGGCCGCGGGTTTCGATGGACGGCGTGTCCGCGCTCATGTGGCCGGCCTGCTCTTCAGCAGCCGCGGAACGATCGCGTCCAGCGCGTCGAGCAGGCGATCGATGTCAGCCTCGGCATGCGCGGCGCTGAGCGTGATGCGCAGCCGCGCCGTGCCTTCGGGCACCGTCGGCGGGCGGATCGCGGTGACCAGCAGTCCGCGCGCCTCCAGCGCCGCGGCCGCCTGCATCGCCACGGCGCTGTCGCCCAGAAGCAGCGGCTGGATCGGCGTGGTCGAGACCGCCAGCGGCAGGCCGAGTTGCGCCGCGCCGGTACGGAAGTGTGCGATCAGGGCGGCGAGATGGTCGCGGCGATCGTCGCTGCGGCGGGCCAGCGCGACCGCCACCCGCGCCGCGGCCGCCAGCGCCGGTGGCAATGCCGTGCTGTAGACGTAGCTGCGCGCAAACTGGGTCAGGCCGTCGATCAGCGCCGCCGGACCGGCCACGAAGGCGCCGGCACAGCCCAGTGCCTTGCCCAGTGTCGCCATCAGCACCGGTACGTCGGTCTGCGCCAGTCCGGCAGCGGTCACGCTGCCGGAGCCCTGCGGCCCCAGCACGCCGAGGCCGTGCGCGTCGTCGATCATCAATGTCGCGCCCTCGCGGGCGCACAGTGCGGCCAGTGCGGCCAGCGGTGCGAGATCGCCGTCCATGCTGAAGACGCCATCGCTGGCGATGAGCGCAGCGGCCTGCGGCACCGTCGCCAGTTGCCGCGCGGCGCCGGCGACGTCGGCGTGCGGATAGCGCTTGAGCGTGCAGCCGGCCAGCCGCGCGCCGTCGATCAGACAGGCGTGGTTGAGCTTGTCCTGCACGCAGAGATCGTCCGCGCCCAGCAGCGCCTGCAGCGCGCCAAGGTTGGCGGTGTAGCCGGTCGAGAACAGCAGCGCGCGCTCGCGGCCGGTCCAGTCGGCCAGCGTCTCCTCCAGCGCCGCGTGCTCGCGATGATGGCCGACGACCAGATGCGCCGCGGTGCTGCCGACACCGCAGTCACCGGCTGCGCGCTGCAGCACCTGGATCAGCTCCGGATGCTGCGCCAGGCCCAGATAGTCGTTGCTGCAGAACGCCAGCAACTCGCGGCCGTCGATGCGCACGCACGGACCCTGCGCCTGCTCGACCGCGCGCAGCCGCCGCAGCAGGCCGGCGCGCTCGCGTTCGGCCTGCCGCTCGGCGAGTCGAGCCAGCAGCTCAGGCCGCGGCACTGCAGCTGCCGCAGCCGTCCCCGCAGCAGGCTTCGGCTTCGACGATGTCGGCATGCGCGGCGCCGGGCTCGGCTGCCACGTCCAGCGCATGCAGGCCGAGACGCACGAACAGGGCGCGGTCGTGCTCGACGTCGGGATTGCCGGTGGTCAGCAGCTTCTCGCCGTGGAAGATCGAGTTGGCGCCGGCGAAGAAGCACAGTGCCTGCAACTCGTCGCTCATCTCGGCGCGTCCGGCCGACAGCCGCACCATCGAGGCCGGCATCAGCAGGCGCGCCACCGCGATCGTGCGCACGAACTCGAAGGGATCGAGCTGCGGCGTACCGGCCAGCGGCGTACCGGCGACCTGCACCAGACGATTGATCGGCACCGACTGCGGGTGCGCAGGCAAGGTCGCCAGCGTCTGCAGCAGGCCGGCGCGCTGGTCGCGCGTCTCGCCCATGCCGACGATGCCGCCGCAGCAGGTCTGCAGGCCCGCGTCGCGCACGTGTTCCAGCGTATCGAGCCGATCCTGGAACTGGCGCGTATGGATGATCTCGCCGTAGAACTCCGGCGCGCTGTCGAGGTTGTGGTTGTAGTAGTCGAGGCCGGCGGACTTGAGCGCATTCGCCTGCGACCCGCTGAGCATGCCGAGTGTGGCGCAGGTCTCCAGGCCCAGCGCCTTCACGGCAGCGACGATCTCGGCCACCTGCGCGACCTCGCGGTCCTTGGGCGCGCGCCAGGCCGCACCCATGCAGAAGCGGCTGGCGCCGGCGGCCTTGGCCGCGCGCGCGCGTTCCAGCACCGCCTCCACGCTCATCAGCTTGTGCGCCGTGACGCCGGTGTCGTAGCGCGCCGCTTGCGGGCAGTAGGCGCAATCCTCGGGACAGCCGCCGGTCTTGATCGACAGCAGGGTCGACACCTGGACCGCGTTGGGGTCGTGGTGCTCGCGATGCACGGCATGCGCGCGCGCCAGCAGATCGTTGAACGGCAGCTCGAACAACGCGCGCACCTCGGCGCGCGTCCAGTCGTGGCGCAGGGCGGTCATGGCGGACGTCCGCGGTAGAGTGAGACGAGTCTGGGGAGAGGAGCCATGGCTGTCAACCGAATCTATTCCCTGTTGGTTGACGGCGCCCGTCGTCTCGAGCGCCTATTGTTGCCGCCGCGCTGTCTGCTGTGCGCTGCACCGGGTGCCGGCGACGACCTGTGCGCGGCCTGCGCTGCCGACCTGCCGCGCAATCACGTCTGCTGCGCGCGCTGCGCCGAGCCGCTGGCGCAACCCGCGGCGCTGTGCGGCGCCTGCCAGCGCGAACCGCCGCCATGGGACGCCGCCTGGGCACCGTTTCGCTACGCCTGGCCGCTGGATCAGCTGGAAAGCCGTTTCAAGTTCGCGGCCGGCCTGGCCGCCGGTCGCGTGCTGGCCGCGCAGTGGCTGGGTACGGGTCCGCCGCCGTCGCGGCCGGAGCTGATCGTGCCGGTGCCGCTGCATCGCGGACGCTTGCGCCGGCGCGGCTACAACCAGGCGCTGGAACTGGCGCGTCCGCTGGCGAGCGCACTCGGCATTCCGCTGCGCCACGACGTGCTGGAGCGCGTGCGCGTCACCACCCAGCAGACCGAGCTCGACGCCAAGCGCCGTCGCGCCAACGTGCGCGGCGCCTTCCGTCTGCGCCCG
>DATLSL010000126.1:0-2948 GCA_035534135.1 Rhodanobacteraceae bacterium | reverse complement strand
CGCGCGTGCGGCGACCAGCTGAACTCGTAGGGAAACAGCGCCGCCGGCGTCAGCAGGCTGACGCGACCGCTGCGCGCGTCGGCTGTGGCGACGCGCTGATGCGCCACGCCCGCGACGCCGATCACGCCCACCTGTGGCTTGGTCGCGGCCAGCGCGCCGACCCGATGCGTATCGCCGGGCACGTAGAGAAAGCCGATGCGTGTGCCGTCCGGCGCCCACGCCAGCGCATGCACATAGCCCTGCAGATCGGTCAGGCGCCGCGGCTGCACGTGCGCATCGGTCGTGTCGAGCAGATAGATGTCGCTCTGTTGCGCCTTGGGCACGGCGCAGTTGGACAGGAAGGCCAGAGTGCGGCCATCCGGCGACCAGGTCGCATCGCTGTCGCTGCAATCCGCGCTCGCCGCGCGCGGCATGATGACCGGACGCGGATGGGTGCCATCGCCCGCGGCGATCACGATCCGCGTGCCGTGGCTGGTTTTCATCACCCATGCCAGCTGGCGGCCGTCCGGCGCGATCGCCACGCCTTCGAGGGGCTGCGCCTGCTGCAGCGTCTTCAGGACCGCGCCGACACGCGCATCGACCGCGGCGGGGACCACCGCGTCGGCTGCCTGCAGATGGACGCTGACCGTGGCCGCCGCCAGCAGCGCGGTGGCAACGAGCAGGAGGCGGGGCTGACGGAAGGCCATGACGGATCTCGGCGCATGAGGGCAGGCGGCATTGTAGTCACGGCGGCACGCCATCCGGCGTTGCGCGCACGCAGACATCACCGATTCAAAGGCGCGCCGTGGCGGCCGCGTGAGGGCATGTGCACAACGGTTGCCAGGCCTGATCCGCGGCGGCCTGCGGACTGCACTCGAAGCCGGCCGGTGCCCGACCGCTGGGTCCGGCGCCGACGACCGGCAGCGGCACGCGCATCAGAACGGTTCGCCGGCGGCGCGCAGGTCGAGTTCGTGTGTCCAGGCGCCCGGACTCTGCGCGGTGAGATCGAACAGCACCGCGGCGACCGCGTGCGGTTGCAGTCGCACCGCTTCGGCGGCGATCGCGCTGCGTTCGCTGCCGGCGAGGATGCCGTCCAGAATCACATGCGCGACATGCACGCCCTGCGGCTGGTAGGAGCGCGCCAGCGCCTGGGTCAGACCGCGCAGGGCGAACTTGGCTGAGGCGAAGGCGGCGAATTCGGCGCCGCCCCTCAGGCTGGCGGTGGCGCCGGTGACGATCAGGCTGCCGCCGCCGGCGCGCACCATGGCCGGCAGGCAGACCGCGGCGAGGCGCTGCGCGCTGAGCACCATGCTGCGCCAGCAGTCGATGAAATCGGCCTCGCTGAGCGTTTCGGGGCGACCGCGTCGAAACAGTCCCGGCTGGTGCAGCAACACGCGCGGAATCCCGTGTCGGGCCAGCAGGGCGCGCAGTTGTGCCGGAGCATCGTCGGCCAGCAGGTCGAGTACCCGGTGCAGGCCGCCCGGGATGTCCGCGTCCGGCGCGTGGCGCGACAGCGCCAGCACGCGGTAGCCGGCGGCGGCGAAGCGTGCGGCGACCGCCGCGCCGAGGCCGGGTGCGTAGCCGGCGATCAGCAGCAGCGGCAGCTCGGTGGACTCGGTGGCGGTGGTCATGGGGTCGGGACGTACGGGTCAGGGGCGAGCGGTGATCAGGAACACCGGGTACTGGCGTTCGCGGCCGTCGGCAGTGGTCTTGGTCACCGTATGCGCGGTGCGTGCGTGGACGTCGCGACAGCCGGCGGCGCGCAGTTCAGCCTGCAGCATGCCGCGATCGAAACCGTGATGCATCACGCCGGGCACGTCGGGGCGATGGAAGCTGCCGTCCTCGGCATCGAGATCGGCCAGCGCCAGCCAGCCGTCCGGCTTCAGCATGCCGTGCAGGGTATGCAGCAGCGCCGGCACGTCGGGGATGTGGTGCAGCGTCATGCTGCTGAAGATCAGGTCGAAACGCTCGGCGGGCGCCGGCTCGCGGGTCAGGTCGAGGACGCGTGTCTGCAGATGGTCGAGACCGGCCGCGCGGGCTTTCTCCGCCAACACGGTCAGCATGCCCGGCGAGACGTCACAGGCCAGCAGCCGCGCCACGCGCGGCGCCAGCGCGGCGCCGACCAGACCGGTGCCGCAGCCATACTCGAGCGCGTGCCAGTGCGGCTGCAGCGGCACCGCGACGGCGATCGCGGCAGCCACGCCGGCGGCCAGCGTGCGACGGGTGGGGCTGTCGTCCCAGTCGGCGGCGATGGCATCGAAACGCTGGCGGTTCTGATCCTGCACCGGTGCGGGCATGGCGGGTTCCGACGGGGCGTGAACGACCAGCATGGGCGCCGCCACGGCGAATTCAAGCCGCCGTTCGCAGTCCGGCAGCGCATTGCGCGAACGCTTTACCGCAGTGTCGCCGAAACGCTGACCCTGCTGCATGTGGCCCCCCGGACGCGATCGCAGCGCTGTGCGAAGTGGCGCGGCGGCTGGCCGGCGTGATCGCATTGCCGTTGCCGTTGCCGCTGCCGCGCACGCCAGATGGGCCGATGGTGCCGACACCGACCCTGGCCTGAGGACGGCGTCGCCACGCAGGCGCGACGATGGCTGAGTGTCGCTGATGCCGCAGGGCCCGGCTGAGGGCACGACGCCCGCGTTCCGCGGACGTCGTGTGTCAACCGCTCAGGCGCCGGTGGCTGCCGTGGTCGCCAACGGAGGCAGTGGCAGAGCCGGTTTGATCGTCACCGGCGTGCCGGTGGCCAGGGTCGATACGCCCGCAGCGTAGGCCGCCTGGTTCCAGGCCTTGACGCTGTCCATGAGCGGACCGTTGTAGTGCGCCAGCATCTGCTCGATCAGCGTGTGATCCGCCGCCACCAGCGCACGTACCTGCGCCCGCGGCGCCTCACCCCAGGCAAACGCGGTCAGGCCGTACAGCGTGGCCACGTGCTGATGCAGATGCGTGTAGTGGCGCAGGAAATCCTC
>DATLSL010000125.1:0-16692 GCA_035534135.1 Rhodanobacteraceae bacterium | reverse complement strand
GCGGTCGACGTGACGCTGACGCCGAAGCTCGACGCCGCGCACCGCGCGGTCAGCTGGAGCTGCGTCAGCGGCAGCATCCCGGAGATCGCCAAGGTCGAGTCCGAGTGCCGCTACGTGCCGGCGACGGGCCACTGAGAATTGCTTTCGGCCGCAGTCCGCCGCGGCCTTGATCCAGGACAAGGCGGCCCCGCCTGCGCCGCGGTATCAAGGCGGCGGAGGTTCCGCTCATGCCGCCCGCATTGCCCATGCCCTTCGCGGGCCGTCGTTTCCTGATCGATCGGATCGACGACGCCCTGATCGACGGCCTCGCGCTGCGCCAGCGCGTGGTGGCGTCGCTGACCGCGCGCAAGCTGCGCGAGGGTTTGCCGTTGCGCGACCCGAATCGCGAAGAGCAGGTGCAGGAGCGTGCGCGCCAGCGCGCAGCGCGACGTCATCTCGACCCCGCCGACGGCGAGCGGCTGATGCGCAGCGCGATCGACTGCGCCGTGGCGCAGCAGCAGCGTGCGGGTGCGACAGAGGCATCCGCCGCGGATCGGGCGTCGGTGTTCGTGGGCGCCTGGCGCCAACGTCTGTTGCGCCTGCTGCCGCCCCCGCGGCGCCTGGCGCTGCCGCTGCGCGCGGTTCCCGATGCGTGGCAGCGGCGCCTGCTGGAGGCGGTCACTCAGCGCGTGCTGCAGGCGCCGCTGCGGGCTGGCAAGCTGGCGTTCCTGGCCGATCGCCGCATCGCCATCGAAGTGACCGATCTCAATCTGCGCTGGGTGCTGACCGCGCACGCCGATCGCCTGAGCACCTGTGAATGCAATGCGCCGGCCGAAGCCGCCGTGCGCGGGCAAGCGCTGGAGTTCCTGCTGCTGGCCAGTCGCCTGGAAGACGCCGACACGCTGTTTTTCCAGCGCCGGCTGGCGCTGACCGGCGACACCGAGCTTGGCCTGACCGCGCGCAACCTGCTCGATCAGCTGCCCTGGGAGTCGATTCCGCTCGCCCTGCGCATCGTCCTGCATCGCGCCGCACGCTTCGCCGCGGCCGCGCGGGAAGCGCATGCCGCCCGCCGCGTGCCCGTTGCGGGCATGCGCGCACTGCGGTCGAATCGATGACGTTGCGCCCGCTGGCGTGACTTGTCATCCCGCCCTTCCTTGTCATCCTGAGACCGCAGGCCGAAGGATCTGACGGGCGACGTGCATCCTGCTGCATGGCCGGCCCGGGTGGCCCGGCAGGCCAGATGCTTCGTTGCGCTCAGCATGACAAGACAGTTGCTGAGCAACGCGAAGGATCTGGTTTCGCCCCGGCTGCCGCCCGGCGAGCCACCTCAGCGCGCGGCGAGGAGCGCAGCCGGGCTCTGGTGCAGCGGGTCGTGGTGGGGCGGCCCTACTGCGCGCATGCCCGCCTCGCCGTGCCAGTAGCCGTTGCAGTCACCGCGGCGCTGCGTCGGCGGCTGCGCCAGCGCGGCGCGAAAATAGGCAACCGCGCCGGCCATGCCCTGCGGCTGCGGATACAGGCGCAGCAGGTTGACGCCGGCCGCGCGCAGCGCGTCGATCTCGGGCGCCAGATCGCACACCGCCTCGCTCTGCACCTGGATACCGTTGATACGCAGGAACGGCGCGCCTTCGCGCGTTGCCAGCGGCAGGCCCTCGGGATCGTCCAGGCAGCGAAAGCCGCAGTCGTCCTTGGCGAGGTCGTGCGCGCGTGCGGTGAAGCAGCGCGCCGAGTAGGCCAGCGGCAGGCGGCCCCAGGCGATCAGCTCGATTTCCGGCAAGGCGCCCGCATCCGCCGCCTGGCGGATCTCCGCGAGCTGCTCGCGACCCTGCTCGACGCCGGGCACCCAGCGCGTCATGCCGGCCCGGCGCAGCAGCGCCAGCGCGCGCTGGTTGTAGAGGTTGACGCCGGGCCCGGCGACAAACGGCAGGCCGCGCTCGCGCAGCAGCTGCACGGCGGACATGTCGTTGGCCTCGACCGCGAACTCGCCGTTGCCGACGAGGCGTTTCAGGCTGGCCAGCTCCGACTCGGCCTCGATCAGCGTCAGCGCCGACAGCACCACCTCGCGCCCGCTCGCGGACAGCTCGCGCGCCAGCGCCAGCCAGTCGCCGCCGCGCAGTTCGCGGCGCTTGCTGCACACGGTTTCGCCGAGGTAGATCACGTCCAGCGGCAGCTCGGCCATCGCAGCGTAGAAATCGAGTACCCGCTGGCGCGGCCAGAAGTACTGCAGGGGTCCGAGGGTCAGGCGCATGGGCGGGCTCAGTGCCAGGAACGGTGGTAGGGGCCGAGGGTGGTCTGTGCGCCTTCGGCGACGCGCGTGAGCGTGGTCTGCCAGGACGGTTCGACGCGATACCCGGCCGGGTCGGACTGCAGGCGGTCGATCGCCCGGCGCCAGACCCCGGCGACGGCGCCGACATAGGCCGGGCTGCGTTGGCGGCCCTCGATCTTGAGCGCGGCGATGCCGCAGGCGGCGAGGCGCGGCAGCAGGTCCAGCGTGTTGAGGCTGGTCGGTTCCTCGAGCGCGTGGAAGGTTTCGCCGCGCACCTGGTAGCGGCCCTTGCACACGGTCGGATAGCCGGCCGCCTCGCCGTCGGCGAAGCGGTCGATCAACACGTCGTTGAGGCGCACGCTGCGGCCGTCCGGAGTTTCGTCCCAGCGCACGAATTTGGCCGGCGAGCACACACCGTGGCGGTTGGGCGAGGCGCCGGTGACGTAGCTCGACAGCTGGCAGCGGCCCTCGACCATGATGCACAGGCTGCCGAAAGCGAAGGTCTCCAGCGGCACCGGCGACTTCTCGGCCAGGCGCTCGACCTGCTGCATCGCCAGCACCCGCGGCAGCACCGCGCGGCTGATGCCGAACTCCTCGACGTAGTAGCGCAGCGCGGCGTGGGTGGTGGCCGAGCTTTGCACCGACAGGTGCCGCGGCAGCGCGGGATAGTGCCGTGCGGCGTAGTCGAGGACGGCCAGCTCGGCGATGATCAGCGCATCCACGGCCAGATTCGCGGCGCGCTCGACCGCGGTTTCCCAGTGTCCCAGCTGCGCCGGGGTCGGGTAGGTGTTCAGCGCGACATAGACCTTGCGGCCACGCGCGTGGGCGTAGGCGATGCCGCTGCGCAGATCGGCCTCGTCGAAGTTGAGGCCGGGGAAGGCGCGCGCATTGGTGGCGTCGCGGAAACCCACGTACACCGCATCGGCGCCGTGATCCACGGCCGCCTGCAGCGAGGGCAGGCTGCCGGCGGGACAGACGAGTTGCATGCGTATTCCTCGGGCGCGGGTGCAGGCAGGCGCCAGCGTGAGCGCGCCGTCGCACCGGTTCACTGATCTGGATCAGACGCGGCGCCGAACATCTCCGCCCACAGCGCATCGACGCGACGCTCGACGGCGGGATCGGGCCGGATCGGCCGGCCCCAGGTGCGCGTGGTCTCGCCCGGCCACTTGCTGGTGGCGTCGATGCCGAGCTTTCCGCCGAGGTGGGGCTGGGGGCTGGCGAAGTCGAGGTAGTCCACCGGCGTGTTTTCGACGATCAGGCAGTCGCGCGCCGGATCGACGCGCGTCGATACCGCCCACAGTACGTCGTCCCAGTTGCGCACATCGATGTCATCGTCGGTGATGATCACGAACTTGGTGTAGGTGAACTGGCGCAGGTATGACCAGACCGCGAACATCATGCGCCGCGCATGGCCCGGATAGCGCTTGCGGATGCTGACCACGGCCAGCCGGTAGGAGCACGCCGCCGGCGGCAGATGGAAATCGACGACCTCGGGAAAGATCCGGCGCAGGATCGGCACGAACAGGTCGTTCAGCGCCATCGCCAGCATCGACGGCTCGTCGTGCGGCGAGCGCCCCATCCAGCTGCCCTGGTAGATCGCGTCCTCGCGCCGGCAGAGGCGCTCGATGGTGAACACCGGAAAGCGATCGACCGCATTGTAGTAGCCGGTGTGGTCGCCGAACGGGCCTTCCAGCGCACTGTCGCCGGGCTGGATGTGACCCTCGAGCACGATCTCGGCGCTGGCCGGCAGGTCGAGCCCGGTCAGGCGGCTGCGCAGCACGTGCCCACGCGCGCCGCGCAGCAGGCCGGCGAACTCGAACTCCGACAGTGTGTCCGGCAGCGGCGCCACCGCCGCCAGCGTGGTCGCCGGATCGGCGCCGATCGCGACCGCCAGCGGAAACGGTTCGCGCGGATGCAGTTCGCACCACTCGGCGTAATCCTGCGCGCCGCCGCGGTGCGCCAGCCAGCGCATGATCACGCGATTGCGGCCGATCACCTGCATGCGATAGACGCCGATGTTCTGGCGGTCCAGCCGCTGGCTGCGCGTGATCACCAGACCGAGCGTGATCAGCGGGCCGACGTCCTCGGGCCAGCAGGTCTGGATCGGCAGTTCGCCGAGATCGACCTCGTCACCCTGCCGGCAGTCGGCGAGGAATGGCGCCGAGGCCACCGTGCGCGGCGCCACCAGCGCCAGCTGGCCGTAGGCGGGAAGGGCGGACACCGCTTCGCGCAGCGAGCCCGGCCAGCGCGGTTCCTTGAGCGCCGCCAGCAGCTCGCCCAGTTCGCGCATCGATGCCACCGGCCGGCGCCCCAGCGCCAGCTGGATGCGCTCGGCGCTGCCGAACAGGTTGCCGAGGAAACGCTGCCGGCTGGCCCCGGGCCGCTCGAACAGCAGCGCCGGACCGCCCTTGCGCTGCGCGCGCTGGCAGAACGCGGTGATTTCGAGATGCGGATCCACCGGCGCGGCGACGTGGCGCAACTCGTCGCGCGCCTCCAGCACCTCGATGAACTCGCGCAGGTCGTGATAACTCATGCCGGCATCCGTTGCGGATCTGGCGGCATGCTCACCGGTGCCTGCGGCGGGCGCCCTGTCCCAGATCAAGCCGGCGCCTTTTGGCTGCGCCAGCCGGGCGTTATGCTTGCCGGCCCGCCCGTCTCAGCGCCCCGCCATGAATGCCATCCCTTCGCCGATCCCTGCACGTCACAAGGGGTTCAACCGCGCCGAGATCGTCGATCAGAACTTCATCGAGTTCGTGCGTGAATGGTCCGGTACGCCGCGACCGCGGCCTGCGCAGGATGCCCCGGTGCTGCCCGGCAGTGCGCTTGATGCGCGCGGCTTCCTCGATCTGTTCGAGTCGCAGCTGATCAGCCGCCACCTCGACCTGATGGCGCGCGTGCTGCGGGTCCAGAACAAGGTCTTCTACACCATCGGTTCCAGTGGCCACGAAGGCAACGCCATGCTGGCGCGGCTGACGCGGCATACCGATCCGGCCTTCCTGCACTACCGCTCGGGCGCCTTCATGGCCGAGCGTTTCCGCAAGCTGCCGGGCACCGGTTCGAACAAGCTCGATCCGGTGATGGATTCGGCGCTGAGCTTCGCGGCCAGCAAGGACGATCCGGCCTCGGGCGGCCGCCACAAGGTGTGGGGTTCCAAGCCGCTGTGGGTGCTGCCGCAGACCTCGACCATCGCTTCGCACCTGCCCAAGGCGCTGGGCACCGCGGTCGCCATCGAGCAGGCGCGGCGTATCGGTCACGCGCTGCCGGTGCCGGTCGACAGCATCACGATCTGCTCGTTCGGCGACGCCTCGGCCAACCATGCTGCCGCACAGACCGCGTTCAATGCCGCGGCGTGGACGGCATATCAAAAATTGCCGGCGCCGGTGCTGTTCGTCTGCGAGGACAACGGCATCGGCATCTCGGTCAAGACACCGGCCGACTGGATCGCGGCCAGCTTCAGCGGCCGCCGTGATCTCGATTATTTTTACGCTGACGGGCTGGACCTGGCGGCGGGTTATGCCGACGTCGCGCGCGCGGTCGAGCACTGCCGGCGCACGCGCCGGCCGACCTTCCTGCATCTGCGCACCACGCGCGTGATGGGCCATGCCGGCACCGATTTCGAGATCGAGTGGCGCAGCATCGAGGAACTGGTCGCGGTCGAGGCCGGCGATCCGCTGCTGCGCTCGGCGGCGATCGCGCTGGAATCCGGCCTGTACACGCCCGCGGCGCTGCTGGATCTCTATGAAGCGACGCGCAAGCGCTGCTTCACCGCCGCCGAGGAGGCCGATCGCCGACCGCGGCTGGAGACGCTGGCCGAGGTGATGGCACCGCTGGCGCCGTACACGCCGGACGCCGTTGCCGTCGAGGCCGCACGCGTGCCCGACGCCGAGCGACGCCTCGCCGTGTTCGGTGGCGCCGGCAGGCTGCCCGAGAAGCAACCGCCGCGACATCTGGCGATCCAGATCAACCAGGCCCTGCACGATCTGCTGATCAAATATCCCGAGGCGCTGCTGTTCGGCGAGGATGTCGCCCAGAAAGGCGGCGTCTATACCGTCACCCGGGGCCTGCACAAGGCGTTCAGGAACGCGCGCGTGTTCAACACCCTGCTCGACGAAACCCTGATCCTGGGTCTGGCCCAGGGCTACGCCAACATGGGCCTGCTGCCGATCCCGGAGATCCAGTACCTGGCCTATTTTCACAACGCCTGCGACCAGATTCGCGGCGAGGCCGCCAGTCTGCAGTTCTTCAGCAACGGCCAGTACCGCAACCCGATGCTGCTGCGTGTCGCCGGGCTCGGCTACCAGCGCGGTTTCGGCGGCCATTTCCACAACGACAACTCGATTACCGCCATGCGCGACATTCCCGGCCTGGTCGTCGGCTGCCCCTCGCGCGGCGACGATGCGGCGACGATGCTGCGCACGCTGATGGCGCTGGCCAGGGTCGATGGCCGCGTGTGCGTGTTCCTCGAGCCGATCGCGCTGTACATGACCAAGGACCTCCATGGCGCGGGCGATGGCCAGTGGCAGTTCGCTTATCCCGCGCCCGACCAGACCATGCCGCTGGGCGAGGGCCGCGTCTATCTTCCGGAAAGCGGGGGCGCGGGCGACGATCTGGTGATCTTCACCTACGGCAACGGTGTGCCGATGAGCCTGCGCGCCGCCCGTGCGATCGAACAGCAACACGGCTGGAAGGTGCGCGTGGTCGATCTGCGCTGGCTGGTGCCGCTCAACGATGCCTTCATCGCCGCGCAGGCCAGGACGGCCAAGCGCATCGTGGTGGTCGACGAAGGCCGCCGCAGCGCCGGCGTGGGCGAGGGCATCATCACCGCGCTGGTCGAGGCCGGCCTTGGCGCCACGCCGCTCAAGCGCGTGGCCGGCGCTGACACCTATACTCCGCTGGCCGGCGCGGCGTTCCTGGTGCTGCCGGGCGAGGCCGACATCGTCGCCGCGGCGGACGCTCTCGCCTGAATGTTCAGCGTGGCACGCGATAGCCGCCGCGCACGCCGCGCGGGCTGAGCGTCAGCTGCCAGAGCTGATCGCGGCGCGCGCGGAACACCGCCGCCGAGCTGGACAGATAAAACCGCCACATGCGCTGGAAGCGCTCGTCGTAGCGCGCCGGCAACTGTGGCCAGGCGGCATCGACGTTGGCGCGCCACGCCATCAGTGTGCGGTCGTAGTCGGCGCCGAAGTTGTGCCAGTCCTCGATCACGAACAGGCCTTCCAGCGCCGCTGCCATCTGGCTGGCGGCGGGCACCATCGAGTTGGGGAAGATGTACTTCTGGATCCACGGATCGGGGCGGCTGG
Source organism: Rhodanobacteraceae bacterium (assembly GCA_035534135.1). Lineage (GTDB taxonomy): Bacteria > Pseudomonadota > Gammaproteobacteria > Xanthomonadales > Rhodanobacteraceae > Metallibacterium. Next base: position 9,150 of record DATLSL010000125.1, on the reverse strand, counting down.
GCTCTTCGTTGCTGCCGATGGTGTGCAGCAGGCTGAGGCCGTCCGCGCGCAGGCAGCGCCGCACCGTCTCGAAGTAGGTGCGGTAGTTTCGGGCGCCGACGTGCTCGAACATGCCGATCGAGAAGATCGCATCGAACGGCTCGTCGATCTCGCGGTAGTCCTGCAGGCGGATCTCGACCGGCAGGCCGGTGCAGAGCGTGCGCGCGAATTCGGCCTGCTCCTGCGACACGGTGATACCGACGCCGGTCACGCCGTAACGCTCGGCGGCGAACTTCAGCGCCTCACCCCAGCCGCAGCCGATATCGAGCACGCGCATGCCGGGTTGCAGGCGCAGCTTGCGGCAGACCAGATCCAGCTTGGCCTCCTGCGCGGCATCGAGATTGTCCGTATCCTTCCAGTAGCCGCAGCTGTAAACCAGGCGCCGGCCCAGCATCGCGCGGAACAGATCATTGCCGAGGTCGTAGTGGGCCTTGCCGATCGTCCAGGTGCGTTCGCCGCGCTGCAGGTTGATGAAGCGCGCCTTGAGGTGCGCGAGCAGGGTGTCGAGCGTCCTCAATCGATCGTCGAGATGCGCGCCGATGACCTTGAACAGGAATCCGTCAAGGTCGTCGGCATCCCAGCTGCCGTCCATGTAAGCCTCGCCGAAGCCCAGCGTGCCGTGCGCGAAGACGCGCGCATACACCCGCGGATCATGCACGCGCAGATCGGTGGCCGCGTCACCGCCGATGCGGATGCCCGCATGCGCCAGCAGTTTGGCGGCGCGTGCCTGCAGTCCGTCCTCGCTCATCGGGTGCCTCCGGCTCAGGGTGGTGACACGGCTTCCAGCACGCCGTAGGCAACCGGCGAGCGGGCGTAGACCAGGGCGGCGCCGGACGCGCGCACGATCGTCAGCAGGCGCTCGGTCTCGGCTTCGCCGAGGATGAACTCGACCTTCAGCGGCAGGTCTCCGGCCAGCTCGAAGAAGCTCTCCTCGTGCAGGATGCCGTGGCGTCCGAAACCGGCGATGGCGCGGAACACCGAGCCGCCGGCGAGCCCCTCGCGCTTGGCCTGCTCGAGGATCCATTCGTGCAGCAGCATGCCGCGATGCTTGGCATTGGCGTGCATGAAAAAGCGCAGATAGACGCCGGTATGCAGCATTTCGCGTGTGGCACTCATGGCGGCGTTCCCATTCAAGCGCGCAGCAGCGCGCGGATCAAGGCGATGCCGGCGAGCGTGGCCGTCAGTGATCCGGCCACGTGCAGCAGCACGTGCGCGGCAAACCAGGCGTACTGCTGGCGCAGCAACAGGGTGCTGGCCTCGGCGGAGAAGGTCGAAAACGTGGTCAGGCCGCCGAGAAAGCCGGTGGTGATGAACAGCCGGATTTCCGGCGACAATGCCTGGAAGTGTGCAAACGCGCCCATTGCCAGTCCCATCAGCAGGCCGCCGGTCAGATTGGCAGCCAGCGTGCCCAGTGGCAGGGTCGGAAACAGCGGGTTGAGCAGGGTGCCCAGCCCCCAGCGCAGCCAGGCGCCGAGCGCGGCACCGACGCCGACGGAAAGAAATGCAGACGAACCCATGGAGCTTCCTTGTGATGCGGTCGCGGCGGACCGGTGCCCAAGCGCACACGACCTGCCCCGCCGTTGCCGAGGGTGCAGGCATCATCAGCCGGAAGGCGGTTTGCCCATGACGGGCGGGAGGCATGCCATCTCCCCGGTGCAGGCCTAGGGTAGGCGAAGCCCCCGGGTGCGCGTCAAGCCATGCACCGGACCGGGCTCAGCCGGCGCTGGGCCCCAGCAGGGCCTTCGTCAGGGCCATGATCTCTTCGTGCGTGCCGGTGACGGAGAACTGCCGCTCGCGGGGGAAATCGGTGCCGATGGACACGACAAAGCCGGCGCCGAGATCGTTGCCGTCCTCATCCAGGCGCGGGTAACTCTCGACTTTGCCCACACAGGCGATGCGGTTGGCGTCGATGAAGCGGCCGTCGGGTAGCTTGATCCAGCGCTGCATGGGCAGGTCCTTGTCGTGCTCGGTGACGGCAGTCTAGGAGACCTCAGGGCAAGTCTCCATGAGTCGCGTTGCTGCGGCGGGTGCTGTCAATCCGTTGCGGGCAGCAGACCGCGAGTGACCAGCAGCGTACGCGCCTCCGCGGCGTCGTGTTCGAACCAGGCGCGTGCCGAGCCGAGACGGAACGAATAACCCCAGGTATCCATGTCCACCAGCAGACGCTCGCGGCCGACACCGGGCAGGCTGTCGGCGAGCACGATCTGCAGGTAGCAAGTGGCGTCCTCTTCCTCGATCGAATCGGTGGCGTCGGTATGCACCGCGGCGCGCCGGTCCGGCGGCAGCACCAGCAGATGGCAGGCTTCATGCAGCAGTGAATGCACCGGCGTGTCAGCGCGCGCAAGGACGCAACAGCCGATCACGCCGGCCTCGTCGTCGCCCCAGTAGCTGCCAGGAATCGGGGCGCCGTCGCCCACCGCGACCAGTTCGAGACCATGGCGCGCGAGCAGGGCGGCTGGCGCATCGAAACCGATGTCGGCCAGACGCAGGACGTCGACGGCGGGCGGCGTGGCGGTCATGGGCGATGGGGATTCTGTAGTGTGACGGGCTCGCACACCGGCCGCGAATGTTTTTCGCTGTTCCTGGGTCCTGGGTCCTGGGTCCCGGGTCCCGGGTCCCGGGTCCCGAGCCGTTGCGAACCATCCATCCCCGGTGCGTGACGCCTGCCCGGCCCTCCATGGCCGGGCGCTCGCCGACGCGCTCTGCCTTGAATGGCAGCGCGCGTCACTTCCCGGCTCGCCCCGGGTCCCGTGGGCTATCCCCCGCCCTTGCCATCCGGCAGCGCCACCGACAGCTCCAGCACGTCGTGTTCGCCGTCGCGCTCGAGGTGGATGTCGATGGCGTCGAGGTCGACGTGGACGTACTTGCGGATCACCGCCAGCAGCTCGTTGCGCATCAGCGGCAGATAGTCGGGGCCGCCGCGGTTGGCACGCTCCTGCGCGACGATGATGCGCAGGCGTTCCTTGGCCATGGCGGCGGGCGGCTCGCGGCGACTGCGCAGGAAGTCGAGTATGCCCACGATCAGCTCCCGAAAACCCGTTTGAAGAAGCCCTTTTTCGGCGCATCCAGGAAGCGGATTGGCCGCTCCTCGCCGAGCAGCCGCGCCACCGTGTCGGTGTAGGCCTGACCGGCGTTCGAGGTCGCATCAAGGATCACCGGCACGCCGGTGTTGGAGGCGGTGAGCACGCCGTCGGATTCGGGGATCACGCCGACCACCGGGATGCCGAGCAACTCCTCGACGTCCTGCAGGCTGAGCATCTCGCCGGCCTCGACGCGCGCCGGGTGATAGCGCGTCAGCAGCAGATGCCCCGGCACGCCGCCGTCGCCGCGCTCGGCGCGCCGCGTCTTGCTGGCCAGCAGGCCGAGGATGCGGTCGGAGTCGCGGACGCTGGACACCTCGGGGTTGACCACCACCACCGCGCGGTCGGCGAAGTACATCGCCAGATGCGCGCCCTTCTCAATGCCCGCGGGTGAATCGCAGACCACGTAGTCGAAGCCCTCCTTCGCCAACTCGTCGAGCACGCGCTCGACGCCCTCCTGGGTGAGCGCGTCCTTGTCGCGCGTCTGCGAGGCCGCCAGCACGAACAGCGTCTCGACGCGCTTGTCCTTGATCAGCGCCTGCTTCAGCGAGGCCTCGCCGTGGATGACGTTGACGAAGTCATACACCACGCGCCGCTCGCAGCCCATGATCAGGTCGAGGTTGCGCAGGCCGACGTCAAAGTCGATCACGGCGACCTTCTTGCCCTGCTGCGCGATGCCGGTGGCCAGCGAGGCGCTGCTGGTGGTTTTGCCGACGCCGCCCTTGCCGGAGGTGACGACGATGATTTCGGTCAAGGCGTGATGCTCCCTGGGTCGATGGTTCGGGCTAGCGGTCGAGCGCAGCGATCAGCAGCGTGTCACCCTGCAGCCAGCAGTGTACGGGCTGGCCGTCGAACTCGGGCGGCATCTGCTCGAACACACGATAGCGTCCGGCGATCGACACCAGCTCTGCGCGAAACTCGCTGCAGTAGATGCGCGCACTCTCGTCGCCCAGCGCACCGGCCAGGGCACGGCCGCGCAGCGCGCCATAGACATGGATCGAGCCGTCGGCGATCACCTCGGCGCCGTTGGCGACCGCGGCCGCCACCACCAGGTCGCGGCCGCGCGCATAGACCTGCTGGCCCGAACGCACCGCATGCGCCTGATGCAGACCGGGCAGCGCGGCCGTGGCGGGTGCCGGCTCGGACTCGGGCTCCGGTGCGGTGGCCGCGCTGGGCACCGCTGCGCTGGCGGCGGCCGCACTGCCGTCCTCGCGCTCGTAAGCCGTGCGGAACTTGGCGATCAGCGGCAGCTCCAGGCGCTCGGACAGCGCTTCCATGGCGCGTGTGCCGTAGGCCAGACCCACCGGCAGCAGGCCGGCCGCGCGCACCGCGGCGAGCAGCGCCCGCGTGGTCACCTCGTCGGCCGCATCTGGCAGGCGGCTGAGGTCGAGCACCACCGCGGCGCGCGCGAACAGCTGCGGCGCCTGGCGCACGCGCTGTGCGAGTTCTTCGCGCAGGGCGTCGGCATCGGCACGATGGACGCGGACATTGGCGATGCCGACCTGGCCGAAACGCAGTTCGCAAGCCGCTGCGACGGCTTCGATGCGGGCGCTCATGCGCCGCCGGCTGCGCTGCGCTGCGGCGCCGGCGCCGGGCGTTCGCGTGCGGCCAGCCACGGCTGCGGCGGCAAGCCACCGTGGACGAGGTAGGTGTCGCGCACGAAGGCGTAGCTGCACAGTTCCTTCGACAGCATCGCCACCCGACGCTCCACGCCGGGCATCACCTGCTGGCCGACCTCGCGGAAACCGTAGGTGCCGTGGAACAGCACGGCGACGTCGTCGCGCGGCTCCAGGAACACTTCGCAGGCGAGCAGCGGCACGCGCACTTCGGCGTAGCCCTGCACGTCGGCGTAGAAAACGCGACCGAGGCCGCGGCCGCGCGCGGCGGTGGCGATCACGATGCGGTCGATGTAGACAAACGCGGACTGGCGCTGGCGGAACCAGTCGAAATTTGGGCTGTCGTGGTCGGCGTCGTGGCGCATGGCGATCAGGAAGCCGGCCACACGGCCGTCTTCCTCGGCGATGCGGAAGTAATCGGCGATGACATGCAGGCGGGCGAGGCGCACGCCATCGAGAGGCAGGATGCCCTCACCCGCGGCGTTGTTGATGGCCTGTACGGCGTCAAGGTCGCTTGCGCGCACGTCGCGGATGGTCAACGACATTCCGGTCTCCGCTCGGATGCTGGTGCCGGCATGCCCCAGCCGGGTGGATGCCGACGATTATCGCATGGCGATCGCGGCTTCCGCACGCCCGCGACCGTGACTTCGGTCCAGGTTGCCCGGCGCTCGCGGCGCGCCCATCATGCCGGCATGCGCGCGATCGCCCTCGACCATGTCCGCCTGCTGCGCTATGCGGGCCTGTTCACTTATCTGTGCGCGGGGACCCCGCTGCTGCGGGTGGACTGGGCGCGCGAGCGCCTGAGCCTGCTCGACCATCCACACCTCGGCCTGCTGTTGCTGGTCGGCAGCTATCTCACCTTCGGCGTGGTGTACTGGCTGCTGACGTGGCGCTTTGACGCGCGCCGGCATCTGCCGTTGAAGATCGTCGGCCTGGTGGTGCTGACCCTGGCCGCCATCGGCGTCGGCTGGCTGAGCAAGAGCGGCCTCTCCGGATTGCTGCTGGTGGTCGTCGCGGTGGTGCTGCCCTGGCTGCTGCCGGTCAAGCAGGGACTGGCATGGCTGGTGCTGCAGAACCTGGCCCTGGTGCCGATGTTCCACAGCTTCCCCGATTTCCACATGAGCTACTTCGCGGCCTTTCTGCAGGCCAGCCTGTACCTCGGCTTCGCCGTGCTGACCTTTGTCGCCTCGATGGTCGCCAGCCAGCAGGTGGAGGCGCGCGAGGAGCAGCGTCGGTTGAATTCCGAGCTACGCGCCACCCGCGCGCTGCTGGCCGATTCCAGCCGCATCGCCGAGCGCATGCGCATCGCCCGCGAATTGCACGATCTGGTCGGCCACCACCTGACCGCACTCAGCCTCAACCTCGAGGTCGCCAGCCACCTCGTCGCCACGCCGGCCGAGGGGCCAGTGCGGCAGGCGCAGGCGATCGCCAAGCAGCTGCTGATTGACGTGCGTGAGGTGGTCAGCGAGCTGCGCGAGGACGATTCGCTGGACTTGACGCTGGCGCTGCAGACGCTGATCGAGGGCGTGCCGGGGCTGGACGTGCACCTCGAACTGCCACCGCGTTTCAGCGTCGAGGACCCGCGCCGCGCGCAGGTGATCGTGCGCTGCGTGCAGGAGATCCTGACCAACACTGCACGCCACTCCGGTGCGCGCAACCTGTGGCTGTGCTTCGCTCGCACCGCCGAAGGCGAGCTGCGGCTGGAGGCGCACGACGACGGCCGCGGTGTCACCGGATTCCGGCCCGGCAACGGCCTCAGCGGCATGCGCGAGCGGCTGGCCGAATATGGCGGACGCCTGAGCGTCGACACCGCGCGCGAGCGCGGCTTTGCGTTGGCAGCCTGGCTGCCGCTGGAGAAGCCCGCATGATCAACGTCTGTCTGGTGGACGACCAGACCCTGGTGCGTCAGGGCATCCGCTCGCTGCTGGATCTGGCCGAGGACATCCGAGTGGTCGCCGAGTGCGTCGATGGTGCTCAGGCGGTGGCGACCATCCCGCGGCTGAAGCCCGATGTGGTGCTGCTGGACATGCGCATGCCCGGCATGAATGGCATCGAGGTGCTGCAGGCGCTGGCGCAGCAGCAGGCACTGCCGCCGACGGTGATCCTGACCACCTTCGATGACGACCAGCTGGTGCTGGCCGGACTCAAGGCCGGCGCGCGCGGCTATCTGCTCAAGGACGTCTCCCTGGATCAGCTGGTCGAGGCGGTGCGCACGGTGGCTGCCGGCGGCTCGCTGGTGGCGCCGGCGGTGACCCAGCGCCTGCTGGCGGGTGTCGAGCGCATGCAGAACCAGTTCACCAGTCTGGACCAGCCCGATCCGCTGACCGAGCGCGAGACCGAGATCCTGCGCCTGATGGCAAGCGGCTACAGCAACAAGGAAATCGCCAATTCGCTGCGCGTCGCCGAGGGCACGGTCAAGAATCACGTGTCCAACATCCTGTCCAAGCTGGGTGTACGTGACCGCACCCGCGCGGTGCTCAAGGCGCTGGAGATCGGCATCGTCTGAGGCGTCGTGAATCGTTCAGTCACGCGACCCGATCACCGCGGTCATCCGATGAGCGCCGGGGGCAGGTGCGCGGCTGCGGCGGGCCGTGGCGCTCGTGCGGGCGAGTCGCTACCATGAGCGCTTCGGCCTGCACCCGCGGGGTCAGATGGCCGTGCACGGGGTTCCTGCCCCACGGTGCTACCCGGCACCGGTCCCCAGGCCTGGAGAATCGTTAATGACGCGTGTTATCGAAGTGCTCGCAGCCGTGCTGATGGTCGTGGTGCTCGGCCTGGTGGTCGCCTTGCTGATGCCGGACGAAGGCAGCACATCGCGCTCGATCGAGGTCAGCCATAACCTGCGCCACGTCTACGACATCCTCAACAATTACCGTCGTTTCCCCGATTACGGCGTGCTGCGCGCCTACGATCCGAATACCACCTTCAACCTGTCGGGACCCGCCTACGGACCGGGCGCCACGATCAGCTGGCAGAGCAGCAACCCGAAGGTGCTGGATGGTTCGCTGGACATCGTCTCGGCCGAGCCGGCGGCAGGCGACGTCAGCACCCAGGGCAGTGCCACCATCGTCTGGAAGCTCAAGCACCAGGGTGATTTTCTCAACGGGTGGTACGGCCACGACCAGCGCTTCGAGATCGACCTCGAGCGCGCCGGGAGCAGCCAGAAGCTGGTGCGCATCACCATGCGCTACAAGGTCAATTACGGCTGGAACCTGATCGACCGCCTGTCGCAGCTTTATATCCACGGCGAACCGGCGGCTTTCATCCAGTACACGCTGAACAACCTGCAGAACACCCTGGCGTCGATCCCCAACATTGGCTACGGCGGCGTCAAGCCGCAGCTGGTCGCCACGCCGCAGCAGCCGATCCTGTTTGTCTCGACCACTGCCAAGCGCACGCTGGGTGACGTCGATGCGGCCACCAGCAAGGCGATGACTGAAATCGATGCGGCGATGAAGAGGCTCGGCGTCACCGCCGCCGGGCAGCCCACCACGTTCACCACTGATTACGGCGACGAGAACTACCGCTTTGACGTTGCCGTGCCGATCAGCAGCAGCACGCTGACGATCGCCGGTCAGAGCGATGACCTGACCCAGCCGGGCACGCCCGCGGCAGCGGCCAGCGCCGCTCAGGCTGGCGGCACCACGACCCCGACTGCGGGTACCTGGCTGGCCAAGGGCGTGCTCGAGGTCGGGGGTCCGGTGCAGGCGCGGATCGCCTTTGGCGGCCGCGCGCTGACGGCGACCTGGAACGGTTCGCCCGCCGGTGTGCCGCTGACGCGCCTGCAGCTCAAGGCCTATGCGCTGACTCACGGTTACGCCTTCGATGACGGCTTGCATCGCTTCTACGACGTGCTCATGACCGATCCGGCCACCACCGCCTACGACCAGCAGACCTTCAACGTCTATCTGCCGGTTTTCAACGCACCATCGCAGACGCCGGAGCAGGCGGCAGCCGTCGCGGCGCCGGCAGTGGCCTCCAGCGCACCGGCGGCTGCGATGTCGACTCCGGCATCGGCGGGTTCGGCGCCCGCGGTTGCGGTCAGCGGCGGCTGAAGCCCGCGCCCGCATGCTGTCCATTCGGCCCTTCCCGGTGCTCCGGGAAGGGCTTTTTGTTTCTGCGCCCGGGGAACTTCCGCGCCCGCCTGCGGTAGATTGGCATGTCGTCGTCTCCAGGCCGCCACGCGCGCCATGATCGAAGCCGAAAACCTTTCGCGTCGCTACGGCGGCATGCTGGCGGTGGACGCGCTGAATCTGCGCGTGCGCGCCGGCGAGGTGGTCGGCCTGCTGGGTCCCAACGGAGCCGGCAAGACCACCAGCCTGCGCATGCTGGCCGGGTTCCTGGCGCCCAGCGGCGGCCGGGCGCGCATCGGCGGTCACGACGTCGAGCGGCAGCCACACGCGGCGCGCTGCGCG
>DATLSL010000124.1:0-4443 GCA_035534135.1 Rhodanobacteraceae bacterium | reverse complement strand
TGACACGCCTGGCGTTGCTGCCGGACGAGGCGTTCTACGCCTGGGAAGGCCGTCATCCCGCCTGGGGCTACAGCGATCTGCCGCCGCTGACGGCGCTGCTGACGCGGCTGGGGCAGGATCTGCTGGGGCCGGGTGCGCCCGGTGTGCGGCTGCTGTTTTTCATCCTCGGGGCTGCGCTGCCGTGGCTGGTGGTCGCCTACGGACGCCTGATCGGTGGCCGCCGCGTCGGCTGGAACGCGGGCCTGCTGGCACTGGTGCTGCCGATGCTGGCCACACTGGGTGTGCTGGCGTTGCCCGATGTGCCGCTGACCGTATTCGCGCTGATCGCGCTGATCGCGCTGGAGCGCGCCGCCCGCGCCGGCCGCTGGCGCGACTGGTGGTTGCTGGGCGCAGCGCTGGCCCTGGCGGCGTTCACCCACTATCGCGCCGGCATGTTCGCGCTGGCCGGACTGGCCTTTGCCTTGCTGACGCCGCGCGGGCGGCGGCTGTGGCGGCAGCCCGGCTGGTATGTCGCGCTGGCACTGGGTCTGATCGCCACCCTGATCGTGGTCGGCTGGAACCTGCACCACCACTGGCAGGCTCTGGATTTCCAACTGGTGCAGCGCAACCCCTGGCATTTCCAGGCGCGCGCGCTGATCCAGCCGCTGGAACAGGCCGCGGTGGTGACGCCGCTGCTGTACGGCCTGCTGCTGTGGACCCTGGTCCGCGCGCTGCGTCGCGTGCGCCGCGGCACACCGTGGGATCTGGCCGCGATCACTGCCGTGACGCTGCTCGGTGGCTACTTCGTGTTCGGCCTGTTCGCCGACGATCAGCACTTCCGCCTGCACTGGCCGCTGCCGGGCTACCTGCCGCTGCTGCCGTTGCTGGCGCGCGATGCCGCCGCACGATGGCGGCATGGCCGGGTTGCCGTGCGGACGTTGCTGGCCACGACGTTTGCGCTGGCCGCTTCCGGCCTGCTGGCTCTGCTGGCGTGGTTCGCACTGGCGGCCTCGCCCGCCGCCGCGGTGGGCTGGTCGCATTCGAAGCTGTTTCCGAACGTGTTTCTGGGCTGGCGGCAGGTCGCCGCGCGCACCGGCGATCTGTTGCACGACTGGCGCGGACCGCCGCCGCTGCTGGTCACCGACCACTACGCCATGGCCGCCGAACTCGAGCTGCTGCTGCATCCGCGGCGGCCGGCGTGGACGCTCGACAACCCGCTCAACGTCTATCACGGCCGCGCGCCGCAACTGGCCGACTGGGGCCGCGACGAGCGCGGCCTGCGCCGCACCCATGCCGGCGCCCCGGTGCTGCTGGTGGTGGAGGAGAGCGCGCTGAAGGAACGCGAGCAGCCGGCGTGGCTGACATCAATCTGCTGGCGGCTGGCGGACCTCAAGCCGCTGGGGCGGCTGGATCCGTACCGCGGCGAAAAACGCTATTCGTTCTGGTCGGCGCGGGTGCCGACGCAGCCGCTGCCGGTGGTCGCCGCAGATGCCTGCCCGGTCTGGCGGTCGGCGCACGCGGCCTATCTCAGGAACCTCTGAACAAGTCCATCGTGGACTTTTCAGAGGGCGCCGAGTCCGGCGCAGGTCCGGACTCGGCTACGCCGCATCAAGCACCTGCGTGCTCGATGCGCGGCAAGCCATCCATGGCTTGAGGACGGTCTGAACTTGTTCAGGCCTTCCCTCAGGGCAGTGGCAGCCCGCAAACTCTGAGCGCGTGCGTCAGTGCGATCAGCGGCAGGCCGATCAGCGCGGTCGGGTCCTCGCTCTCGATGCGCTCGAACAGGGCAATGCCCAGCCCTTCGCTCTTGAAGCCGCCGGCGCAGTCCAGCGGCTGTTCGCGTTCGACATAGCGTGCGATCTCGTCGGCGTCGAGGCTGCGGAAACGCACGCGGGTCAGGTTGCAGCCGCGCTGCAGCCGGCCGTCACGGGTGTCGAGCAGGCACCAGGCGGTGTGAAACAGCACCTCGCGACCGCTGCTGTGCTCGAGCTGCGCCCGGGCGCTGGCGGCATCGCCGGGTTTGCCGAGGGTGACACCGTTGAGTTCGGCGGTCTGATCGCTGCCGATCACCAGCGCGTCGGCACAGTGAGCGGCGACCGCGCGCGCCTTGGCTTCCGCCAGACGCACCGCCAGTGCGCGCGGCGTTTCGCCGGCGCCGGCGCTTTCATCCACCTGCGGCGCGCGCTGCTCGAATGCCGTCGTCAGCCGTCGCAGCAGCTCGGCGCGATAGGCGGACGTCGAGGCCAGCACCAGTCGCCGGGTCACGGCGGCGGCTCCGTCATGCCGCGCTCGCGCAGCGCCGCGGCGAGGGCGTCCTGGGCGGCACCCAGCGCGGTGACCTGATCGGCAAGCCGGTCCTGCGCGCGGTGGATCGTGGCGAGGGCGCGATCGAGTTCAGCGCTGTCTGCGTGCGGCGCGCGATCGCGCAGCCACAACCGGTGTGCCAGCAGGTCGCGCAAACCGGCATTCACTGCCGCCAGGGCGGCGCTGCGGCCGCCGTCGGCGCCGCTGGCACCGCCGGGCAGCGCGGTCATGGCGGCATGGGCTGCGTCCAGCCGATCACGGCAGTCTTTCAGCGCCGCCTCGAAGCGGTCAGCCTGGGTCAGCAACTGCTGCAACATGCGGTCGCGCCGACGCTGCCTGCGTTCCGGCAGCAGGGAATACAGGGCGAAGAGCGCGATCAGCCCCGCCACTGCGCCGCCGACGATCGGTACCATCCGTTCCACGCAAGGATCCTCAGCGGGGTGCCGCAGTCTGCCGCAGACGTGCCGGATCGTAAACCGCGCGGTTGACTTGCCGCGGTGCGCTACCTAACATCACGCATTCATGTCTGCGTCACTGCCCGACTCGGTGGACGTCTGGCGCATGGTGATGGCGCGACGCTCCTTCGAGGGAACGCTTGCGGTCGCCACGCTGCCAAGGCTGGTGTCTGCGTTGGTGGACGATGTCGGCATGGTGCATTTCGTGCTGGAGTTCGGCCGCGATGCGTTTGGCACGGCCTTTCTCAGCGTGCAGGCGCAAGCCGATCTCCACCTGATGTGCCAGCGTTCGCTCGAGCCTTTTGTATGTCCGGTAACGGTCGACAGCCGGCTCGGACTGATCCGCGAGGAACGTGAAGAGGCCGCGCTGCTGCCGGGCTACGAGCCGTTGCTGGTCGATGCCGAGCCGTTGCATCTGGCGTCGGTGATCGAGGATGAGCTGCTGCTTGCGCTGCCGCTGGTACCGATGCAGCCGGGCAGCGAGGATGCCGTGGCAGCCTGGGCTGCGCCGGCGGATGACGAGTTGGAACCCGTGGCGCGCGCCAATCCCTTTGCCGCGCTGCGGACGCTGAAATAACGATGATCTGATTCCGGAGACTGACTCATGGCTGTGCAAAAAAGCCGCAAGACGCCGTCGCGCCGCGGCATGCGCCGTTCCCACGATGCCCTGAAGACGGTGCAGCTTTCCACCGATCCGACCAGTGGCGAGGTGCATCGTCGGCATCACGTGACCAAGGATGGCTACTACCGCGGCAAGCAGGTGGTCGACACCGGTACCAAGGTCGCGGACGAGGATTGAGCGCTCGCGCGCCGTCCGTACACCCCTGAAGCGGCGCGGTGACGCGCCGCTTCGCGTTGCAGCCGCTGCTCGACGCGGCGCGTGTTGAGAGGGCCGTCTTCCGATGTACGCACGCATCGCCGGTACCGGCAGCTACCTGCCCAGTCGCGTCGTCACCAACGCCGACCTCGAGCGCCTGGTCGAAACCAGCGACGAGTGGATCTATTCCCGCACCGGCATTCGCCAGCGGCATATGGCGGCCGAGGGCGAGACCACGGGCGATCTGGCTTTCCATGCCGCAACCGCGGCTCTGCAGGCGGCCGGCGTCGAGGCGTCCGAGATCGACCTGATCGTGCTCGGTACCACGACGCCGGATCTGATCTTTCCCTCCACGGCCTGCCTGCTGCAGCACCGCCTGGGCGCCAACGGTTGCGCGGCCTTCGACGTCAACGCGGCCTGCTCGGGCTTCGTCTACGCGCTGGGCGTGGCCAACGCCATGATGTGCAGCGGCCAGTCGAAGAAAGCGCTGGTGGTGGGCGCCGAGACGCTGACGCGCATGCTCGACTGGGGCGATCGCTCGACCTGCGTGCTGTTCGGCGACGGTGCCGGTGCGGTGGTGCTGGAGCCCAGCGAGGAGCCCGGCATCATCACCACCAAGCTGCACGCCGACGGCGGCTACAAGCACCTGCTGTACAACCCGGTCGGCGTTTCGGTCGGCTTCAAGCCGGGCGAGGACAACGCCGGCGTGCGCGTGCTGATGAGCGGCAGCGAGGTGTTCAAGGTCGCGGTCAGGACGCTGGATCGCATCGTTGGCGAGACGCTGGAAGCCGCCGGCATGCACGAGTCGCAGATCGACTGGCTGATCCCGCACCAGGCCAACCTGCGCATCATCGAGGCCACCGCCAAGCGCCTGGGCCTGCCGATGGA
>DATLSL010000123.1:0-3071 GCA_035534135.1 Rhodanobacteraceae bacterium | reverse complement strand
ATACAGCGCCTCGAGGCCTTTGTACTGCGGCGTGAATCCGCATTTGGAAGCGACGTTGACGATCAGCAAGGTCTTGCCGCGATAGGCGTCGAGTCGCTGCTCGCGACCATCGATGGTGCGCACGCTGAAATCGTAGAGGCTGGACATGACGGGCTCCGGGATGGGACGCGGACGTCGGCACGAGCCAACGCATCCGTTATCGTACTGCGGCCGCATGCATGTGGCGCGATGTCGCAGGGCGCGGCGGAACTCGCGGCGGGATGTCGCATCCAGGCGTAGGCTGGGCGCCCAGTCTGGCGGGGTGGTCATGAAGCGTGCGATTTTTCTGATGGTGCTCGCGGCCCTGCTCGTCCTCGGCGGCTGCAGCGCTCCGCAACACCGGTGGAAGCTGACCGACGTGCGCGGTCATCTGCCGGATCTCGCGTTCACGCTGACCGACGACGCCGGCAAGGTCGTCGATGCCTCCGCTTTCCGCGGCAAGCTGGTGCTGCTGTATTTCGGCTACACCCACTGCCCCGACGTCTGCCCGCTGACGCTGACCCATCTGCACGTCCTGATGCAGCGGCTGGGCCCGCTGGCCGACCGCACGCGCGTGCTGTTCATCAGCGTCGATCCGGCGCGCGACACGCCGGCGGTGCTGCACGCCTATGTCAACGCCTTCGATCCGCACATCACCGGGCTGACCGGCACGCCGGCGCAGATCGAAGCGCTGGCCAAGCGCTACCGCGTCGCCTACAACCGCGGCCCCGCCCTGCCGGGCGGCGGCTACGAGGTGGCGCACAGCGCCGGCATCTACATCTTCGACGACCGCGGCCGCGCGCGTCTGCTGGCGACCGACGCCGATCCGATCAGCTCGATCGAGCACGATGTCCGTGTATTGCTGGGAGCCTCGCCTTGAATCGCCTGCGCCGAGTCACGCTGGCGCTCGCCGCTGCCCTGCTGGCCGTGCCCGCGTTCGCCGCCGGCATCGCCGTGCAAAAGCCCTGGGTGCGCTGGCTGCCCGCCGGTCTGCCCGCCGCCGGCTACGCTACCCTGGTCAATACCGGCGACATGCCAGTCACGCTGGTCGGCGTCAGCAGCCCCGACTACGGCACGGTGATGCTGCATCGCTCGCTCAACCGTGGCGGCATGGAGCGCATGGTGATGGTGAACTCGATCCCGGTGCCGCCGCACGGCAGCGCCGCACTGGCGCCGGGCGGCTATCACCTGATGCTGATGCAGCCGCGGCACGCGATCCGTCCCGGGCAGCAGGTCACGCTGACCTTCACGTTTGCCGACGGCAGCACGATCGCGGTGCGGGCGCCGGTGCGCCCGGCTAACGCCTTGGACTGAGCGCGGCGCGGGGCCGCTGCGGCAGCCGTCCGCGCTGCGACAGCGCCATCCAGTGGCGCAGCGCCAGCAGCGCGGCGATCACGCTCATCATCGACGCCGGAACCCAGGTCACCAGGCCGCCGAGCAGCTGGTCGGTGGCCGGGCTGATGCCGCCCATCGCGCGTCCGCACAGGCTGTAGAGCGGAAACAGGTCGCGCTGGGTGAAGCTGATGTAGGCGCCGAGCGCGATCTGCGGCGGCATTACCGCCAGCGCCAGCAGCACGCGCACGCCGGGCGCCAGCCGCGCCGGCGGCCGCGGCCGCGGATCCAGGATCAGCCACCAGAACAGCAGACCGTCGACGACCATGCTGGTGTTCATCACCCGGTACAGGCGTGCATCGAGCATGGCGTCGAAATGCACCGCCGGCCACAGCCAGAAATAGATCAGGCCGACGAACAGCACGCCGGCGACCACCGGGTTGAGCAGCACGTTCAGGGTCCAGCGCAGCGGCGCCACGCGCAGCAGCGGATTGAGTCCGCGCGTGCGCCAGCGCAGCGGCAGACCGCGGCGCAGGGTGACACCCGGATAGGCCAGCGCGATCAGGAACGGCCCCAGGTGATGCAGGCCGAGATGCTGCAGGCGATGGATGAAGAACTCGTGCTCGGCGTAGTAGTCGAGCTGCGACTGCAGGCCGATGTAGAGCACCGCGAAGCCCAGCCAGAACGCGAGCTGCCGCGGCCACGGCGCGGTCAGCGGCGAGCGCCAGCTGCCGCGCAGATACAGCGCCCCGACCACGGCGAACGCCAGCAGCGTCAGCGGCGAGGGCTCCCAGGGAACCAGCCAGTCGAGCAGGGTCATGACCGTGGGCATCTCGACGGCGCGACGGCCTCAGCCGACGCGCTGGTACACCAGCAACGGCTGCAGCGCCGGCGCCAGCAGCCAGTGATCGGCCAGCAGGAAGCCGAACAGCGCCATCAGGTACAGGATCGAATAATTGAACACGCGCATCGCGTAGAACTCGTCCGGCGGTCGCAACAGGCGCACCGCGCAGTAGAGAAAGCCGATGTCCAGCACCAGCACGCCGCCGAGATAGAACAGCCCGCTCATGCCGGTGAGATAGGGCAGGATCGTCACCAGCGTCAGCAGCACGGTGTAGAACAGCACGTGCCAGCGCGTGTACTCGACGCCGTGGGTCACCGGCAGCATCGGCACCTGCGCCAGCGCGTAGTCCTCGCGGCGGAAGATCGCCAGCGCCCAGAAATGCGGCGGCGTCCACACGAAGATGATCAGCACCAGCAGCAGCGCGTGCGGATCGAGAGTGCCGGTGACCGCCGCCCAGCCCAGCGCCGGAGGCGCCGCGCCGGCGATGCCGCCGATCACGATGTTCTGCGGCGTGGCGCGTTTGAGATAGGCGGTGTAGATCACCGCATAGCCGATCAGCGAAGCGAAGGTCAGCGCCGCGGTCATGGCATTCACCAGCAGCACCAGCACCAGCATCGCGGCGACGGCGAGCAGCAGCGCAAACACCAGCACCTGACGCGAGTTGAGTGTGCCGGTGGCCAGCGGACGCCGCGCGGTGCGCACCATCAGCCGATCGATGCGCTGGTCGATCAGCTGATTCAGCGTCGCCGCCGCCGCCGAGGCCAGCCAGATCCCCAGCGTGCCGAACAGCAGCGCGCGCCACGGCGGCAGGCCCGGCACCGCCAGGAACATGCCGATCACCGCAGTGAACACCAGCAGCGCGACGACGCGCGGCTTG
>DATLSL010000122.1:0-2164 GCA_035534135.1 Rhodanobacteraceae bacterium | reverse complement strand
GCTGCTGGGCCTGATCAGCCTGTTCAACGACGCCGCCAGCGACATGATCTATCCGCTGGTGCCGTTGTTCCTGGTATCGGTGCTGATGGCCGGCCCGCGTGCGCTGGGCCTGATCGAGGGCATCGCCGAGGCGGTCAGCAGTCTGGTCAAGCTGGCGGCGGGCGTGTTTGCCGACCGCATGCACCACATGCGCGGCTGGGTGATCGGCGGCTACACGCTGGCCGGCATCGCGCGGCCGCTGCTCGGCATCACCACCAGTTGGGTCGGCGTGCTGGCCTGCCGTTTTGCCGACCGCGTCGGCAAGGGTCTGCGCTCGGCTCCGCGCGACGCGCTGATCAGCGCCAGCGTCGCGCCGTCCGAGCGCGGCCTGGCGTTCGGACTGCATCGGGCGCTGGACAACCTCGGCGCGGTGGTCGGCCCGCTGGCCGCGGCGGCGCTGCTGGCCGCCGGCATCGGCCTGCGTTCGATCTTTCTGCTGGCGGCGATCCCGGCCGTGATCGTGTTCGCGCTGGTGCTGACGGTGCCGGAGCCGGCGCGCGATCCGCAGCTCAAGCCGACTCCGTTTCGCTGGAGCCTCGCCGGCCTGCCGCCGCGCTTCTCGCGCTACCTCGCGGTGCTGGCGTTGTTCACGCTGGGCAACTCGTCGAACATGTTCCTGCTGCTGCGCGCGCGCCAGCTGGGCTTGAGCGAGCTGCAGGTGCCGCTGCTGTGGGCGCTGATGTCGGGTTTCGCGGCGCTGTTCTCGACCCATCTCTCCGGATTGTCCGATCGCGTCGGCCGCACCCGGCTGATCGTCGGCGGCTGGACGATCTACGCGGTGTTTTACCTGACCCTGGGCCTGCTGCCGCCGCATCCGCTGCTGCTGTGGCCGATGTTCGCCGGCTACGGCGTGTTCCTGGCCGCGACCGAGGGCGCCGAGAAGGCGCTGGTCGCCGATCTGGTGCCGGGCGAGCGCGCCGGCACCGCCTTCGGCTGGTACAACCTGGTCGTCGGTCTGATGCTGCTGCCGGCCTCGGTGCTGTTCGGCTGGCTGTGGCAGGGTGCAACGCCGTTCGTGGCCTTCGCGTTCGGCGCCGGCTGCGCCCTGACCGCCGCGTTGCTGCTGGCCGTGTGGGTACGCCCCGGGTCACCGGCGCCGGCTTGAGTGTTTGCGCCGTCGCGCGCCGCACCGCGATAATCGCGGTGCAACGGCTTTCTGTCCGCGAAGGACGCAAAGAACGCAAAGGTTTGGGTTCAACAATCTTCCTGATCTGCGGCAAGTCACTGGCAGCATTCGCGTTCGCTCCGGATCCAGTCCTGGGCAGGCTCTGCGCGCTCGCTGACGCGAGCTAGACTCGGTGCGAACGGAGAACCATTGGCCTGGCTGACGGACTTCGACGTGGGCCAGGAAAACTTTTGCGGGCTTCGCGTCCTTCGCGGACCCCACCGATGGAGATTCCATGATCGATCCGCTGCTGCTGCGCACGCAGCTCGAGGCCACCGCCGCGCAGCTCGCGCGGCGCGGCTTTGCGCTCGACACCGTCGCGCTGGCCGCGCTCGAAGCCGAGCGCAAGCAGGTGCAGACCGGGACGCAGGAGCTGCAGAACCTGCGCAATACGCGCTCCAAGGCCATCGGCAACGCCAAGGCCCGAGGCGAGGACAGCGCGGCGCTGATGGCGGAAGTGGCCGGTATGGGCGACCGCCTCAAGGCCAACGAGCAGCGGCTCGGTGAGATTCAGGGCCGGCTTGCCGAGATCGCACTGCGCGTGCCGAACCTGCCCGACGCGTCGGTGCCCGAAGGCAAGGACGAAACCGAAAACGTCGAGCAGCACCGCTGGGGCTCGCCGCGCACATTCGACTTTCCGGTGCGCGACCACGTCGAGCTGGGCGCGCGCAACGGCGGCCTCGACGGCGAGGCCGGGGCGAGGCTCTCCGGCGCGCGCTTCACCGTGCTGCGTGGGAGCATCGCGCGCCTGCACCGCGCGCTGGCGCAGTTCATGCTCGACTTGCACACCGGCGAGCACGGCTATCTCGAATGCAACGTGCCGCTGCTGGTCAATCCCGAGGTGATGCAGGGCACCGGGCAGCTGCCGAAGTTCGAGGAGGATCTGTTTGCGACCCGGGTCGGTGACACGCGGCGCTATTTGATCCCCACCGCCGAAGTCTCGCTGACCAATCTGGTGCG
>DATLSL010000121.1:0-17155 GCA_035534135.1 Rhodanobacteraceae bacterium | reverse complement strand
CCCGACACGCTGTTTGGGCAGCGGAACGACCGCAGCGCGGGCGGTGAACAGGTCGGGCCTCGGCATCCCCAGGGTCACCGGCTTGCGTGACCAACCCTTGCAACCATGCACCTGCCGGTGCGGGCTGTTGCAGACGCGTCGCACGCCCTGCGATGCGAGTGACTATCCTTGCGCGCATCCTTTCCGGAGATCTCCGCGCATGGTCGCTGCCACCGATCCCCTCGCCACGGCGCTGCTGCAGAAGCTGATCAAGGGCGAGATCCGCAGCCGCGCCAAACGCAACGTGGTGCAGGGACGGTCGTTCACCGAGATGCTGGAGCAGACGCTGCGCCGCTATCACAACCGGGCGATCGAGACGGCCAAGGTGATTGAGGAGCTGATCGCGATCGCCAAGGAGGTCCGTGCTGCCGGGCAGCGCGGTGAGCAGTTGGGACTGACCGAGGACGAGGTCGCCTTCTACGACGCGCTGGAGACCAACGACAGCGCGGTCAAGGTGCTCGGTGACGACAACCTGCGCCTGATCGCGCGGGAACTTGTGAAGACCCTGCGCGCCAACGTCACCATCGACTGGACCCAGCGCGAGACCGTGCGCGCCAACCTGCGCGTGCTGGTCAAGCGCATCCTGCGCCAGTACGGCTATCCGCCCGACATGCAGGAGAAGGCGACGCAGACGGTACTCGAGCAGGCCGAGCAGCTGTCGGGAATGTGGGCGGCTGCAACGCCACGGTAGAGATGATCGACAGCGGATGGCACTGTGCGGGCCAGGCCGCCGTTCACGCCTCCCCCAATCAGCCCTTGCCATGGCTGGCGCTCAGTGCCAACTCCGGGGTACTTGTGGACTGCGCGTTTATATCCGGCCTCTGAGCGAGCTTTTCGTTCGGGTCCGGCCCGGACGGGAACGCGCGCATGGGGCCTCATTCAAGAGGCAGCGACAGGGGCCATACCTGCTATCAGGGTTTCCCGATGTCCGGCCATCGCCAGCGAGCGACGATGCCGTACCGCCAGCGCCAGACGCTCCAGCACTTGCACCGAGCCATCCCAGTCGATGCAGCCATCGGTGATGCTCTGGCCGTAGACCAGCGCACGGCCGGTCCGCAGATCCTGCCGTCCGGCGACCAGGTGACTTTCCACCATTACGCCGATGATGCGCTCCTCGCCGGCCTCGATCTGTTCGGCGATACCCTCGATCACGCGGGGCTGGTTTTCCGGCTGCTTGCCGCTGTTGGCATGGCTGGCGTCGATCATCACCCGCGCCGGCAGCCCGGCCCTGGTGATCGTGGCGCAGGCCGCCTCCACGCTGGCGGCGTCGTAGTTCGGCGTCTTGCCACCGCGCAGGATGACATGGCATTCCGTGTTGCCGGTGGTCGTGGCGATGGCCGCCCGGCCGTCCTTGGTCACCGCCATGAAATGATGAGGTTGCGCGGCGGCCTGCACCGCGTCGACCGCGATCTTCACGTTGCCCTCGGTGCCGTTCTTGAAACCGACCGGGCAGGACAAGCCCGACGCCAGCTCGCGATGTGCCTGGCTCTCGGTGGTGCGCGCACCGATCGCCCCCCACGCGACCAGGTCGGCGATGTACTGCGGCGTGATCATGTCGAGAAACTCGCAGCCGGCCGGCAGGCCGAGCTCGTTGATGTCGCGAAGCAGGCTGCGCGCCATGCGCAGTCCCTTGTCGATGCGGAAGCTGCCATCCAGATCCGGATCGTTGATCAGCCCTTTCCAGCCCACCGTGGTGCGCGGTTTTTCGAAGTACACGCGCATCACGATCTCCAGCGCATCGCCCAGACGCGCACGCTGCGCCGCCAGTCGCTCGGCGTACTCGAGCGCAGAACGGGTATCGTGGATCGAGCACGGTCCGATCACCACCGCGAGGCGGTCGTCCTCGCCGGCGAGGATCCGGCGCAGTGCGTCGCGTGCGGCGGTCACGGTCAAGGCGGCCTGTTCGCTGATGGCGCAATCGTGCATCGCCTCGGCGGGCGTACTGAGCGTGGCGATGGCGCGGATGCGCAGGTCGTCAGTGGGCTGGGACATGGTTGCGGCTCCGGGATGGGCGACCAGGGGCGGCCATGAAAAAAGCCGCCAGTGATCGCTGGCGGCTTGTCGGGAATCTTGTTTGATCGCTGGGTTACGTCGATCGCGCCCGTGCCTCCGCCAGTGGCTTCGGATAGCCGTAAAACCAAAAATACCGGTGACGGGTGGCGGCGCTCACGATGGCACTGATAACACAACCGACACCGCCTGCAAAGCTGCAGCGGCAATTTGGCGTGATGACCGCGAGGAACTCGCCGCGCCCTGCGCGCTCGGTTCGCTCGATCGCGCGACTGGCGGTCGGGCTATGAAGTTTGTGGGGAAGCCTCTGGGACACCCTTGTTCATGCATTCATGACGCGCTCTGCGGGTGTCGCACCTGGCCCTCGCCGCGCACAATGAAGCGTTCGATCGTGAGCGACTCCGCGCCCATCGGACCGTAGGCATGCAGGCGGGTGGTGGAGATGCCGATCTCGGCACCGAGGCCGAGTTCACCGCCATCGGAGAAGCGCGAGGAGGCGTTGACCATCACCACTGCCGAACGCAATCCCTGCACGAATCGTTGGGCAGCGGCTTCGTCGCGGGTTGCAATGACTTCGGTGTGATCGGAACCGTATTGGCGGATGTGCGCGAGCGCGCTATCGAGATCAGCGACCACGCGCACGGCGAGCACCAGATCGAGATACTCCGCGGCGTAGTCCTCGTCACTGGCCGGGCGGGCTTGCGGGACCAGCGCACGGGTGCGTTCGTCACCGCGCAATTCGACACCGCACGCGAGCAAGGCGGCGGCGGCCGGCGGCAGAAACCGCGGGGCGATGTCGGCATGCACCAGCAACGTTTCCAGCGCATTGCACACGCCCGGGCGGGTGGTCTTGCCGTCGATCAGCAGGCGCTGCGCCAGCGCCGGATCGGCGGCGGCATCGACATACAGATGGCACACGCCCTTGTAATGCTTGATCACGGGCACCCGCGCGTGCTCGGAGACGAAACGGATCAGGCCTTCGCCGCCACGCGGGATCACCAGATCGACGATGCCGCTGAGCTGGATCAACTCGAGCATGCTTTCGCGGCGCAGATCATCCAGCAGCGTCACGGCGGCGACCGGCAAGCCCTTCTCGCGCAGTGCCTGCTGCAAAGCGGCGACGATCGCGCGATTGGAATGGATCGCTTCCGAGCCGCCGCGCAGGATCACGCCGTTGCCGGCTTTCAGGCACAACGCGGCGGCATCCGCGGTGACGTTGGGCCTCGCCTCGTAGATCATCGCAATGACGCCCAGCGGGATGCGGACGCGCTCGACCCGCAGGCCGT
Source organism: Rhodanobacteraceae bacterium (assembly GCA_035534135.1). Classification (GTDB taxonomy): domain Bacteria; phylum Pseudomonadota; class Gammaproteobacteria; order Xanthomonadales; family Rhodanobacteraceae; genus Metallibacterium. The sequence continues at coordinate 13,820 of DATLSL010000121.1, read as the reverse complement.
TGGGAAGCGTCTCGCTGCGGGTGATCTGGCCGATTGGATCGGGCAGTTCGGCGATGCGATGGACCGCGTTGGCGAGGTCGCCGAGCCGGGCTTGATCCAGACGCAGACGATCGAACATCGCAGCGGCGATGCCCTTGGCCTGCACGCGGCGCAGATCTTCAACGTTGGCAGCCAAGATCGCCGCGGCATGAGCTTGCAAGGCATCTGCCATCGCGTGCAACAACCCGGTCTTGGCCTCACTCGACAGCGCGGCGATCGGTTGTGCCGCCGCGCGACAGTCCAGTGCGAGCTGCTCAATGCTCATGCGCTGTCGACCCCGGATTCCAGCACGACCAGATCATCGCGATGCACCACGGTTTCGCCGTAGCTGTAGCCGAGGATGGCTTCGATCTCGCGGCTGTGTTCGCCGGCGATGCGAGCAATTTCGCTGGCGGCGTACTGGCTGATGCCGCGGGCGATGCGCCGCGCCTGGTCATGGCTGACGATATCGACCACATCGCCGCGTGAGAACGTGCCGTCGGTGCCGACGATGCCTCTCGGTAACAGCGACGCACGTCCGCCGCCCAACGCAAGCGCCGCGCCGGCATCGACGCGAATGCTGCCTGACGCTGACGGAGCGTGCCTGAGCCAGTACTTGCGCGCCTGCAGGCGCGTTTTGCCGGCGCGCAGGCGGGTACCGCGCAACCGGCCCAGCGCAAGCAGGCGCAGCGTTTCGCCGTTGCGACCATTGAACAACACGGTATCGATTCCGGCTGCGGCGGCCTTCGTTGCCGCCTCGAGTTTGGTGCGCATGCCGCCGGTACCCACGTTACTGCCCGTACCGCCGGCCATGGCCAGCAATTCCGGTGCGCCGGCTTGCGCGTCGTCGACTGGACGTGCGTCCGGATCGACGTGCGGATGGGCGGAGTACAGGCCGTCGATATCGGTGGCGATCAACAGCAGCTCGGCGTCAACCAGCGCGGCAACGAAGGCGGCCAGATTGTCGTTGTCGCCAAGCTTGAGTTCGTCGACGGCGACGGTGTCGTTTTCATTCACCACCGGCAGCGCACCGAGCGCGAGCAACTCGCACAGCGTGGCGCGCGCGTTGAGATAGCGACGGCGATTGCGCAGATCGTCGTGGGTGAGCAGTACCTGCGCAACCGGGCGATCGAACAGACGCTGCCACAGCGCGATCATCGGTGTTTGCCCCAGCGCCGCCAGCGCCTGTTTGGCGGCGATGCCATTGCGCGCGTCGGGCTGGGTGCGCAACAACGCGCGTCCGGCAGCGACTGCGCCGGATGAGACCAGCACCACCTCGCGCCCGCCGGCGTGACACGCGGCGACGAACCGGGCAACGCCGAGGGCATAACGCGCGCTCAGGCCACCGCCATCGGCCGCAAGCAGGCTGCTGCCGACCTTGAGCACGGCACGCTTGAAATCGGGCAGCGGTTGCTCGCGGAAGTGACTCGCCGGGTCGACGGGCATCATCGTGGATCGAAGGGTGGTGTCGCTCCGATCATGGAGCTTCCCGAGCACCCAGATCAACAACAACTCGGCGTCCATGCAAACGGCAGCGGCCCACACGCCCCGGGAAGCACGGTGGAGCGGCTCGACTCATGCTTGCGGGGGAGCGCGACCCTGATCCGGCCCACCCCGCGCTTGACAAGGGCACACCGCACAGGCTTGACTGCAGGCATGCGCACCACCTCGCTCGGTCACCCGCCTCCGGCACCCCCGCGGCCTCCGCAGGGGCGGCCTTGCCGTGCGGCGTCGACCGGCGAAGCGCGCACCACGACGACCACCACCGCGACCGGTACGACCGGAAGCGGCGGGTGCGCGTGTTGAACTAGCCCCAGGGCCAGACACCGACCCCGCCGGATACCGCGGCGGGAAGCGTCTCTGGCCACTTTCCCTCGCGCTGCCGGCCGGGTCTCACCACGGAGATCCGCGTCATGCCGTCATCAACCCCAGCCCCCATCCGCGCCGTTGCCGTGGCCACGCGGCCGCACGTGCACAAGTTCGGCGGCTCGAGCCTCGCCGACGCCGCCTGTCATGCGCGCGTGGCGGAACTTCTGCGTGCCAGCGACGAGCCCGTACAGATCATCGTGGTGTCCGCCATGCGCGGCGTCACCGACGCGCTGGTGTCGCTGGGGCCGGAGATGCCTTCGGCGATGCGCGCCACGCTGATCGAGGCGCTGCAGCTGCGCCACCTTGCGGCGGCCGAACCACTGCGGCAACCGGCGCTGGAGCGGTGGCTGCGCCAGCAGTTCGCGCTGCTCGCGCAGAGGGCGGACCGGGCCGGCGCTGAGGCCTGGCCGGCCACGATGCGCGCCGAGGTGCATGGCCTCGGCGAGATCTGCAGCGCACAGCTGCTGGCCGCACGCCTGCACCACGACGGCCTCGAGTGCGAGGTCCTCGATGCGCGCGACGTGCTGACGGTGCGGCACGGCGAACTCGGCGCCAGCGTGGACTGGGAGCGCAGCGAGGCGGCCTGGGTCGCGTGGCGCGCACTGCACGCCGCCGCGCGCGTGATCGTCACCGGATTCGTGGCGCGCGACGCCGACGGCCGCGCCACCACCCTTGGCCGCAACGGCAGCGACTACTCGGCGGCGATCTTCGCCGTCCTGGGCAATGCTTGCGATCTGACCCTCTGGGGCGATACCGACGGCGTGCTCAGTGCCGATCCGCGGCTGGTCCCCGAGGCGGTTCCGCTGGCGACGCTGAGCTATCACGAGGCTTGCGAGATGGCCTACTTTGGCGCCCGGGTCATCCATCCGCAGACCATGATCCCGGCGATGCAGCGCGGCCTGCCGATCCGCATCCGCAACACCTTCCGGCCCGAGCACCCCGGAACGTGCATCGACGCCGGAAGCGCCGCCAGCACGCCGGTCAAGGGCCTGACCACCGTCTCCGGCATGGCCATGCTCAACCTCGAGGGTGCGGGCATGCTGGGTGTGCCGGGCACCGCCGAGCGCACCTTCGGGGCCCTGCGCGCGGCGGGCGTGTCGGTGACGATGATCTCGCAGGGATCGTCCGAGCATTCGATCTGCTGTGTGCTCCGCGACGCCGACGCCGAGCGTGCGCACGCGGCCCTGAGCGCGGCGTTCGCGGTCGAGATCGCCGCCGGCACGGTGCAGGGCGTGTCGCTGGCGCGCGACATCAGCATCCTCGCCGCGGTCGGCGACGGCATGGCCGGTGCGCCCGGCGTGGCCGCGCGGCTGTTCGCAGGCGTCGCCCGCGCGCGGGTGAACGTGCGCGCGATCGCCCAGGGCGCCAGCGAGCGCAGCATCTCGCTCGCCGTGTCCGGCGTCGATGCGGTGCGGGCACTGCGCGCCGCCCACGCGGCTTTCCTGCTGTCGGGCGAGACCCTCAGCATCGGCGTGATCGGTCCGGGCCACATCGGCAGCGCCCTGCTCGAACAACTGCGCGCGGCACAGACGCGCCTGCGCGTTGACGCCGGTCTGGACCTGCGCATCCGCGCCATCGCCGACAGCCGCCGCCAGTGGCTGCATGAAGGCGCGACGCTGCCCGCCGACTGGCGCCAGCAACTGCACCGGTCGCCGGTCGCCGACCTTGATGCCTTCGCCGCCCACGTGCGCCCCAGCCATCTTCCGCACGCCGCGATCATCGATTGCACCGCCAGCGATGCGCTGGCCGACCGTTATGCCGGCTGGCTGCAGGCGGGTATCCACGTCATCACGCCCAGCAAGCGGGCAGCCTCGGGGCCGGGCGGGCGCTGGCAGCGGATCCGCGACGCGGCCGCGCACGGCGGCGCGCAGTTGCGCTACGAGGCGAGCGTCGGTGCCGGCCTGCCGATCGTGCAGACCCTGCGCGACCTGATCGACACCGGCGACGAGCTGATCGCGATCGAGGGCATCCTCTCCGGCACCCTCGCCTGGCTGTTCAATCACTACGACGGCACGCGACCGTTCTCGGAGCTGTTGCGCGAGGCGCACGCGCGCGGCTACACCGAACCCGATCCGCGCGACGACCTCGCCGGCGTCGACGTGGCGCGCAAGCTGGTCATCCTGGCGCGCGAGGCCGGGCGCCTGCTCGACGTCGCGGACGTCGCGATCGAGAGCCTGGTGCCACCGGCACTGATGACGGTCGGTCGCGAGGAATTCCTCGACCGACTGACCGAACTCGACGCCCCGATGGCGGCGCGCCACGCGCGGGCCCGTGCCGCCCACCGCCATCTGCGCTACATGGCCACCCTCGACCACCGCGGCACGGCGCGGGTCGAGCTGGGCGAGGTCACGGACGACCACGCTTTCGCACGATTGCGCTCCACCGACAACATCGTGCAGTTCACCACCCGCCGCTACTGCGACAATCCGCTGGTGGTGCAGGGGCCCGGTGCCGGCCCCGAGGTCACGGCCGCCGGCGTGTTCGCCGACCTGTTGCGCGTCGCCGCAGGCCTGAGGAGAGGTCCATGAACATCCACGCAGTCGCGCGCGCGCCGGCCGGTGTCGGCAACGTGGCGGTCGGTTTCGACATCCTCGGGCACACCTTCGCGGGCCCGTTCGACGAGGTCAGCGTGCGGCGCGTCGGCCCCCCCGGCGTGAGCATTGCCGCGATCCGCGGCGCCGACCGGCCGCTGCCCTTCGGGGCCGCCGAGAACACCGCGGGCGCTGCGCTGCTGTCGCTGTGCGCCGTACTGCGGCCGGATTTCGGCTTCGAGATCGAGATCGACAAGGGCATCCCATTCGGCTCCGGCCTGGGCGGTTCGGCGGCCTCGAGCGTCGCCGCGCTGGTGGCGGCCAATGCCCTGCTGGAGGCACCGCTCACGCGCGAACAGCTTTACCCGCATGCCATGGCGGGCGAGGCCGTCGCCAGCGGTGCGCGACACGGCGACAACGTCGGCTCGATGCTGCTCGGCGGTCTGGTGCTGGCGACTGCCGACCGGCTGTTGCGCCTGCCGGTGCCGCACTGGCTGCATGTCGCCGTGGTCCATCCGGGCTTTGTGCTGGAGACGCGACGCGCGCGTGAAGCGCTGGCCGCGCCCTACCCGCTGCACAGCTTCGTCGAGCAGAGCGCCCACCTTGCCATGCTTCTCACCGGCTGCTCCCGTGGCGATGCCGGACTGTTGCGCGCCGGACTCGTCGATATGTTGGTCGAGCCGCGCCGCGCGCCGCTGATCCCCGGCTTTGCCGCGGTCAAACAGGCGGCGATCGACGCGGGGGCATTGGGCGCCAGCATCTCCGGCGCCGGTCCCAGCGTGTTCGCCTGGTGCGACGGCGCCGCGACCGCAGGTGCTGCCACGGCCGCGATGCGCGATGCTTTTGCCGCCCATGGCCTCGACAGCGAAGGCTGGAGCGCGCCCGTCGCCGGCCCGCGCGCGGAGGTGATCCGATGCGCTACGTGAGCACGCGCGGCATTGCGCCGGCCGCAACGCTGCAGGCCGCGATTGGCGCAGGGCTTGCGCCGGACGGGGGTCTCTACATGCCCGAGCGCCTGCCCGCTCTCGACCCCGGACACTTCGCCGATGCGCATACGCCACAGGTCGTGACCGCGCGTCTACTCGTGCCCTTTTTCATCGGCACGCCGCTGCTGGCATCGCTGCCGGCCCTGTGCGACGAGGCCCTGGAACAGCCGCTGCCGCTGCGTGCGCTGGGCGCACCCGGCGATCACGTCCTCGAGCTGTTCCACGGGCCGACGCTGGCATTCAAGGATATCGGCGCGCGCTTCCTCGCCGCCGCGCTGGCACGCCTGCGACCCGCCGCCGCGCCGCTGCTGACCATCCTGGTGGCCACGTCCGGCGACACCGGCGCCGCGGTGGCGGCGGCGTTTCATCGGCGCGCGGGCTTCCGCGTGGTGATCCTCTATCCGCACGGCCGCGTCTCGCCGCGCCAGGCGCACCAGCTCGGCGCCTTTGGCGACAACGTGCTGGCCTTGTGCGTGGACGGTGCCTTCGACGACTGCCAGCGCATGGTCAAGAGCGCCCTGTGCGACCGCAGCCTGCACCTGCCGCTGAGTTCGGCCAACAGCATCAGCCTCGGCCGTCTGCTGCCGCAGATGGGCTACTACGCCTGGGCTGCGCTCGAACACCAGCGCGCGCAAGCGCGACCCCTCTCGTTCGTCGTCCCCACCGGCAACCTCGGCAATGCGCTGGCCTGCGTGCTGGCACGCAGGATGGGACTGCCGATCGGCGAAATTGTCCTGGCCACCAACGCCAACGGTGTGCTGCCGCGATTCTTCGCGGGCGATGCCTACGCGCCGCAGCCCAGCGTGGCCACCCTGGCCAATGCAATGGACGTGGGGGAGCCCAGCAATTTCGAGCGCCTGCGCTGGCTGTACGGCGACGCCGCTGCGCTGCGCCACGAGCTGCGGGCGTTCGCGGTGGACGACGATGCCATCCGCGACGTCTTGCGCCACAGCGCCGCGCAGCCGGGCTCGCCGCCCTGTCCGCACACGGCCACCGCCCTGCACGTGCTCACGCGGTTGCGGGCGCAAGGCGACACGCGCGACTACGCAGTCGTTGCCACCGCGCATGCGGCCAAGTTCGCCGAGGTGATCGAACCCCTGATCGGCCGCGTCATCGACACCCCCCCGGCGCTGCAGCGGCTGCTGTCACGGCCCGCGTCCAGCGAACTCCTGGCCGCGGACGACGCGGCACTGAAGACGCGCCTGCTGCGACTCGATGCCGTGTGAGACCGCATGCCCGGCGTGGCCCGGATTTCTGACTGCTGCGCAAACAGGCCTACGCGGGACGCATGCCCGATCGGAGCGCCGCAGGCCAGGAGACAAAGGGGACCCAACCCTGCACCCACGCCGCGATGTCGGCGGCTGCCATGGGCCTTGCGATCGCATAACCCTGAAGTTGCCGGCAGCCGTGGGAGAGCAGCGCCACGCCCTGTGCCTCCGTCTCGACGCCCTCGGCGATCAGGGTCACGCCGAGCATCTGCGCGGTCGTGATGATGCCGGCCGCGATCGCGAGGTTGCGCGAGCCGACCAGCAGATCGCGCACGAAGCTCTGGTCCATCTTCAGGGTGGCCACTTCCAGCTGCTGGATGTGGCTCAGCGACGAGTTGCCGGTGCCGAAATCGTCGAGGCTGACGAGTACGCCGCGCGCGCGACATTCCTCGATGACCCGTCGCGCCTGGGCGCGATCCAGCGAGGGGCCGGTCTCGGTGATTTCGAGACCCAGCAAGGTGGCGTCGACCACGGGGTGCGCGGCCAAGGCGTCCTCGACATCGCGAATGAACTCGGGGTGCAGCAGGTGCCGCGAGCTGATGTTGACGGAAACCGGCAGTGACAGGCCTTGCGCGAGCAGGCGCGCGCCGGTCTGCAGGGCCAGATCAAGGACTCGCCGTCCGATCGGCCGCGCAAGCACGGCATCATCGAGCATGGCGTGGAACGCCGCGGGCGGAAGCAGCCCGCGCGTGTCGTCCTGCAATCGCAGCAGCGCCTCGAGCCCGGTGACCCGGCATGCCCGCGGATCCTCGTCGATGGCGACAACCGGCTGGAACAGCAGCAGCAGGCGATCGTTCGCCAGTGCCGCGACCATCAGCTCGTGCAGGGCCCGGTGTCCGGAACCCGCCGTCTCGAGCGCCTCCGAATAGAACTGATCGCGATCCCGGCCCGCCTGCTTGGCCGCATACATCGCCAGATCGGCATGCCGCAGCAGGACATCCGGGGGCACGTCGTCGCGCGGATAGAGTGTCCAGCCGACACTCGCCGAGCAGAGCAGCCGTTCGCCCTGCCAGAGGACGGGAGCGCGGAGTGCTTCCAGCATGCGTCGGCTCACGCTGCGGGCCTGTTCCTCGCTCTCGATGTCGATCAGCAGGAGTGCAAATTCGTCGCCGCCGAATCGTGCCGCGATATCCCCTTCCCGCAGGGCGCTCTGCATGCGCCGTGCGGATTCGCGCAGCACCTCGTCGCCGGCCGCATGACCATGCAGATCGTTGATGCCCTTGAAGCCGTCGAGATCGAGCACCCCGATCGCGATGGAGTCCTGGTGCCGCCGCGACAGGCTTCGGGCGCGACCAAGCCATTCGAAGAACAGACGGCGATTGGGCAAGTCGGTCAGCGTGTCGTAATAGGCAAGGCGCTCGATCTGGGCCGCCTGGACCTTGCGATCGGTGATGTCGATGTGTTGCCACATCCGCCCCAGCGGCTGACCATCGATCACAATGGGTACGAAATCACGCAGGTAGGTTCTGCCGCCGCGAATGGCCATCTCCTCACCCTGCACGGATTCGGCGCGCTCGAGGATCTCGTGGATGCGGCGCACCTCCCGTTCGGGATTGGCGTAGACAGGGCGGATCCGCTCGATGATGTCGGCCGCGCTCGTGCCCAGCAATTGTTCCGGAGTCCCGTCGATGCCGAACATGCGGCAAAACGCGGCGTTGGCGAACAAGACCTGACCCTTGGCGGTCACCACCAGCGTGGCGGCGTATTGATTCGACACGATCGCCTGGAACTGCCGCAGACTGGTCTGCAAGGCCCTTTCGGCGGTCTCGCGTGCGCTGCGCGAGCGCAGCCGTTCCCAGCCCAGCCCGAGTTCCAGCGCAATCTCGCCGAACACGTGCACCTCGGCGTCGGTAAAGGCGCCCTCGTCTTCGGCGCCGATCACCAGGACGCCTTCGATGTGCTCGGCGACGCGCAGCGGAAGACCCAGAATGGAGCCGAGGCCGATCGTCCGCGCGTCGCTCGCCCAAGGCTCACTGCCTGCCTGCCGGGGCCAGCGCAACTGCGGTGTACCGGTGTCGATCGTGCTTGCCGACACGCTGCTGGCAAAGACGGGATCGGCCAGGCGAATCCGGATCGTGCGGTAATGCGCCTCGGCGCGACCCGCATGGGCGATCAAGCGCAGGCTGCGCTCGGCATCCCCCTCCAGGACACCCATCCAGCAGACCGCGTAGCCACCCGTTTCGACGACGACGGTGCATGCTTCGCGGAAGAGTCTTTCTTCGGTGTCGGCATGGATCGCGATCTTGAGCGTCTCGCGCAACAGCCGCTCGGCGCGTTCCAGGCGCCCGGCTTCCTGCGTGGCGCGCTTGAGCTCTGCCCGCTGGAACTCGCCTTCGAGCGCCAGCCCGAGACTGGCGGCGGCGCGGTCGAGCAACTTCAGGAGCGGTGGCGAGAAGAACGACGGATCACGCGAACGCAGGATCAGAACCGCGTGTGCGTGGCCGAAGCGCATGATCGGCACGGCGGCGGCGGCGCGGATACCGTATTTCGCATAGGCGGGTCGCAGCGCTTCGCGACCCGGCGCGTCGACGAGGTTGGGCTCGACATCGATGTGGCCCTGCCAGAAAGCCGGGCGGGCGATGTGGATCGGCACGGTCGCGGGATAGATGTCCTCCTGGCCCTGCGGCGGCGGGTCCGGAGCGCGACGGTGCATCATGCCGGCGGCATGGTCGATTTCGCCGACGATCACCAGCCACGCACCGACGTGGCGCTCCAGGATGCGCACGGTCTCCGTGTACAGCCTGGAGAGCGGCGGCATCGTCGCCACCAGATCACCGATGTCGGCAAGCGCTGCGTACAGGCGCTCGGCGCCGTCGGGCGGAGGCTCTGGCTCTGGCAGAGGCGGATCCATCGTCATCCGGACTCTCGAGTGGACGGCCGCCGGATACCGGCGGCCTGTGACGCAGACATCGCAAGCAGCGCGCCCGGTCTGGCCGCGCCGCGCCGGCTCCTCACTCGGCCCATGACGACGGCCATGGGCCTCGCTACGGAACGGTGCCCGCCACGCCCATCCTCTCGCGATCGCTCTTCCGTTGCATCCGTTACAGGCCACTCGTCCGCCGGGTTCGGGTGTGATGATGACTCACGGCAGGCGGCTTGTGGTCCAATCATGCCCAAGCCAGGCAGGTGGTCGATGCCTGCTCCGGCGCCGATCAGCTTGGCGGCGAACCGGGCGTGCTCTACATTGCACCTGCTGAGGGAACTCCCAGGCGATTCACCCATCGAAAACGACGAGGATAGTCATGTCCAAGACGATGAACACGAGCAAGAGCAAGACCCCGGCGAAGGCAGCTGCCAAGCCGACCGCCCCGAAGCCGATCAAGGAAGCGCTGAGCAAGTCCGGGCTGGTGGCGCATCTCGCCGACGCGAGCGGCGTGGCCGCCAGGGACGTGCGCGCCGTGCTGGCGGCACTGGAAGGCGCCGTGGCGGGTTCGGTCAGCAAAAAGGGCGCCGGCTCGTTCACTCTGCCGGGGCTGCTGAAGATCACCGCCGTCAGTGTGCCGGCCAAGCCCAAGCGCATGGGCATCAATCCGTTCACCAAGGTCGAGCAGTGGTTTGCCGCCAAGCCGGCCTCGGTCAAGGTCAAGGTGCGGCCGTTGAAGAAGCTGAAGGACGCCGCGGCCTGACCGCTCACGGATGCGGTGCCCGATCAGGCACCGCATCCGTATCGGCGGGTACCGCTTCAAAACGGCTCGCTGGGCGGTGCACCTGCGCCTGCGCGCCCTTTCCCTTCCCGCTCATGGAGGGGGCAGCCTGACATCTTGATTGCGCGTGCTCCGCGCGGGTTCCGCGCGCGGACCGGCATGATCCGCGGCAGCGCCCCTCATCGGCAGGGCTCAGATTTCTTCGCCCGCCGAAAATACCCGTGTGGCCAGCCAGGTCAGCACGACGATGAAACCGCCCAGCACGGCGATGGACAGCAGCGGCGGATAGACCGTGTGGCCCAGCACGGCGCCGCGCATCAGGTCCACCGCATAGGCGACCGGATCGACGTGCGCCAGCAGGCGCAGCCAGGTCGGCGCGCGGTCCAGCGGGTAGAGCGCGCCGGAGAGGAAGAACATCGGCAGCAGCACGGCGTTGGAGAGGATCGGAAACACCGTGGTCGAGCGGAAGCGCGCCGCGGTCGCCACCCCCAGCGCCGAGAAGGTGATCGCCGCCAGCAGCATCGCGCCGACCAGTTCGACGAAGGCCGGCAGCGACAGATCCAGGCCCAGTAGCGGCAGCAGCACCAGCAGCACGGTGGCCGGTACCAGTGCCTGCAGCGCACCCGAGATGATCTTGCCGAGCGCGATGGCGAAGCGCGATACCGGCGCCACCAGCACCGCCTTGAGGAAGCCGATCTGGCGGTCGAACACGATCAGCATCGCCGCGAACACCGACGAGAACAGCAACGACAGCCCCAGCACGCCGGGATAGATGTAATGCAGATAGCCCTTGCCGCCCATCGTCGAGCTGGCGCCCAGGCCCGAGCCCAGCACGAACAGATACAGCAGCGGCTGGATCAGGCTGGAGATCAGCCGCACGCGATCCACCCACAGCCGCTTGAGGTCCAGCATCACCACTGCGAACAGGCCCCTCATGGCCGGCCTCCCGCCGCGCGCGGTGCGGGTTTGGCCGGGCCACCTTCGAGCGCGCGCCCGGTCAGCTTGAGAAACACGTCCTCGAGGCTGGGCTCGTGGACCTCGGCGCGGCGCGTGCGCACCGGCAGGCTGGCCAGCAGCGCGGGCAGCACCGTGGCCGGTTCGGGCTCGACCAGCAGCACGCCGCGCTCGCTGACCTCGGGGTTGTGGCCATGCTCGCGCAGCCAGACCGCGGCCTGTGCATCGTCCTCGGTCGCCAGCAGCAGCACGCCGCCGCCGACGCGGTTCTTGAGTTCCTGCGGGCTGCCCATGGCGATGATCTGGCCGTGATCGATCAGGGCGATGCGGTCGGCGGGCTCGGCCTCGTCCATGTAGTGGGTGGTCAGGAACACGGTACCGCCGGCGCCGACATAGCGGCGCACCTCGCCCCAGAACTGGCGTCGCGCGTCGACGTCGAGCCCGAGCGTCGCCTCGTCGAGAAACAACAGCTCGGGCGTGGCGACCAGTGCGCGCGCCAGCTCCACGCGGCGCTTCTGTCCACCGGAAAGCTTCTGCGCCTCGCGGTCGGCGACCTCCTCGAGGCCCAGCGTGCGCAACAGCTCGATGCTGCGCGCCTTGGCCGCGCGCGAGGACAGGCCGTAGAACAGGCCCATCAGGTACAGGTTGTCGCGCACCGACAGCTTGCCTTCCAGCGCCGGTTCCTGGAACACGATGCCCATGCGCTGGCGAACCTGCACGCGCTCGCGTACGGCGTCGAAGCCGAGCACCCGCGCCTCGCCCTCGCTGGGCCTGAGCAGGGTGGCGAGGATCGAGAACAGTGTGGTCTTGCCGGCGCCGTTGGGGCCGAGCAGGGCGAACATCTCGCCGCGCTGCACGGTCAGGTCGATGCCGCGCAGCGCGTGCACCGCGCCGTAGCGCTTGTGCAGGCCGCGGGTTTCGAGTGCGGGCGAGGTGGCGGCGTCGGTCATGGGCGGTATCTGTCGCCGGGATCAGTGCCTGGTCGGTGCCGCACTCGGCGGCAGATATCGGGCAAACCACGCCAGCGCCCGTACCAGCACGTCGCGGCGGTGTGCCGGATTGACGAAACCGTGGCCCTCGTCGGGATAGACCACCAGTTCGGTCGGCACGCCCATCGCCTTCAGGCCATGCCAGAACTCGAACGACTGCGGCGCCGGGCACTCGGCGTCGTACTGGCCGACCACCAGCAGCGTCGGCGTCCTGTCGCTCCTGATGAAGTTGATCGCCGAGCTGCGCGCGTACACCGCCGGATCGTCGTAGACCGAGGCGCCGAAGAACGGCGTCATCCACTGGTCGATCGAGTTCTCGCCGGTGTAGCTCAGCCAGTCGGAGAGTCCGGCGCCGGCGACGGCGGCACGAAAGCGCTGCGTCTGAGTCGGTGCGAACATGGTCATGAAGCCGCCGTAGCTCCAGCCGGTGAGGCCGAGACGGTGATCGTCGACGGGAACGCGTTTCTCCACCGCGTCGACGCCGGCGAGGATGTCACGCAGATCGCCGTAGCCGAAATCCTTGCGGTTGGCCTGGGTGAACGCCTCGCCCTGGCCGAAGCTGCCGCGCGGATTGGGAAACAGCACGAAGTAGCCCAGCGCCGACAGCGGCGCGCCGCCATAGCCGACGCCTGGCCAGCGCGGCTGCACCGCATAGCTGGGGCCGCCGTGCACCGAGACGATCAGCGGGTAGCTCTGATGCGGGTCATAGTCGGCCGGATACAGCAGCCAGCCCTGCACATGGAAGCCCTGGTTCATCCAGTGCACCGACTCGGCCGGGCCCCACAGCGGCTTGATGCCGGCATTGATGCGGGTCACCGCGTGCGGGGCGTCGATGTGCGTCGGCGTGCCGGCGGCGTCGGTGGCGAGCGCGGCGGTCCAGATCTCGGGCGGTTCGCTGAAGGTGCTGCGCACGAAGGCGATCACCTTGTGGCTGGCGGCCACAGCCAGTGACGACATCGCCGTGCCGGCGGTCAGTGCCGCGGGCACGCTGGCGAGGTCGTGCTCGCGTGCCAGCAATCGGCCGTGCGCATCGCGCGCGATCACGAAGCCCGACAGCCGCGTCGAGCCGCCCGCGAAGGACGACACCAGCAGACTGTCGGCGCCGGTCCAGGTCAGCCACGACGGCGTGATACCGATGCCGGGTGTGAGGTTCACCGGCGCGCCGCCGCTCGCCGGCGCGAGATAGATATCGCCGCCGGTGACGCCCTGGTCGCTCATCAGACCGCCGATGAAGGCGATCGAGCGGCCAGCGGGCGCGAACCGCGGCAACGCAATCTGCAGCCCGTGCAGCGGACCGGCGACGGTGTCGGGATCGACGACGACGACCGGTTTGGCGCCGGGCTGCGCGTCCTGCACGTAAAGCTGCGCGATCCACCAGTTGTCGTCACCCGGCGGTGGCGCGGCGACATAGGTGATGCGGCGCGCGTGCGGCGACCAGCTGAACTCGTAGGGAAACAGCGCCGCCGGCGTCAGCAGGCTGACGCGACCGCTGCGCGCGTCGGCTGTGGCGACGCGCTGATGCGCCACGCCCGCGACGCCGATCACGCCCACCTGTGGCTTG